>NZ_JAMRYX010000213.1 GCF_024448135.1 Methylocystis suflitae
TCGAAAATGCTGTCCTTGCCGGGCTCAGGCGCTTTTTCCGGCGCAGCCTGCTCGCCCTTGCCTTCGGTCTTGGGAAGCTGCTTGATCTGGATCGATCCTGGATCAAGCGCCTTGGTCCAATCGTCGCCGCCCTCGCTGCGCCGCTCCCAGGCCGGCAGCACGGTCAGCGCGATGCTGGTGATGAAGAAGATCGTCGCGAGAATGCCCGTGGCGCGGGTGAGCGCATTGGCCTGGCCGCGGCCGGTGAAAACGCCGCTGCCGCCGCCCATGCCGAGCGCGCCGCCCTCCGACTTTTGATAAAGCACCAGAATGACGAGCGCCGTGACCACCATCAGGTGGATCGCGATAATGACCTGCTGCATGTGCACCCTTCCAGCCGCGCCTGAGCCGCGCTCGACGCGCAATCCGTTGGGCGGCCTTTTACACCAAGCGTCACGCGCAAGGAAGGGGATAAGACCCTGCGATCAGCCATCTAAACGAAGAATCGCGAGCCTCGCAGCTCGCGATCGTCAGCGTCGTGGACGCGGCTCAATAAAAATTGCCGTCCTGGCCCTTCCACTTCGAGCCTTCTTCGTCGAAGCGGGTCTCGTCCTTGAACTCGATGACCTTGCCCGGCTCGATATATTGCTTGTCCTTGATCATCTGGTTCTGGATCGTCGTCGAATAATAGCTCGTATTGTCCGAACAGCCGGGCTTCACCGCGCCGCCCTCCGGCTTGCATTCGAGATTGGCGCCGTTCGGGAAGCGCACCTTCGCGGTGTAGTAGAACTCATAGCCGGCGTGACCGGCCCCTTCCACGTCGAGCGGCCAGAAGCGCGTGACTTTGAAGTCCTCGATCACCGCGTCCTTGTCGAATTTCTTCTTGATGAGATTTTCGAAGACCTTCTTCGCGTCGTCGGGCTTGGGCTCGCAATTGACGAGGCAGAAGGCGTTGGCGGGCGCGGCGCCGGCGAGGGCGCCGAACAGGCTAAGCGCCATGATATGCACGATGGTTCTATAGCTCTTCATCTTTGCGTCTCCCAACTGCGCACAGCCTGCGCATCGCTTCTCGCCGACGTCGCTCGTTGATTGACGCGTCTCGCGCGAAGCCCCCTTGCGTTTGACATTTTTCAAGCTGCACGGCTTAACGCGCTGCGGCAAGGGCGGCGCGGCGGGCGAATTGTCGCACGACCTAAAGAGATTTCGCGCGGTTGCGTCGCCTTGTCGCGCGCTCTATTGACGACGCGAGTTCAACGCCGACGACGAGGCATTCATGGCCGCTTACAAGCTTCTGCTCCTGCCGGGCGACGGCATCGGTCCGGAAATTTCCGCCGAGGCCGAAAAAGTTCTCGCCCTTCTGAACGAAGCGGGCGTCGCAAGCTTCGAGGTCGAGCGGGGACTCGTCGGCGGCGCGGCCTATGACGCGCATAAGCAAGCCATCAGCGAAGATGACATGAAGCGCGCGCTTGACGCCGACGCCGTGCTGCTCGCCGCCGTCGGCGGGCCGAAATGGGACGGCGTGCCTTATGAGTTGCGTCCCGAATCCGGCCTGCTGCGCCTGCGCAAGGATCTGGGTCTTTTCGCAAATCTGCGCCCGGCGATCTGCTACGCCGCGCTGGCCGACGCTTCTTCGTTGAAGCGCGACATCGTCGACGGCCTCGACATCATGATCGTGCGCGAATTGACGGGCGGCGTCTATTTCGGCGAACCCAAGGAGATCACCGATCTCGGCAATGGCCAGAAACGCGCCGTCGACACGCAGGTCTACGAGACCTATGAGATCGAGCGCATCGGCCGGGTCGCCTTCGAGATGGCGCGCAAGCGCGGGAACAAGGTGACCTCTTCCGAGAAGTCGAATGTGATGAAGTCGGGCTATCTGTGGCGCGAGGTCATCACCGCGCTGCATAAGCGCGAATATTCGGACGTGACGCTCGAACATATGCTCGCCGACGCGCTTGCGATGCAGCTCGTGCGCTGGCCCAAGCAGTTCGACGTCGTCGTCACCGACAATCTCTTCGGCGACATGCTGTCGGATGAGGCCGCGATGCTCACCGGCTCGCTCGGCATGTTGCCGTCGGCCTCGCTCGGCGCCGCGGATGAAAAGGGCAAGCGCCATGCGATGTATGAGCCGTGCCACGGCTCGGCGCCCGACATCGCCGGCAAAGGCATCGCCAATCCGATCGCCATGATCGGTTCGCTCGGCATGGCCCTGCGTTACAGCTTCGATCTGCCGAAAGCCGCCGACGCCATCGACGCGGCGATCGCCAATGTGCTGGCCAAGGGCCTGCGCACGGCCGACATCAAGGGCGACGCGCCCTCGACCGTCTCAACGAAAGAGATGGGCGACGCGATCGTCGCTGAGCTGAAGACGACGCTGTCTTAGCTCCGCGCGATTTACTTCCCGTGCACCATGCCGAGGAATTCCTCGCGGGTGCGCGGGTCGTCGCGGATGACGCCCAATAGGCGGCTGGTCGTCAGCAGCGACCCCGTGGTGTTGACCCCGCGCAGCGTCATGCAGCTGTGTTCCGCCTCGATGACGACGCCGACGCCCTGCGGCTCCAGAATATCCTGGATCGCCTCGGCGATCTCGGCGGTGAGCTTTTCCTGAATCTGCAGCCTTCGCGCGAAACCATGCACGACGCGGGCGAGCTTTGAGATGCCGACCACGCGATTGTTCGGCAGATAGCCGACATGCGCGCGGCCCGTCACCGGCAGCATATGATGCTCGCAGAAGCTGACGACTCGGATGTCCTTGAGGACCACGAGCTCGTCATAGCCGCCGACCTCGTCGAAGGTGCGCTTGAGATAGTCGCGCGGATCGGTCTCATAGCCAGCGAAAAGCTCGCGATAGGAACGCGCCACGCGCTCCGGCGTGTCGATCAGCCCCTCGCGACTAGGATCGTCTCCCGCCCATTCGATGAGAACCCGCACGGCCGCTTCTGCGTCAGCTTGGGTGGGTTTGGCCATGCCTTCAGCTCTCCAGGATCGTCGGGACGGATCGCGCCGCCCCGTCGCTGGATAAAGTCACAGGCTAGAGCGTTTGGCAAAGGCCACTGCCCGCTCCATTCGCCAAAAAGAAAAAACGCCGGCGCGGGGCGCGTCGGCGTTTCGAATGGAGCCGTTCTCGGCTCAGCGCCCGAGGCCGATCGCTGAGCCGACGCTGTTCACCGTGCGCTTAACGAAGCCGAGCGGAC
>NZ_JAMRYX010000214.1 GCF_024448135.1 Methylocystis suflitae
TCGAATGGCGCGCGGCGGCTTTGCCTTTTTCGCCATCCCGGGCCACGCCGGGGACGGCCTGTCCTATGTCGCCGACGCGAAGTCGCGCGGCGCCTGCGTCGTCGTCACTCAACGGCGAGCTGACTGCCCGCTGCCGGTCGTCGTCGTCGATGACGTTCGGCGCGCCCTGGCCCTCGCCGCGGCGCGCTTCTTTTCTCGCCAGCCGTCGACAATCGCGGCTGTTACGGGAACGAGCGGCAAGACGTCGGTCGTGGCCTTCTTGCGCCAGATCTGGGCCGCGCTTGGACATGAGGCGGCGTCGCTCGGCACCGTCGGAATCGTCGATTCTCGCGGCGCGCATTATGGAGCGCTGACGACGCCCGGACCCGTCGAACTCCACAGAACGCTGGACGAACTTGCCGGACGTGGCGTGACGCATCTCGCCATGGAGGCGTCGTCGCTGGGGATTGATCAGCGGCGGCTCGACGGCATGCGCGTCGACGTCGCGGGCTTCACCAATTTCTCGCGCGACCACCTCGATCATCACGCCAGCATGGAGGAGTATTTCGCGGCGAAGATGCGGCTCTTCGAAACGCTGCTGCACCCTGGCCAGACGGCGGTGATCGACGCCGACAGCGACGTTGCGTCCCGCGTCATCGAAATCTGCCGCGCCAGGGGCCTCACAATCTTAAGCGTCGGTTCGAAGGGAGAGACGATAAGGCTCCTATCGGCGGCGCCGTCTGCGCTCGCGACGTCGCTGCGGCTCGCCCATGAGGGCGTCGAATATGAGGTCGATCTGCCGCTCGCCGGCGCCTTTCAGGTCTCGAACGCGCTCGTCGCCGCCGGACTGGCCATCGCGAGCGGCGATGACCCGGGGCAGGTCTTTGCGGCGCTCGAAGCGCTCAAGGGCGCTCCCGGGCGGCTCGAACTCGTCGGCCAGCGTAATGGCGCGCCGATTTTCGTAGATTACGCGCATAAGCCCGACGCGCTGGAGAAAGTGCTCGCCACTTTACGGCCGCTGACAAAAAAACGCCTGATTGTCGTCTTCGGGTGCGGCGGCGATCGCGATCGTGGCAAGCGCCCGCTGATGGGGGACATCGTCGCCCGCGCGGCGGATGTCGCGATCGTCACGGACGACAATCCGCGCAGCGAGGACGCCGCCGCCATTCGCGCAGAAATTCTCGAAGGAACCCGCAGCGGCGCGGCGCACATCATCGAGATCGGAGACCGGCGCGCGGCGATCGCCAAGGCCGTCGCGGGGCTTGAAGCGGGCGATGCGCTCGTCGTGGCTGGAAAGGGCCATGAAACCGGGCAGATCGTCGGCGACCGCGTTTTGCCTTTCTCCGATCATGAGGCGATTGCGCAGGCGCTCAAGGAGAATCATCCATGACCAAGAGGCCGTTATGGTCGGGATTGGCGCTGGTCGGCGCGCTGCGGGCGCGCGCGAGCGGCGGTCTTGCGCGCGAAGCCGCCGGCATTTCCATTGACACGCGGACGCTTCAACCCGGCGATCTGTTCTTCGCCATCAAGGGCGAGACGCGCGATGGTCACGACTTCGTGCGGATGGCGCTTGAGAAAGGCGCGGCGGCGGCGGTCATCGACGAAGCGCATGCGCCTGAGCTTTCCGGCGCCGGGCCGCTGTTCATCGTTAGAGACGTGCAACAATCGCTCGAGTCGCTTGGACAGCGGGCGCGCGAACGAAGCGCCGCCTTCATCGCCGCCGTCACCGGCTCCGTCGGCAAGACCTCGACGAAAGACATGATCCGGCTCATGCTGTCGCGTTTCGGCGAAACGCATGCATCGACGGCGTCTTACAATAATCACTGGGGCGTGCCGTTGACGCTTGCGCGCATGCCGGCGGAGTCGCGCTTCGGCGTGTTCGAACTCGGCATGAATCACGCGGGCGAGATCGCCGCGCTCGTCGCTCAGGTGCGTCCTCACGTCGCCGTCGTTACCCGCATCGCTCCGGTTCACCTCGAATATTTCGGATCGATCGAGAAGATCGCAGACGCCAAGGCTGAAATCTTTTCCGCGCTCGACGGCGGCGTCGCGATCATCAATCGCGACGATGGATTTTACCAGCGTCTCGCCGCGGCGGCTGCCCCAACCGCCAGCCATGTCTTTGGTTTCGGCGAGACGGAAGGCGCGCATGCGCGGCTCCTGTCTTACGAGCCCGCCGGCGAAGGCGCGCTGGTCGAGGCGGAAATTCTCGAGCGGCGACTGCGCTTTCGCATCGGCGCGCCAGGCAAGCATATCGCCATGAACGCGCTCGCGGCGCTGCTTGTGGGCGTCGTTTTCGATGTGGATTTGGAAGAAGCTGCGGCGGCCTTCGCCGAATTCACGCCGCCTTCCGGACGCGGCCAACGCCAAAAAATAATGACGCCAGACGGCGAGTTTACGCTCATCGACGAAAGCTACAACGCCAACCCGACCTCCATGCGGGCGGCGCTGCAGCTGCTCGGCGCCGCCGCCACAGGCCCCGGGGGCCGGCGCATCGCCGTGCTCGGCGACATGCTGGAGCTCGGGCCTCAGGCGGCCGAACTGCACGCCGAGCTCGCTCAGGACCTCATTGGCGCGAACGTCGATCTGCTGTTCACCTCGGGGCCATTGATGTCACGCTTGAGTTACGCTGTGCCTGATTCGATGCGCGCCGCGCATCGGGCGACGCCGCTGGAGCTGGAAGAGGCCGTTCTCGCAGCGGTTCGTCCTGGCGATGTGGTGATGGTAAAAGGCTCCAATGGTTCGCGGATGGCGCGGATCGTCTCGGCCTTGAAAAGCGCATTCGCTCGCGAAATGGCGAGCTGAGGAGAGACGATGCTAACGCTGCTTGCGGACTTCTCTTATCTATACAGTCCGCTAAACATCTTCCGCTACATCACTTTTCGCGCCGCTATGGGCGCGGCGACGGCGCTGTTCTTCGTCTTTTTCTTCGGACCGGGCGTAATCGCCGCGTTGCGCATCAAACAGGGCAAGGGCCAGCCGATCCGCGAGGACGGACCGGCTTCACATCTCATCACAAAAAAAGGCACGCCGACGATGGGCGGCCTGATGATCGTCTCGGGACTGGTCGCGGCGACGCTGCTTTGGGCGAATCTGCGCAATGCCTATGTGTGGATCGTGCTCTTTGTCACCGTCAGCTTCGGCCTCATCGGCTTTTATGACGATTATCTCAAGGTGACCAAGCAGTCGCACGCCGGCTTCTCAGGCAAGATGCGATTGGCGCTCGAGTTTTTGATTGCCGGCCTAGCCTGCTACGCGCTGATGGAAACTGGCGGCGAGAACATGACGAAGCTCGCCATCCCCATGGTGAGGGGCTATGTCGCGACGCTGGGGCCGCTGTTCATCCTGTTTGGCGCCTTCGTCATCGTCGCCGCGGGCAACTGCGTCAATCTCACCGATGGGCTCGACGGCCTCGCCATCGTGCCGTCGATGATCGCCGCCGGCGCCTTTGCGATCTTCGCCTATCTCGTCGGCAATTCGATCTTTTCGAACTATCTCGGCGTCAATTACGTCTCCGGCGTTGGCGAATTGACGATCGTCTGCTCCGCCTTCATTGGCGCCGGACTTGGCTTTCTGTGGTTCAACGCGCCGCCGGCGCAAATCTTCATGGGCGACACCGGCTCGCTCGCGCTCGGCGGGCTCGTCGGGTCCGTGGCGGTGGCGGTGAAGCAGGAGTTCGTGCTCGTCATCGTCGGCGGACTATTCGTCATCGAAGGCGCGTCGGTCATCATCCAGGTCGTCTATTACAAGCTCACCGGCAAGCGCATCTTCCTGATGGCGCCGATCCATCACCATTTCGAGCAGAAGGGCTGGAAGGAGCCGCAGATCGTCATCCGCTTCTGGATCATCGCCTTCGTCCTGGCCCTGATGGGCCTCTCGACCTTGAAGCTGAGGTGACGATGACGCCGGTCGAGACATTCAAGGGCAAGCGCGTCGCGCTTTTTGGCCTCGGCGGTTCGGGCCTCGCCACGGCGCGAGCGCTGATCGCCGGCGGCGCGCAGGTCGCCGCCTGGGATGACGGCGAGGCTGGCCGACTAAAGGCGGTCGCGCAAGGCGTAGCGCTCGAGGATCTCGCGGCGGCGGATTGGAGCGGCTTCGATGCGCTCGTCCTTTCTCCCGGCGTCCCGCTCACCCATCCCGAGCCGCATTGGACGGTGCAGGCGGCGAAGGCCGCCGGAGTCGAGATTATCGGCGACGTCGAACTGTTCTGCCGCGAACGCGAGGCGCGCGCCGGGGGATCGCCCTTCATCGCCATCACCGGCACAAACGGCAAATCAACGACTACGGCGCTGATCGCGCACATCTTGCGCGAGGCGGGCCGCGACGTTCAGCTCGGCGGCAACATCGGCGTGCCGATTCTCGACCTCGAGCCGCCGTCCGATGAGCGCATTCACGTTATCGAATGCTCGTCGTTCCAGATCGATCTCGCGCCCTCGCTGGCGCCGACCATCGGCGTGCTGATCAACATCACGCCGGACCATATCGACCGTCACGGCACGATCGAAAATTACGCCGCCATCAAGGAGCGGCTCGTCGCCGCGGCGGAAGTGGCTCTGGTCGGCGTCGACGACGCCTATTGCCATGCGATCGGCGCGCGCCTCGCTGAAGTCGAGACCCCCGAGCGGCGTGTCGTGCCGGTCTCCGGGAAGCGTGCGCTCGACTGGGGATTTTATGTCGAGGATCGAAGCGTCTATTTCCGCGAGCAGGGACATCCGCCCGAGGAGGCGGAGCTGATCGGTTCGCTCGAAGGCGCGCGCGCGCTTCGCGGCGCGCATAATGCGCAGAACGCCGCCTTCGCCGCCGCCGCCGCGTGGGAATGCGGATTGGACGACGACGAGATCTTGAGCGGATTGCTGAGCTTCCCCGGCCTGCCGCATCGGATGGAGGAAGTTCGACGCATTGAACGCGCGTTGTTCGTCAACGACTCGAAGGCGACCAACGCCGACGCCGCCGAAAAGGCCCTGGTGAGCTTTACCGATATCTACTGGATTCTTGGCGGCCGATCGAAAGAGGGCGGCGTTGAACCGCTGCGACCGCATTTCTCTCGCATACGCAAAGCCTATCTGATCGGCGAGGCCGCGGGCGATTTTGCGCGCACCCTGGAAGGCGCGCTGCCTTTCGAACAGTGCGGAACGCTCGACGTGGCGACGACGCGCGCAGCGCTCGACGCGCTGGCCGAAGACGCTCCCGAGCCGGTCGTGCTGCTGTCGCCGGCTTGCGCCTCCTATGACCAGTTCGCCAATTTCGAGGCGCGGGGAGATGCGTTTCGCGGGCTCGTTGAGGGGCTTCCCGCCGTGATCGCGGAGCGAAAAGGAGAGCTGATATGATCTCGCGCGCGGAACGAACGCTATTCTCCGACTGGGCGTGGACAGTGGATCGCTGGCTGCTCGTGAGCCTTGCCCTGCTGATCGTCGCCGGTCTCGTCTTCTCCATGGCCGGCAGCCCGCCCGTCGCGGAGCGGCTGCATCTGCCGACCTTCCACTTCGTCAACCGGCAGGTGCTCTATCTTCTGCCGGCGCTGGTCCTGATGATTGCGACGTCGTTTCTTTCGCCGCGTCACGTGCGCCGACTGGCGCTGGTGATCTTCATCGTCTCTCTCGCGCTCGTCTTCGCCACTATCTTCTACGGTCAGGAGGTGAAGGGCGCGAAGCGATGGATCTTCGGCGTTCAGCCCTCGGAATTCTTGAAGCCCGCCTTCGTCGTGCTCGTCGCCTGGGCCTTTTCCGAAGGGGCGCGTCGCAAGGATGTTCCAGGCAATCTAATCGCGCTTCTGCTGCTGCCGATCGCGATCGCGCCGCTGATGCTGCAGCCTGATTTTGGCCAGACGATGCTGGTTTCGATTGTCTGGGCGGCGCTGTTTTTCATGGCCGGCTTGCACTGGATCTGGGTTGTCGGATTGGGCGGGCTTGGCGGCGTCTCGGCGCTGCTCGCCTACAAGTTCGTACCGCACGTCCACGCGCGCATCGAATCCTTTCTGGAGCCGCCGCCGCCCGTCGCAGGCGTGCCCGCGAATTTCCAGTCGGAGACGGCGCTTGAGAGCTTCATCGCCGGATCGTGGTTCGGCAAAGGCCCAGGCGAAGGAGTCATCAAGCGCATCCTGCCCGACTCCCACACCGATTTCATCTTCGCGGTCATCGGCGAGGAGTTCGGCGTTCTTGTCTGCATCGCGCTTGCCGCGGTCTTCGCCTTCGTCGTGGTGCGGGGGCTGTTCTCGGCGGCGCGCAACAGCGATCCCTTCTGCCGTTTTGCGACTGCGGGCCTCGTGATGCTGTTTGGCCTGCAGAGCTGCATCAATATGGCGGTGAACGTGCATCTTATGCCCGCCAAGGGCATGACGTTGCCCTTCGTCTCCTATGGCGGCTCTTCGCTTATTTCGCTGTCGCTCGGCATGGGCTTTCTGCTCGCCGTCACGCGGAAGCGGCCGCGGTCCCGCGTGCTGAGTGAGCTCGCCGCGACGGGCGCGCCCGCCGCCGCGTGATAAAAGCCTCGGTATGATCGATTCGCCGATTCTCCTCGCCGCCGGCGGCACCGGCGGCCATCTTTTTCCGGCCGAGGCGCTCGCACATGCGCTCGCCGCCCGCGGGCTGGCGGTGGAGCTCGTCACCGAGGAGCGCGCTCTGCGCTTCGGCGGCGGCTTTCCGGCGCGGGCCATGCATGTGATCCCTGCCGGCACGCCGCGGGGCGGCTCGTTGCTGGCCAAGGCCCAGGCGGTTGCGCGACTTGCGATCGGCACGGCGCAGGCCGCCGCGCTGTTGCGCCATGTCAAACCGGCCGTGGTGATCGGTTTCGGCGGCTACCCGACCGTCCCACCCTTGCTTGCGGCGTCCTATCTCGGCGTGCCGAGCGCTTTGCACGAAGCGAACGGCATCATGGGCAAGGCCAATCGCTTCCTCGCCGGCCGCGTCGACAGGATCGCCGCCGGCCTGCCGACTCTCGCCGCGCCCGCGGCCTTGCAAAGCAAGGTCGTCGTCACCGGCAATCCGGTGCGTCCCAATGTGCTCGAGGCCGCCAAGACTCCCTATCCTTCGTTCGATGATGGAATCTTCCGGCTGCTCGTCGCCGGGGGCTCTCAGGGCGCCCGCGTCATGGCGGACATCGTGCCGGCGGCCGTCGCGGCGCTGCCTGACGCGCTGCGGGCGAAAGTCGCTGTCGTGCAACAGGCGCGTCCCGAAGATATCGCGCGGGTCGAGGCGATCTACGCCGGCGCCGGGGTCGGCGCCGAGATTGCGCCCTTTTTCGCTGATTTTCCGGCGCGGCTCGCTGCGGCGCATTTCGTCATCACCCGCGCCGGCGCGTCGACCGTTTCCGAGCTTGCGGTCGTCGGGCGACCGGCGATGCTGGTGCCGCTGCCGCATGCGCTCGATCAGGATCAGGCGGCGAACGCCGCTTTTCTCGAAGCGGCGGGCGGCGCGGAAACCGTGCGCCAGAGCGACTTCACGCCGGAATTTTTGACGCGGCGGCTTTGTGACCTCATCAATGCGCCGGCGCAGCTTTGCGCGCGCGCCGAAGCCGCAAAGATGGTCGGCGTCGCCGACGCCGCCGAGCGTCTCGCCGATCTGATCATCCACGTGGCGCGGACGGGCGCTACGAAACGGAGCTAGGAATGAAACTGCCGAAAGAGTTGGGCCCGATTCACTTCGTCGGCATCGGCGGCATCGGCATGTCTGGAATCGCCGAAGTGCTGCTCAATCTCGGCTACAAGGTGCAGGGGTCGGACGCCGCCGAAAACGCCAACGTCAAGCGTCTCGTCGAAAAAGGCGCGACGATCAGCATCGGACATGACGCCAAAAACCTCGGCGAAGCCGCAGTGGTCGTCGTCTCCACCGCGATCAAGCGAGACAATCCCGAACTTGTCTTGGCGCGCGAAAAACGTCTGCCGGTCGTGCGCCGCGCCGAAATGCTGGCCGAGCTGATGCGCCTCAAGCAATGCGTCGCCATCGCCGGCACGCATGGCAAGACGACGACGACCTCGCTCGTTGCGACGCTGCTCGACGCCGGCGGCCTCGATCCGACCGTGATCAACGGCGGCATCATCAACGCTTATGGCACGAATGCGCGTCTTGGCGCCGGCGACTGGATGGTGGTGGAGGCCGACGAAAGCGACGGCACGTTTCTCAAACTGCCGGCGGACGTCGCCATCGTCACCAATATCGATCCCGAACATCTCGACCATTTCCATACATTCGACGCCATCAAGGAAGCCTTCCGCAACTTCGTCGAAAATATTCCCTTCTACGGCTTCGCGGTGATGTGCCTCGATCATCCGACCGTGCAGGAGCTTGTCGGCCGCATCGAGGACCGCCGTGTCATCACCTATGGCGAAAATCCGCAGGCCGACGTGCGTTTGCTCGACGTCGATCTCGAGGGCGGCGTGTCGAAGTTCAATGTGCTGCTGCGCGACCGCAAGACGTCGCAGGCGATCTATCTCGAAAATCTCGTCCTGCCGATGCCGGGCCATCACAATGCGTTGAACGCGACGGCGGCGGTCGCCGTCGCCAATCAGCTCGGCCTTTCACCCGAACAAATCCGCAAGGCGCTTGCCGGCTTTGGCGGCGTGAAGCGGCGCTTCACCAAGACCGGCGAATGGAACGGCGTGCAGATTTTCGACGACTATGGACATCATCCCGTCGAAATCGCCGCCGTGCTGCGCGCGGCGCGCGCCTCCACCAAGGGCAAGGTCGTCGCGCTAATGCAGCCGCATCGCTATTCGCGGCTGCAGTCGCTTTTTGATGCTTTCGCCACCTGCTTCAACGACGCCGATGTGGTCATCATCGCCGATGTCTATCCGGCGGGCGAGCAGCCGATTCCGGGCGCCGATCGCGACGCGCTTGTGTCCGCCATCAAGGCGCATGGCCATCGCCGCGCGATGGGGCTGCCCTCTCCCGAAGTGCTGGCGGCGATGGTGCGCGAGATCGTCGCGCCGGGCGATTATGTCGTCTGTCTTGGCGCCGGCAATATCACCCAATGGGCCTATGCGCTGCCGGAGCAATTGGCGGCGGGGGCAGGGGGTTGAATTGCTCTTGCCCCCTCCCTGTCCCTCGCCCGCTGACGCGGGAGAGGGACCCTAACGAGCGGCTCTTGCGCAATCTGGATGAAGCGCTTGATCTGCTCCCTCTCCCGCGAAGCGGGGGAGGGTTGGGGTGGGGGCCGGCATGACTTCCCCGACATCTCCGTCAACGGGGTGACGAAGGGACGTGAATTTATGTGGCAGGATTTGACTTCCGTAGAATTGCTACTACATTTGACTACATCGTAGTCAGTCCTCTCCGAATCATGAAATCCGCCGCGCCCACGCCGACATCCGTTCGTCTGACCGACGAAACGCGCAAAATCCTCGATGAGGCGGCGCGGCGCACGCGCCGCTCCCGTTCTTATCTCGTTGAGGAAACGCTCAGGCAGTTTCTTCCGCGCATCGTGCAAAAGGAAACCCAGCCGTCGCCGCAAGAGCGCATTCGTCGCCTGAAAGAGCTGGAGGGCATCGGCTACCGGCTTGTCGGACCGCAATCCATTGAGGAGATCGACGCACGCATCCGTGAATTCCGTGGCGACGACTGAGACGCTTCCGGTCGAAGGCGGGCGGGCCTATTTCGACGCAAATTCGGTCATCTATTTCATCGAGGCGAATCCAGAGTTTTATTCGAAGATCTCCAGCCTCTGGTATGCGCTCATCGAACGAAACACGACCTTTGTCACGAGTGAAATCTGCGTTGCAGAATGCTTTTACGGCGCCTTCAGACGTCAGAGTGAGGTGCTCGAAAACGGTTACGATCGACTGTTCTTTGAGGAGAGGACCTTCGACATTCGGGCTGTGGACCTCGATACTCTCATCGGGGCGGCGCGCCTCGGCGCCGATCTCGGCCTAAGACTGATCGATGCGGTGCATTTTCGAACGGCGTTGGCCGCGCAATGCGATATCTTCGTCACGAACGATCGCCGATTCCGCTCGAGTCATGGCGTGCGCGTCGTCCAAATCGCCGAGCTATGATGTAGCGTTGATCTAGCCGAAAGCCGCTTATGACCTTCCCCGACATCTCCGCCGACATCGCCGCCGCCATGCCGCAACTACGCGGGCGCGTCGCGGCGAATGAGGCGCTCGCGCCTTACACCTGGTTTCGCGTCGGCGGGCCGGCGCAGATCCTGTTCATGCCGGCCGACGAAGCCGATCTCGCCTATTTCCTCGCGCGATTGCCGCGAGAGATTCCTGTAACCGTCGTCGGCCTTGGCTCCAATCTGATCGTGCGCGACGGCGGCGTCGAAGGCGTCGTGATTCGACTTTCGGCCAAGGGCTTCGGCGAGATCGTCGTCGAAGAGGGCTGCAGGCTGCGCGTCGGCGCCGCGGTCCCCGACGTGAAGGCGGCGCGCGCTGCGGCGGAAGCGGGAATTGACGGGCTTGCCTTCTATCGCGGCATTCCCGGCGCGATCGGCGGCGCGCTGCGCATGAACGCCGGGGCGCATGGCGGCGAGACAAAGGACGCGCTGATAGAAGCGCGCGGCGTCGACCGCGCCGGCGACGTCCGCGTCTTTGGCGTCGCCGACATGGGCTACGCCTATCGTCATTGTTCCGCCCCCGACGACGTGATCTTCACGCAGGCGCTTTACCAGGGACGTCCCGGTGATCCGGCGACGATCATCGCCGAGATGGAGCGCATCACCGCGGCGCGCGAAGCCTCGCAGCCGATCAAGGAAAAGACCGGCGGCTCGACTTTCAAGAATCCAGACGGCGAAAAGGCGTGGCGGTTGATCGACGCGGCCGGCTGTCGCGGACTCGTCGTCGGCGATGCGCAGGTCAGCGAGATGCACTGCAATTTTCTCATCAACCGTGGGCGGGCGAGCGCCGCCGACATCGAGGCGCTTGGCGAAGAGGTGCGCCGGCGTGTGCGCGAGACGAGCGGCGTCGAACTGCATTGGGAGATCAAGCGCATCGGCGTCGCGTGAGAGCTTTCGCCGCATTCACCGAATGGGCTTCGCAAGCCGACGAAGCCGCTTATTCGGATCTTTAGTTGGCATTTTTCAAGTCGAGAGCACATGACCAAGCACGTCGCCGTTCTAATGGGCGGTCTTTCCGCCGAACGCGAAATTTCCTTGCGCTCGGGCGAGGCCTGCGCGAAAGCCCTCGAAGAGCAGGGATTTCAAGTGTCCCGCGTCGATGCGGGGCATGACGTCGCGAATGTTCTTGCGGCGCTCAAACCCGATGTTGCTTTCAACGCGCTCCATGGCAAGTTTGGCGAGGATGGCTGCATTCAGGGCGCGCTGGAGCTTCTGCGCATCCCCTATACGCATTCGGGCGTGCTCGCCTCGTCGGTGGCGATGAAAAAGGATATCGCGAAGACGGTGATGGCGGCCGCCGGCGTTCCGACGCCCAAAGGGCGCGTGCTGCACAGGCTGGACGCCGCCAAAGCGCACGCGCTGCCCCTTCCTTATGTCCTGAAGCCCGTCTCCGAAGGCTCCTCCTTCGGCGTCTTCATCGTCAGCGAGGGCCAAGAGCATCCGCCGCAGGAATTATGGCGGGAGGATTGGACTCATGGCGACATGATGCTCGCGGAGCAGTTCATCGCCGGGCGCGAACTCACCTGCGCCGTCATGAACGACAAGGCTCTCGATGTGATCGAAATCCTCGCTGCCGACGGCGGCTGGTACGATTATCACGCCAAATACGCCAAGGGCGGCTCGAAACACGTCCTTCCGGCAAATCTTAAACAGAATATTTACCAAGAGGTCCAACATTTGGCCCTTGAGGCTCACCGAGCTCTCGGCTGTCGCGGCGTAAGCCGCGCGGACTTCCGATACGACGACCGCCCCGGAGGTACGGGCGAGCTCGTCGTATTGGAGGTGAACACGCAGCCGGGAATGACGGAGACCTCGCTCGTGCCAGAAATGGCGGCATACGCAGGTTTTTCATTCGGCGAGTTGGTCAAATGGATGGTGGAAGACGCATCCTGCGATCGTTGAGAGAGTCATTTTCGGCTCGGCACTCGCTCGTCCCCATCGTTCCCGGAGAAGCGCCATACGCCTTGGCGGCCGCAGTCGCCGCCGCGACCATCCCGCCGGC
>NZ_JAMRYX010000215.1 GCF_024448135.1 Methylocystis suflitae
TCGCGCCATCTCAAGGGCGATGTCGAAATTGGCAGCGCCATCGTCAATTCCTGGCAAAATATGTGAATGCAGATCTATCATGAAATGAACCTCTACGCTGCGCCTGCGAACAGGCTAACTTCGTAACAAATAGCGCCTTTTCTTTGACTTAACGGCCATCCAAAAAAGCGCGTTGAACGCGGCAATGCCTTTTCGCAGGCGCTCCAGACGCTATCGAATTGAGATTCAATCCATTAGGGCGATGAGAAGAAGGCTGGCGCCGCATATTTCCATCATGGAGGAAGCTTGCCTGCATTCGGCAGGCGCTCCT
>NZ_JAMRYX010000216.1 GCF_024448135.1 Methylocystis suflitae
TCGCGCCGCCTCGAGGCGTCGGCGTCGGCGCGGGTTCGGGCGGCGAGGCCCGCCCGCCGCCGAGCATTTGCTCCAAAATGGAGCCGAGCGCGCCTGAGCTGACGAGCTGGCCGAGCACGCCGCCGAGACCCCGGTTGCTCACATTTTTGAATAATCCGCCGATGAGCACGGAAACGAGCACCGGCAGCAATTGCGAGAGAATGTCGGGACGCAGCCCCGATTCGCGGGCCGCGACCTGCACGATTTGCCCGGCGGCCGCCGGCGAGCCGAAGAGATCTTCGAGCAGCTGTCGCGACTGGGCGAGCGAGTCAGCGTCCTGCGCGGCGCCAGGGTCGTCGAAGGCGGCCGCGCGCAGAGGTGAGGCGATATCGCCCAAGACCTTTTCGAACAGCATCGGCTGTTCGGCGGCGTTGCTCAGACCGACTTCGAGCGCCGGAGAGAGAGCTTTGATGGCGCGGTCCATTTGTTCGTCGGAGAGGCCGAAGCGCTGAGCGAGATTGGAGACCAACTGGCCGCCTTGCGCGGACTGCAAAATCTCGTCGAGATAGGACATGCGCGCAGCTCCGTTCACGCGAGCCCGGAAGGCGAGCCCGCCGTCATGGTGTCACAGTCCGGCGGTCGCGCCAATCGGCGGCGGAGCTGGAAACTTGTTGCGGCGCGCCGGCGTTAGCAGCGCATCGACGGCGTTCGCCCAGGGGGCTTCCGCAGCGGGTCCGCGCCGCGCCGTCGGCTTGACACCGTCGCGCATGCGCGACATTGCTTGCCGGCATTCAGCCGGGTGATCCGGATGGCCGCGTTTGGCGCTTGAGCGGCTCGCCGCCTCGGCGCCGCCTCTGCCAAAGGCGCGAAGATGAACATTCACCCCCGACCGACAAAGCCGCCGCTCAAGATACTGCTTTGCTCGCCGCGGGGATTTTGCGCCGGCGTCGTGCGCGCGATCGACGCCGTCGAGCGGGCGCTGGCCAAGTTTGGCCCGCCGGTTTATGTGCGCCATGAGATCGTGCACAATCGCTACGTCGTCGAATCGCTTAAGGCGAAGGGCGCGGTTTTCGTCGAGGAGCTCGACGAAATCCCCAATACCAACGCGCCGGTGATCTTCTCGGCGCACGGGGTCGCCAAATCAGTTTCGGCCGCAGCGGCGGAACGCGGCCTCCTCGCCATCGACGCGACCTGCCCGCTCGTCACGAAAGTGCATCGAGAGGCGGAAATTCACAGGCGGCGCGGCCGCCGCGTGCTGCTCGTCG
Source organism: Methylocystis suflitae (assembly GCF_024448135.1). Taxonomy (GTDB): domain Bacteria; phylum Pseudomonadota; class Alphaproteobacteria; order Rhizobiales; family Beijerinckiaceae; genus Methylocystis; species Methylocystis suflitae. The sequence continues at coordinate 1,245 of NZ_JAMRYX010000216.1, forward strand.
GACATTCCGGCCATCCCGAGGTCGTGGGCACCATGGGACAGCTGCCGGAGGGGGCGGTAGTGCTGGTCGAATCCGTGGAGGATATCGATCGGCTCAAACTCGATGACGAATCGAATCTGGCCTATGTGACGCAAACGACGCTGTCGCTCGACGACTCCCAGGAGATCGTCAACGCGCTGATGCGGCGCTTTCCAAAGATCATTGGCCCGCACAAGGAAGACATCTGCTATGCGACCACGAACCGCCAGGCTGCGGTGAAGGAGGTCGCCCCGCATGTCGCGGCCGTGATCGTGGTCGGCTCGCCCAATTCGTCGAACTCGCAGCGGCTGCGCGAGGTGGCCGAACGCGCTGGCGCGCCGGCGCAGCTCGTGCAGGGCCGGGGTGAGATCGACTGGGAGATTTTTGGCAACATATCGTCGCTCGGCATTACCGCCGGCGCGTCGGCGCCCGAAGTTCTGGTCGAGGAGATCATGGACGCATTCGCCGAACGCTATGATATCGTCGTCGAAACCATCTCCAGCGCCGACGAGAACGTGTCCTTCCCTCTGCCCAAGGAGCTGCGGGCGATCGCCTGAGGGCGAGCCCGCAGTGAACGGTCGGCGCCCATGGCCGTCTACACGCTGGTTGACGACGAGGAGCTGATCGCTTTTCTCGCGACATTTGATCTCGGGCCGCTGCTCTCCTGCAAAGGCATCGCCGAGGGCGTCGAAAACTCCAACTATTATCTCCATACCGGCGCCGGCAGCTTCATCCTCACGCTTTACGAGAAGCGCGTCGCTGAAACCGATTTGCCATTCTTCCTGAACCTTATGGAACATCTCGCGGCGCGGGGCGTGACCTGCCCGCTGCCGGTGAAAAACCGCGCGGGGGTGGCGCTAGGGCGCCTTGCCGGCCGACCCGCCGTCATCGTCACTTTTCTGGACGGCTATTCGATCCACCATCCGGAAATCGCGCACTGCGCCGCGCTCGGCGCAATTCTCGCGCAGCTACACCTCGCCGGCGCCGATTTCACGCAGCGGCGCCGCAACGCGCTTTCTGTCGAGGGATGGCGGCCACTTTTTTCGACATGCGCGTCGCGTGCGGAAGAGGTTGCGACGGGACTGCGCGCGCTCGTCGACGCAGAGCTCGATCATCTGGAGCGGAGCTGGCCACGGGACCTGCCGAGCGGCGTCATTCACGCCGATCTCTTCCCGGACAATGTTTTCTTTCTCGGCGAGCGCATCTCGGGGCTGATCGACTTCTATTTCGCCTGCACCGACGCCTACGCCTACGATCTGGCGATCTGTCTGAACGCCTGGTGCTTTGACGCCGAGCATCGCTATCAACCGGAGAAGGGCGCCGCGCTGCTCGACGCCTATCGGCGGATTCGGCCGCTCTCCTCCGCCGAGATCGCGGCCTTTCCGACGCTCGCGCGCGGTGCCGCGCTGCGTTTTCTGCTCACCCGCTACGTCGACTGGCTCAATGTGCCGCCGGGCGCGCTGGTGCGTCCCAAGGATCCGCGCGAATATCTCGCCAAGCTCCGGTTTCACCAGTCCGCCGCAGATGCGCGCGTCTACGGAGTCGGTGCATGACGCTCGGCGTCGAGATCTGGACTGACGGCGCCTGCTCGGGCAATCCGGGGCCAGGCGGCTGGGGCGCGATTCTCCGCTTTGGCGATCGCGAAAGAGAGATCAACGGCGGCGAGCCGCTCACCACCAATAATCGCATGGAGCTGATGGCGGCGATCATGGCGCTTGAAACGCTGACGCGTCCTTGCGCGGTGGATCTGCATACCGATTCGCAATATTTGCGCAGCGGGGTCACCTCATGGATCGCCGGCTGGAAAGCGCGTGGCTGGCGCACCTCCGACCGAAAGCCGGTGAAGAACGTCGATCTGTGGCAAAGGCTCGAAGCGGCGGCGGAGCGGCATGAGGTCGACTGGCATTGGGTCAAAGGCCATTCGGGCCATGACATGAACGAGCGCGCCGACGAACTGGCGCGCGCCGGCATGGCGCCTTTCCTGCCCGGCAGACCGCCTGCAAGCGCGCGCTTTTCATCAAAATAGCCTTGTCGGAGAGCGGTCGAAGCCTATTTCACAATCGACCAGGACTCTTCTTCGCCTTTGGGGAGCGCGGCGCGGCCGCGTTCCCCATTTTGTTTGCCATCATATTGACACGCCGCCGCGCAAAAGGACCATGTGCGGTTGTGTTAAGCGCGTCTTCGCTGATTCTCTTTCGATGGAGGGCAAGACGTCGATGCACCTTCCCAAAAAATGGTGGATTGGACTGCCGGTCCTTTTTGGACTGGGCTATTTTGCGCAAGGCGCTTTGACGCCGCGTCTAGAGGACGATCTGCGCGCTGCTATCTTGCAGCGAGTCGCACAGTCGCCTGACGCGATCGACAGGCCGGAGGTCCGCGTCTCGGGCCGTGATGTCGTCCTTGCCGGCATCTCGCTGTCGACTGATGTGAAAGCTCAGCTTTTGACATCATTAGGCGTTGAAACGCCAGCGCGGCGCATCATTGACGCGACGCAGCCTCTCTCGCGCGCAGCGCCCTTCGTTCTGAAACTCGAACGCCGCGGCGGCAAGGCCATGATCTCGGGCAACGTCCCGCCGACGGGCGCGCGCGAAAGGCTGCGCGCCGAGATCGCCGCCTTAGGCCTGGAAGTGTCGGATTCCGCCGCCTATGCCGACGGCGCGCCGCAATCTTTCCCCGATCTCGCGTCCTTCGCCGTGCGCCGCCTCGCCGAACTCGATCCGGCGACGACGACGATGACCGACGCGACTCTGACTGTTTCCGGCGAAGCGCGCAGCGCTGCCGATTACGAAACGGCGCTCGCCGCGCTCAAGGCGTCGCCGTTCGGCGCGAGCGCGGTAAAAGTTGACGTGTCGCCGCCGCGTGTTTCTCCCTACGTGTTTTCAGCGGCGGCGCGCGATGGCGTCATCAGCCTCTCCGGCCATTTGCCGAGCGACGATCTGCGCAAACGGGTCATCGCTATGGCGGCCTCTGTGGGCGCCGGCGCCGCGGTCAGCGACGCGACCGAGCTTGGCGCCGGCGCGCCGGCCGGAGACTTCGCCGGCGCGCTTGCGTTCGCGGTCAGCGAACTCGGCAAGTTGTCGCAAGGCAAAGTCGCCGTATCCGACGGCAAGATCGTCATCGAAGGGCAGGGGCGCCAGAACATATTGGGCGAGACGATTCGGGCCGACGCGAAAGCGCGGTTGCCTTCGGGATTTGAGATCGCGCGGCTCGACGTCGTGGCGGGTCCGATAGCGCCGTATGTTTTCGGCGCTCAGCGCGCCGGCGGAGACGTTACGCTCACCGGCTATGCGCCGGATGAGGCCGTGCGTAATCGCCTCGTCGAAACCGCGCGCAGGAATTTCTTCGACGCGAAGGTCGTTGACCGGCTCGTCATCGCGAAAGGCGCGCCGCAAAACTTCGCGGAAGCGACGGATCGTTCTCTTGCCGCGCTCGCGCGACTCGACGAAGGCAAGCTCGCGGTCAGTGACTCGAATGTCTCGCTCGCGGGCGTCGCGCGTCATCAGAGCGCGCGCGCAGAGATCGCGGCGAGCTTCGCCGATGCGCTTCCGCAGAGTTTCCGCGGCGAGGCGCAACTGTCGACCCGCATCGTCGGCTCGCCGCTCAATGCAAGCCAGTGCGCCGCGGCGCTCTCCGAGCTTGTCGCCAAATCGCCGATCGTCTTTGCGTCCGATGATTCCGCCATCGCCGCTGAATCCGCGCCTCTCGTCGATGCGATCGCCGCGACGGCGCTGCGCTGTCCGGGCGCAACTCTCGAAGTCGCTGCGCACACCGACAACATCGGCATTGCCGAAGTTAATCTGGGGCGCAGCAAGCGTCGCGCGCAGGCGGTCGTCGAACGCCTGGCGAAGGCCGGAGTCGATCCATTCAAAATAATCGCCGTCGGCTATGGCGGCGAGCGCCCAATCGCTTCCAATGACAGCGACGACAATCGCGCGCGCAATCGCCGCGTCGAAATCGTCGTCAAGTAGCGCCAGAGAAGGAGACTGCCGATGTCCTACTTGCTGACGCTTGGCTGGCCTTGGTTCGCCGCCGCCTGTGCGCTTGGCGCGCTTGCCGGCTATGTGACGACCTCGCGGGCGAAGGACGCCCCTGCAGCGCCCGGCTGGAACCTCATCGCGATCGCCGTGACGCTCGGCGCGGGCGCAGCCGCCTCCTGGCTTGGGCTCCTTGACGGGCGCGCCGCGCTCACGATGGACGTGTTGCTGATCGCGGCGCTCGCTTATCTCATCGGTCTGCCGGTTGGCGGCGCGCTCAAGACGGTACAGGCCGCGCCCGCTTATGCCGCCAAGCGGCCGATCGTTGTACTGCGCGGCGCGACGCGCGACGTTTACGAATCGCCCGTCGCGCTGTCGCCCGAACCGCAAGTCGAAATCGTTGCGACTGCGCAGCCAGCGACGCAGGCGAGCGTTGAGCCGGCGCTGGAGGCGGCGGCTTCAGCCGCCAAGGCGCTGAGCGAAAAAGCCGCGCAAATGCGGGCGCCGAGCGGCAAAATGGCGCCTGGCGCTCCGCCTGCCGCGCTTCCCGCGCCACGCGACGGCGCGGCGGACGATCTTACGAAAATCAAGGGCGTCGGACCAAAGAGCGTCGAGAAGCTGCACGCGCTCGGGGTTTTCCATTATGATCAGATCGCCGGCTGGAGCGACGACAACATCAAATGGATCGAGGCGTCGATCGGCGCGGCGGGGCGTGTGAAGCGCAACGGATGGATCGAGCAGGCGCAAGCGCTGAGCGGCGGCGCCTCGGCTGATCGCAACGCCGACGCGGCATAAAGCGCCGGCAGAAGGACGAGTTCGTGCGTATGCGTTTGGGTCTGAGCTTCGTTCTTATCTGCGTCGCGTCATTGTGCAGCCAAGACCTACGCGCGCAGGACATGCTGCAAGGCGTCGACCTCGCGCAGCCGGCTTATTCCAAGGCTGAATTGACGCGCGCCGACATCGAAGCGGCGCTGCTGCATCGCAAGAGCGGACATAAGATCGATCTTTCGGAAAAGAGCCTCAACGGGCTCGATCTTTCCGGACTCGATCTGCACGGCGTCGATTTTCGCGCGGCCCGCATGAACAAGACATCGCTCGCCGGCGCACGGCTCGACGACGCGATTCTCGATCAGGCCTGGCTGATCGAAGCCGACCTCACCGGCGCATCGCTGAAGGGGGCGCACGCCTTCGCTGCGCAAATGCAGCGTATGCGGGCCGACCGCGCGGACTTTGCGCATGCGCGTCTCGCCGGCGATCTGACCGGCGCATCGGCGCGCGGCGCCAATTTCAGCGAGGCGGATCTCTCCGCCGACATGAAGAACCAATCGATGGGATTGATGCGCGCGGTGCTCCGCTCGGCCATGCTTGAAGGCGCGCGTTTTCACAAGGCCAATCTCGCGAGCGCCGACCTGCGCTTCGCGCGCGCCGCGGGCGCGGATTTTTCCGAGGCGAATCTGAAGGGCGCGGACGCCGCCGGCGCGGATTTGACCGGCGTAAACTGGACCGGCGCCATGACTGACGGTCTCGATCTCGATTCCGCGCAGATCGACGCCGCCGCCGGGAGCGCGCTCGCCGGCGCGCAAAACATTGATCGCGCCCGCGTGAAATGACGCGCGACCTTATCCGCATCGGCGTTGATCTCGGCGGCACCAAAATCGAGGCCATCGCGCTCGACGCCGCGGGCGAGACGCTGGAGCGTCGCCGCGTCGCGACGCCCGCCGACGATTATGCGGCGATCATCGAAGCCGTCGCGACCCTCGTGCGCGAGATCGAATCGAATATTGGGCGGCGCGGCGTCGTGGGCGTCGGCGCGCCTGGCGCGATCTCGACGCATACCGGCCTCGTGAAAAACTCCAACACGGCCGTCGTCAACGGCAAACCGCTCGACGTCGATCTCGCGCAGGCGCTTCGACGCCGGGTGCGGGTCGCCAATGACGCCAATTGTTTCGCGCTGTCGGAGGCGATCGACGGCGCCGGCCGCGGCGCCGGCGTGGTGTTCGGCGTCATTCTTGGCACCGGCGTCGGCGGCGGCGTCATCGTCAACGGAAAGATCCTCGAGGGGCGCAATCGCGTCGCCGGCGAATGGGGCCATACGCCGCTGCCGTGGATGACTGCGGAGGAATATCCCGGGAGCCCCTGCTTTTGCGGGCACAGCGGCTGCATCGAGACGTTTCTTTGCGGCGGCGGACTTTCGCGCGACTATGAGAAGCGCTCCGGCGCGCGCCGCCACGCGGCCGAAATCGCCGCGCTGGCGGAAGCCGGCGACCCCGCCGCGCAGGCAAGCCTCGATTGCTATCAGGACCGTCTGGCGCGGGCGTTGGCGGTGGTCGTCGATCTCATCGATCCTGACGTCATCGTGCTCGGCGGCGGACTTTCCAACATCTCGCGGATCTATGACGGACTCGCGGCGCGCGTGGGAAAGAACGCCGTCACTGACGCCTTCGACACGAAAATCCTGCCGAATGCGCATGGCGACTCGGGCGGCGTGCGCGGCGCCGCATGGCTATGGGGCGCCGGCGAGGCCGACCAATGAGTTGCACATTTGGAGGCCGCCGCGGCGCGCCTCGCGCGCGGCTTGCGTCGGCGCCGTTCCCTCCGGCCTCGCGCCGGTGTATGCCGAAGGAATCGCGGCGGTTGCGGCGAGCGTGAGGGGGAGTTTGCGATGGGCGCCGCCGGAGATCGGCAGAATCACGGGAAGAAGCCGTGCGCCCATTTGGCTTTTCTCGCCTCGGGCGCGCCGGAGGCGGAGGAATCGCGCCAGCGCCTCATTGAAAAATACGGCGACTGCCCGCCTGAGGAGGCCGATTGCATCGTCGCGCTCGGCGGCGACGGCCTCATGCTTCGCACGCTGCATCGGTTCATGGACGCCGGCAAGCCGATCTACGGCATGAATCGCGGCTCGGTCGGCTTTCTGATGAACCAGTATCGCGAGACGGGGCTGCGCAAGCGCATCGCCGAGGCGAAGCCTTCGATCATTCACCCCTTGCTGATGCATGCCGTCAATGTGCGCGGCGACGAGTTCTCGGCGCACGCCATCAACGAGGTGTCGCTGCTGCGCCAGACCTCGCAGATCGCGAAGCTGCGCATCCTGGTCAACGGCCAGGAGCGTTTGCCGGAACTCGTCACCGACGGCGTGCTGGTGTCGACGCCCGCCGGCTCCACCGCCTATAATCTTTCCGCCAATGGTCCGATCCTGCCGCTCGATGCGCCGCTGATGGCCTTAACGCCAATCTCCGCCTTCCGCCCGCGCCGCTGGCATGGCGCTCTGCTGCCCGACCTCGCAAAGGTGCGGATCGAGGTCCTCGAAGCGGCGAAGCGGCCCGTCTCCGTCGTCGCCGATCATGACGAATTCCGCGACCTTGCTTATGTGGACGTAGTGATGGACCACGCCACCAGTCTGGTCCTGCTCCACGATGCTGGCCATTCGCTGGAAGAGCGAATTTTGCGCGAGCAGTTCGGATACTAAGCCCAATGACTGAATCAGCGATCAAACCTTTCCGCCGCCACGTCTTCGTCTGCGTAAACACGCGCGACGGCCGATCCGCCTGCGAGGACCACGGCGCAAAGGAGGCTCTGGCGAAGGTGAAGGAAGCGCTCAAGGCGCTGCCCTTCGCCAAGCGCGACGGCGTGCGCCTGACGCAGTCGGGCTGCCTCGGTCAATGCGAGCACGGCCCCGTCGCGGTCGTCTATCCTGGCGGAAAATGGATCAGCTATGCGTCGGCCGACGAGCTGATCCGCTTCGTTTTGGAGGCGATCGAGGCCCCGGACTGATCAGCGGCCGGGCTGAGCGTGTTAAAAGCGATCCGAGATCTCCAGGAACAAGCCCGGCTCGCATGCGCTCCTGTTTAATCCTTGAGTCCGACGCCAGCGACGAGGAACTCGCCGCGGCGCTCGATTGCGGCGCCGATACGCTTTTGTTGCGGCTTGGCCCCTGCGTGGAAGACGCGGCGCGGCGCGGCGTCCGCGCGCACGCCTGCGCGCTGATCAATGAGTCGCGAGGCAAGGAGGCGCGAGGCAAGGAGGCGCGAGGCAAGCGCGCGGGGCCGAAGCTCTTCGTGGAAGTGGCTCCTCTCGACAGCGAACTCATCGAAGCCGACCTCGACGCGCTGTTCGGCCCGGGACCGGACGGCGTCTTTCTTCCCTCCTGCGACGGCGCCGCGAGCTTGCAGCGTATGGCCGTGAAACTCGCCGTGCGCGAGGCGCAAGCCGGCCTCGCCGATGGCGCGACCAGGATCGGCGCCTTCGCCGGAGGCGCGCCCGCCGCCGTGTTGGCGTTACGTTCCCTTGCCGGCGCGTCGCCGCGTCTCGCGGCGCTGGCCTTCGACGAAGCTGGGCTGCGCGCGGCGCTGGGCCTCGCCTGCGGCGACGGCGCCGCCGTCCAACTGGCGCGCGCGGCTGTCGTTCTGGCGGCAGCCTCGGCGGGCGTTCCGGCGCTCGCGCCGCCCGTGCAAGCCGGGGAAGAGGCTGCCTATGCGGCGGCGCGCCGCCACGGTTTTCAGGGGGCGATGGCGCTTATTCCCGGACAGATAGCGGCCATCCATGAGGTCTTCTCGGGGGGCGAGAATCGACAAAGACCGCAATCGTCGGCATAGACAGGATGATGAAAAAGGTCCGATTGGACGCGCTTGGCCGGGTCGCCGCGGCGGCGCTCGCCGGCGCAGCGCTCCTTCCCCAGCCGACGCATGCGCAGCAACAGCAGCCGCGCCGTCCCCATCCGCCGCATGGCGCCGGCGAGGCGGCGGGGCCCACCGCGCCGCCGACCGAAAGGCGATCCACGCTGCGGCTGAGCGCGACGCTTGCAGCCAATGACCAGCAGCCGGTCCGCTCGGGCCTCGTCTGGCGCGTCTTCGAGGAGGGCGCCCAGCCGGACGGATCGCACAAGCTCGTGGCGCAATCCGAGGAGGCGGTCCCGACGCTGCCGCTGCCTGATGGCTCCTATATCGTCCACGCCGCCTATGGCCTCGCCGGCGTCACGCGCCGCGTCGCCATGGAGGGCGGCAATGTGTCCGAGCGGATCGTTTTAAACGCTGGCGGGCTGAAGCTCATCGACAAGCTGGGCGACGCGCAAATTCCCGCGCAGCGGCTGTCCATTTCGATCTATGTGCCGGAACGCGGCAATTCCGAAGCGAAGCTCATTCTCGCCAACGCCAACGCCGATCAAGTGATCTGCCTCCCGGAGGGCGCCTATCACGTCGTTTCCACTTTGCTCGACACGGGGCAGGGCGCCCAGGGCGGGACGAACCAGACCAACTCCGTGGTTACGGCGGATTTGAAAATACCGGCCGGAAAGCTGATCGAAGCGACCCTGCGCCATCGCGCGGCGACCATGACCTTGAAGCTCGTCAAGCAGCCGGGCGGCGAGGCGCTCGCCAATACGAGTTTCTCGGTGCTCACGCCCGGCGGCGACGTCATCCGCGAGATGATCGGCGCTTTCCCGTCACTCGTTTTGGCCGAAGGCGAATATGTCGCTATCGCGCGCCACGAGGGCAAAACCTATCAGGGAACTTTCCGCGTGCAGTCGACCAAGGACTCGGACGTCGAAATTCTCATGCGCGATCAGCCACACAATCACGCGAACGA
>NZ_JAMRYX010000217.1 GCF_024448135.1 Methylocystis suflitae
TCGGCACGATTTCAGTGCGAACACAGAAGCGATCGGCGTATTCCTTTAGGTAGTTATTTCCACAGACGCAGAGCGAAGCTGCTCGCATCAGAGGCTGCAATTTGCGGCCGAGAAAGCTACGAAAGAGAAGATTCGCGTGTTGGTCATATTGATGAAAGATCGCGTCGTCGAAATCATACACAATAGGCTTGCCGCTAATTAAGGCGAGACGCTCAGCCAGACCCGGCGTGTAGGGGAAAATTTCATATTGGACCCATATTAGGTCGAAAGATTTGCAATCAATGAGCAGCTTCACTCTCGAAAGATAAGACTTCAAGACCGACAAGACAGGAGCGCCCTTCCCACGGAAGGTTTGTTCAATATAATTGTTGGTCAAAAGAGGGCAGAATATGATTTCAATGCCTTCACGAGAAAAATGCTCCCGATACTGAAGCAAGCGTTGGCGTGAGCTGGCCGCTTTATCACCGTATTTCATCAAGGCTAACAGTTTGATCAAGAGAGAGCCCCCTTTCAAAATACAAAAATGCAGCGCTTCTTCTACCAGATTGATTAAACGGTATAAGTCGGATGACAAAATAGGTCTTTGCGCCGAAAGCACCATAGACCTAAAGTGCACGCCACTTCACTACGG
>NZ_JAMRYX010000218.1 GCF_024448135.1 Methylocystis suflitae
TCGGCGCCGGCCCGCTGCTTCTGGCCGGCTCCGGCGCGCCGCTCCTTGCGAAGGAGGCGCGCGCCCGCGGCGTTCCGGTCCGGATCGCGAGCGAGCGGCTTGCGCCCGATATCGCCCTGGTGGCGCGTCTGGGCCTTGCCGCGCAGCCTGATACTGCGCCCGCGCGGCCGCTTTATCTTAAAGAGCCCGACGTCACCATGCCGAGCCCACGGTCAGACCCACGGAAGGACGCCGGGAGCTTGGGCGATGCGGGTTTGGGCGATGCGGCCGCCCGAGCGCGGCCCGCCGCCACGGCTCAGGCGTGAGCTTGCGCGATGACGCTGCTTTCGTCTTTCTTCGCCAAGCCGAGTTTCGTCATCGAACCCATCGGGGCGGAGCGCGCCGATGACTGCGAACGTCTGCACGGGGCGTCCTTCGCATTTGGCTGGTCGAAAATCGACTTCGAGAATTATCTGACCGACCCCCATATCATCGCCGACGGCGCGGTCGCGGAGGGCCGCAAGGGCGAGCTTGGGGGCTTCATCCTCTCCCGGTTGACGCCGCCTGACGCCGAAGTCCTCACTTTCGCCGTGAACCCGGCGAGACGCGGCGCGGGACTGGGCCGGCGCATTCTTGAAAAGCATCTCGAAAATCTCGAGCGCGGCGGCGCCCGGCTGGTCTTTCTGGAGGTGGCCGACGACAATGAGGCCGCGCTGAAGCTCTACGCGCGGGAAGGCTTCAAAGAGATCGGCAGGCGCGAGAATTACTATCAGCGCGCCGACGGCGAACGGCGCGCGGCGATCGCCCTGCGGCTGGAGATCTGAGCGCGGCGCAAGCTTGCAGGACGCCGCCCGGTAAACTAAACTAACTTGGTTTAGTCTAGCCGAGACGCTCATGCGCATCGTCAACATGCACGAAGCCAAGACCCAGCTCTCCAAGTTGGTCGATCTTGCCTCTAAGGGAGAGCCTTTCATCATCGCGAAGGCCGGAAAACCTTTGGTGAAGGTCACGCCGCTGGAGGCGGCCGCTCAGTCTAAGATCCAGCGGCTCGGCTTTATGGCCGGACAGGGCGTTATCCCAGAAGATTTCGACCGTATGGGCGAGATCGAGATTGGACGGCTATTCGCCGGCGACGCGTGAGACTGCTGCTTGATACCCAGATCATTCTCTGGGCCGCAATATCGCCCGATCGCCTCCCAAAAAAGGCTCAAGCGGTCCTGCTCGAAGAGGCAAATCAACTTGTCTACAGCGTCGCGAGCCTGTGGGAAGTCGCCATCAAACGCAGCCTCAATCGGGCCGACTTTCAAGTCGACCCGCGTGCGCTGCGTCAGGGTCTCTTGAACAATGGGTACGACGAGCTGCCCGTGCTCGGTCAACACGCGCTCGCGACGGACGCGCTGCCGTTGATTCATCGGGATCCGTTCGATCGACTGCTTATTGCTCAGGCGGTCGTCGAAGGCGTCACGCTGCTCACGGCGGATGCCGTGCTCCTGCGCTATGGCGGGCCAGTTCAGAAAATATGAGTGCACGGCGCCTCTTGCGGCAAAAAAAGTCGTATACTGCGCCCACTCGGGTGGCGCGCCGAGTCGCCGGGGCGAGCGATGGAGCAGAAAAATAGTCACAGACGTCAAAGAACTGGTTGAGGCGCGATCCAAACCTCAGCGGTCCGAAGCTGCACGACTATCCAAGGTTCTGGTCAAGTCATACGGCTGCCAGATGAACGTCTATGACGCGACGCGCATGACGGACCTGCTCCGCCAAGAGGGCTACGCCGAGACCAAAAGCGAAGAAGACGCCGATCTCGTCATCCTCAACACATGCCATATCCGCGAAAAGGCCGCGGAAAAAATCTATTCTGAACTGGGCAAGCTTGCGATCGCCAAACGCGTGCTGAACGCACAAGGCCGCGACATGAAAATCGTCGTCGCCGGCTGCGTCGCCCAGGCTGAAGGCGAAGAGGTGCTCAAGCGCCAGCGCGCCGTCGATGTCGTCGTCGGTCCGCAGAGCTATCACCGACTGCCGGAGCTTCTGCGCCAGGCCAGGGACGGCGCCCGCCTCGCCGATACGGATTTCGCGGTCGAGGACAAATTTCGCGCCCTGCCCGCCCCGAACCGCGCGCAGATTCGCGCGCGCGGCGTTTCGGCGTTCGTCACCGTTCAGGAAGGCTGCGACAAGTTCTGCTCGTTCTGCGTCGTGCCCTATACGCGCGGCGCCGAAGCGTCGCGTCCTGTCGCCGAGATCATCGCCGAGACCATGCGGCTCGTCGACGCCGGCGTGCGCGAGATCACGCTGATCGGCCAAAACGTCAACGCTTATCTCGGTCCGGATGGAGACGGCCGGAAGACAAGCCTTGCGCAGCTTCTCGATCGGCTGGCGCAGATCGAAGGTTTGGCGCGCCTGCGCTACACTACAAGTCATCCGGTCGACATGGCGCAAGAGCTGATTGACGCGCATCGCGCGATTCCAAAGCTCATGCCCTATGTGCATCTGCCGGTTCAATCGGGCTCGGACCGCATTCTGAAAGCCATGAACCGCAAGCACGGCGCAGACGCGTACCTCTCGATCGTCGAACGCCTGCGAAAGGCCCGCTCGGACATCGCCATGTCGTCGGACTTCATCGTTGGCTTCCCCGGCGAAAGCGACGCGGATTTCGAGGCGACGATGGCGCTCGCGCGCACCGTGGGCTTCGCTTCAAGCTTTTCGTTCAAATATTCGCCGCGGCCCGGCACGCCCGCCGCCGAGCGGGACGATCAAATCGATGAGGCCGTCAAGAGCGAGCGCCTCGCCGCATTACAGGCTCTGCTTGAAGAGCAGCGGCAAGCCTTCAACGCGGCGACGGTCGGCCAAGAACTCGACGTGCTCTTTGAAAAAGCGGGTCGGCACGAGGGGCAAATCGCGGGCAAGAGTCCCTATATGCAGGCTGTGCATGTTGAAGGCCCGATGGCGTGCGTTGGCCGCGAAGCCCGAGTGAAGATCATCGCGGCGGGCTCGAATTCCTTGGGCGGACGGCTCATGAGCGAGGAGGCGAAGGCTTGACGACGATCGACGACCCGTTGCTCGCCGCACGGGGACCGGAGCCTGTTGACCCGGAAGCGGAAATCACGCTCGCCTTTGAAAACAACCGTCACGCCTCGCTCGTTTTCGGCCTCTACGACCAGAATCTCGCCAAGATCGAACGACGCTTGCGCGTCGCCTCCTTCGCCAATGGCAATCATGTCACGCTCAAAGGCAAGTCCGAGGCCTGCGAACATGCGCGACGCGTGCTCGAGGCGCTTTATGAGCGCGTCGCGCTGGGTCAGACGATCACGCTGGGCGACGTCGACGGCGCCATAGAAGAAACGGCGCGCCAACGCAGCCTGTTTCCGGATTCGGAGCCGTCACGCGGCGCTTTCGAGCAGATCCTGACCCGCAAACGCGGGTCGGTGCGCGCCCGCAACGCCGCGCAGGACCAGTATTTGCGCGCGCTCAAACGCTACGAACTGGTCTTCGCGGAGGGTCCCGCGGGCACCGGCAAGACTTGGCTCGCGGTCGGTCACGCCGTGCAGCTGATGGAGCAAGGCGCGGTCGAACGGCTCATTCTGTCGCGTCCCGCCGTCGAGGCCGGCGAGCGTCTCGGCTTTTTGCCTGGCGACATGCGCGACAAGGTCGACCCCTATCTCCGCCCGATCTACGACGCGCTGCATGATTTCATGGATGCGCGGATGGTCGAGCGCGGCATGCAGACCGGACTCATCGAAGTCGCGCCGCTCGCGTTCATGCGCGGCCGCACGCTGACGCGAAGCTGCATCTTGCTCGACGAGGCGCAGAACGCCAGCTCGATGCAGATGAAGATGTTTCTTACCCGGCTCGGCGAAGGCTCGCGGATGATCGTCACCGGCGATCCGTCGCAGACCGATTTGCCTCCCGGGCAGAAATCCGGTCTCTCGGAAGCCGTAAGCCTGCTCGCCAATCTCGACGTCGTGGGTCGCGTGAGATTTTCGGAAGGCGACGTGGTGCGTCACGATCTCGTGCGGCAAATCGTTGGAGCCTATGAGCGCGCCGCGCGCGCCAACAAGCAGACGCGCGGAGAACCCTGACTTTGGAAATCGACGTGAATGTCGCGGCGCCTGCATGGCGGCGCGTCGAGGATCTGGAAAATTTGGCGAAAGAATGCGTTTGTCAGAGTCTCGCCGTAAGCGGGGCTGCGCTCGCTCCCGAATGTGAAATCAGCGTCACATTTTGCAACGACGCGGCGATCCAGCAGCTCAACGCCGAGTGGCGCGGCAAGGATCAACCGACGAATGTCCTGTCTTTTCCGACGCCTGGCTTGCTCGAGCGCAAGCCTCTCCTTGGCGACGTGATCGTCGCCTTCGAAACCGTCGCCAAAGAGGCGGAGCAACAGGGCAAGCTTTTGCGCGCCCACACGGCGCATATGGTTGCGCATGGATTTCTGCATCTGATCGGATATGATCACGAGACCGCCGCCGAGGCCGAGCGGATGGAGGCGCTGGAGCGTAAGATCGCGACGGCGCTTGGTTTTCCCGACCCCTATGCGGAAGACGCAGAGGGGCCGGCCGGCGGAGCGAATTGAACAAAGCGCATGTCGACGCAATACGATAACGCCGACGATCCCATTCCATTAAGACGCGCTGGCGATGGACCGCGCGTCAGCCTCGTCGACAGGCTCCGCGGGCTGCTCGGTCTTGCGCCGGCCTCGGTGCGCGAGGACATCGAAGACAGGCTTGAAGAATCGGCGGGCGACGTGACCCCGCATGAGCGGGCGCTCTTGAAGAACGTCCTCAGCCTGCACGACATGCGCGTCGACGACGCGATGATCCCCCGCGCCGACATCGTCGCCATCTCGCTTGACGCGCCGCTGCGCGAAGCCTTGGAGCTGTTTCGCACCGCCGCCCATTCGCGCCTGCCGGTGTACGCCGATACGCTCGACGATCCGCGCGGGATGATCCATATCCGCGATTTCGTCAATCATATCGCGTGCTGCGCCGATCGGCGCGAAGACTCCGACGCGACGACCGCCGAACCGAGAAAGATCGATTTCGACACGCCGCTGTCGCAGGCGAATTTGCTCAAGCCGGTGCTCTTCGTGCCGCGCTCCATGCCTGCGCTCGATCTTTTGATCCGTATGCAAGCGACGCGCACGCATCTGGCGCTCGTCATAGACGAATATGGCGGCACGGATGGCCTCGTCACTATCGAGGACATCATGGAGATGATCGTGGGCGACATCGAGGACGAACATGACGTCATCGACGAGTCGGGCTTCGTCGAGCTTGAGAACGGCGATTTCATCATCGACGGGCGCGCCGATCTTGATGAAGTGACGGCGCGGCTCGGCGTCGACTTCAGACTTGAAGACACGCCCGCCGAAGTGACGACCCTCGGCGGTATGGTCGCATGGCTCGCCGGCCGCGTCCCGATGCGCGGCGAGATCATCGCGACGCCGGTCGACTCCCACGAGTTTGAGATCGTCGACGCCGATCCGCGGCGCGTCGGCAAGCTGCGCGTGCGGTCGCGCCGGCCGGCGTGAGACATCCTTCGCACGCGCATAAAATTGTCTGCTAATTCCGCTGTAAAATCGGCCTGCCGATTCGCGGCGGTTCGAGGACCGATGGCGCAGATTGCCGAAATCGCCAGCGTGCGCGCATCTGCGCCGACTCTTTTGCAGCGCATTGTCCTTGCCCGCGGCTGGACACGACACGCGATCGCCTTCTGCGCCGGCGCGGCGGGCGCTCTCGCCCTCGCGCCTTTCGATTTCATCCCGGCCATGTTCGCGCCGCTCACCGTCGCCGTCTGGCTCATCGACGGCGCGGCGGATGGCGAAGACTCGCCGCGCTTTGCCCTTGCCCCGATTCTCTCGGCGGCCGGAGCCGGCTGGTGGCTCGGCTTCGGCTATTTCGTCGCGGGCCTCTGGTGGATGGGCGCCGCGATGCTCGTCGAAGCCGACCAATTCGCCTGGGCGCTGCCGCTCGCCGTGTTCGGCTTGCCGGCGGTGCTCGCGTTGTTTCCGGCCGCGGGTCTCGCGCTCGCGCGCCTCTTGTGGTCGCCTGGCGGCGCCCGCGTCTTCGCGCTCGCCGCGGGACTGGGCGCCGCGGAATGGCTGCGTGGGCATCTCTTCACGGGCTTTCCCTGGAACGATTTCGGCATGGCGCTCACAAGCGCCGGGCCAATGGCGCAGACGGCCTCTCTCGTCGGCCTGCACGGGCTCGACATTATCGCCGTCGTGATTTTCGCCGCGCCCGCGACGCTCACCGATCGCGCGCCCCGCGGCGCCCGCCGCATTCGCGGGACGATGCTCGCCGCGGCGGCGCTCGCCATGCTGATGTTCGCCTATGGCGTGTTTCGGCTGGGCGCCAATGAGACGGAATATGTCGACGGCGTGGCGCTGCGCCTGATGCAGCCCAATCTCCCTCAGGATGCGAAATTTCGCCCCGAGAATGGCGCGAAAATCTTGCATCACTATCTTGACCTCTCGGAACGCGCGACAAATGCGCGGCCGTCCGGCCTCGCCGAAATCACCCATCTCGTCTGGCCGGAATCGGCGTTTCCCTACGTGATTTCAAGCCATCCGGAGGCGCTAGCGGCGATCGCCCGCGCGCTCAAGGGCGGCGTTCTTTTGACCGGCGCGGCGCGGGCCGAAAGCGACGGCGACGGACGGCGGGGCAAGATCTTCAATTCGATCGAGGCGCTAAAGGGAGAGTCGATCGTCGCCTTTTACGACAAGGTTCATCTCGTCCCCTTCGGAGAATATCTGCCGCTCGAGGACCTGCTGCGGCCGCTTGGAATCAATCACCTCGTTCCGGGCATATGGGATCGCGGCGCAGGGCCACGCCTCCTCGCGGCGCCGGGTCTGCCGCCAATCGCGCCGCTCATCTGCTACGAAGCGATTTTTCCGGGCGAGACGATCCAGCGCGGGGCCGCCGATCGCCCGCTTCTGTTTCTCAACGTCACCAATGACGGATGGTTCGGCCGCACGACCGGCCCCTATCAGCATCTCGCCCAGGCCCGCCTGCGCGCGATCGAAGAAGGGTTGCCGATGATCCGCGTCGCCAATACCGGCGTTTCGGCGATCATCGACGCCTACGGACGCATCCTTCAGTCGCTGCCGCTCGGCGAAGAAGGCCTCATTGACGGACGTCTGCCGAGGGCGGCGGCGCCCACCGTCTTCGCCACCTATGGCGCGCTGGCGTTCCCAGCGCTCCTTGCCGCAGCGACGGCCTTGGCCTTGCTCGGCGTCGCCGGGCGCGAGCCATAAGTCGCTCCTGCTTCGTCTGGCGTTCGATGATCTGCCCGCGGCGAAAAGACGCCGCGCGCATGCTGGCCGAGCGCTTTCCTCGATCGCTGAACCTTGCAATTTTTCATGGTTCACGGGCCGCGCAGCTATCGGGCAGGCAAGGAAATGTAGACTATCCTTGCCGGGAAGATCGCGGCCCGACCGCGCTTAACTGAAATCTTCTTGTAATTCATGCACCTAACTGCGATGTAGCTTGCGCGCCAGGCGACAATTCGGCTACAACTGAGCAGGAGGCGGTAACGTTGAAGAAGGCGCCAGACCCGATCGATCGTCACGTCGGCAGCCGCGTTCGCATGCAGCGAATTCTCATGAAAATGAGTCAGGAGAAGCTTGGAGAAGCGCTCGGCCTCACTTTTCAGCAAGTGCAGAAATACGAGAAAGGCGCCAATCGTATCGGCGCGAGCCGCCTGCAACAGATTTCCAAGACTCTGAACGTGCCGCCCTCCTTTTTCTTCGAAGGCGCGCCCGCGAGCGGCGCGCCAGCGCTGACCGGCGGATTCGCAGAGGAGTCCTCGTCGCAATACGTCGTCGATTTTTTATCGACGACGGAAGGCTTGCATCTCAATCGCGCCTTCGCCCGCATCCGCGACCCGAAGGTACGAAAGCGCGTGCTCGATCTGGTGACGACGCTCGCAGATCAGTCCGAGCCGGCGCGGGAGTAAGAGAATCTCGTTCTCCAAACCGAACGATTTGGCCTTTTCGGCTTGACGCACCGAACGGGCGCTGGCAGATGACTCCCCCTGCTCCGCAGTTATTCAACTCTTCCTCAAAGCCATCGGAGATTTGGAAGTGACCCGGAAAAATTATCTTTTCACGAGCGAGTCCGTTTCCGAAGGCCATCCCGACAAGGTTTGCGACCGAATTTCAGATGAAATCGTTGACGAGTTCTTCCGTGAAGGCCCCAAGGCGGGCATCGACCCCTACGCCATTCGCGTCGCGGCGGAGACTCTCGCGACGACAAACCGCGTGGTCATCGCCGGAGAAGTGCGCGGGCCGCATATTCCCTTCGATCAGATCATCGAGATCACGCGCGGCGCGATTCGTTCCATCGGCTACGAGCAGCGTGGGTTCCATTGGAACACCGCCAATGTGGAAGTGCTGCTGCATGAGCAGTCCGTCGACATTGCGCAGGGCGTGGACGCCGCCGGCAACAAGGACGAAGGCGCGGGCGACCAGGGCATCATGTTCGGCTACGCCGTGCGCGAAACGCCTGAACTGATGCCGGCGCCGATCTATTATTCGCATAAGATTCTGGAGCTGCTCGCCCAGGCGCGCCATAGCGGCAAGGAAAAAGGCCTCGGTCCCGACGCCAAGAGCCAGGTCACGGTGCGCTACGCCGACGGCAAGCCCGTCGAGGCGACGCAGATCGTGCTGTCGCATCAGCATGTCGACGAGACCCTATCGCCCGCCGACATTCGCAGCATCGCCGAGCCCTATATCCGCAACGCGCTGCCCGACGGCTGGATCACCAACACGACCGTCTGGCACGTCAATCCGACCGGCAAGTTCTACATTGGCGGGCCCGACGGCGACGCCGGCCTTACGGGCCGCAAAATCATCGTCGACACCTATGGCGGCGCCGCGCCCCATGGCGGCGGCGCGTTCTCCGGCAAGGATCCGACCAAGGTCGATCGTTCGGCCGCTTACGCCGCCCGCTATCTCGCCAAGAACGTCGTTGCGGCCGGGCTCGCCGACCGCTGCACGCTGCAGCTGTCCTACGCGATCGGCGTCGCCGAGCCGCTCTCGATCTATGTCGATCTGCATGGCACCGGCCATGTGTGCGAGGAGAAGGTGGAAGAGCTGCTGCCTCAGCTCATTCGCCTCTCGCCGCGGGGGATTCGCGAGCATCTTCAGCTGAACCGACCGATCTATGCGCGAACCTCCTCCTACGGCCACTTCGGCCGCACGCCTGACGCGGACGGCGGCTTCTCCTGGGAGAAGACCGACCTTGTCGACCAGCTGAAGTCGCATTTCGCGTAAGTTCGGCCGGATCGACGAGCGGCTCGGAAGGCGAACGCCGCAGCGGGGGATTTTTCCCTCGCGAGATGGCTCTGTTCGTGGCGTGGGCGCAAGCCGGCGCCACGAACTGGGCGACGTTCCAATGATCGCGGCCCTTTTGCGCTTATGAGCGAGACCTCTCAGCAACGCGGCGCTCACGCCCGTCTCTATGGCCGCTCGAAAGGCAAGGCGCTCCGAAAGCGTCAGGCGGCGCTGATCGACGAGCTCTTGCCGCGTCTGTCGCTCGACCTTGCGCAGCCGCCGGCGCCTACGGCCCGAGAAAGGCGCCTCGAGATCGGCTTTGGCGGCGGCGAGCATCTGATTGCGGCGGCGAGCGACAGTCCCGAGGTCGAATTCATCGGCTGCGAACCTTTCCTCAACGGCGTGGCGAAGCTCCTCGCCCGGATCGACGAGCGTGGACTGACGAATATCCGCCTGCATCAAGGCGACGCCGCAGATGTGCTCGACTGGTTGCCGGAGGACAGCCTGTCGCGCGTATATCTTTTCTATCCTGACCCCTGGCCAAAGAGGCGCCAGCGCAAGAGGCGTTTCGTGGCGCGTGAAAATCTCGACCGTCTGGCGCGGGCGATGCATGCGGACGCTGAGCTGCGTTTTGCGACGGATATCGACGATTACGCCGCCTGGACCTTGGCGCGGCTGCGCGCGCACCCAGCCTTCCGCTGGCGCGCGCAGCGCGCCGAGGACTGGCGAGCGCCATGGCCAGGCTGGACCCGAACCAAATATGAAGCCAAAGCCATGGCCGAAGGCCGCGATCCGGTCTATCTGACCTTCGTCCGGGCGCTGCGCTAAGACGCCTCTAAGCTGCAAAACCTTTAGATCACACGGCCGATGATGGCGACAAGGGGAGACGCGCATGGTTGAGACGGCGGGAATGGCTAACGCGCCGACGACGCCGATCGAAACGACCACGGATCGTTTCCGCGCCGACGTTCTCGACGCGTCGATGCGGCAGATCGTGCTCGTCGATTTTTGGGCGCCATGGTGCGGCCCTTGTCGCCAGCTCGCGCCCGTCATCGAGCGTCTGGTAGCCGCCTCCGGCGGCAAGATCGCGCTCGTCAAAATGAATATCGACGCCGATCCGCTGATCGCCGATCAGCTCGGCGTCAAGTCGATTCCCGCCGTCGTGGCGTTTCAGCGCGCGCGACCGATCGATGGTTTCGTCGGCGCGCTGCCCGAGAGTCAAATCAAGGGCTTTCTGGAGCGGCTGATCGGCCCGATCGAGGACGAGGGCGATGCGCTCGAAGCGGCGCAGGCGATGATCGCCGACGGCGATCTCGCCGGCGCGGAGTCGCTGCTGAGCGAAGTCGCCGGCGGCGAACCGCCCAACGCCAAAGCCGCCGCCGCCTTGCTACGTCTTTACATCGACTCCGGACGCTTCGATGAGGCCGGGGCGCTCCTTGAGGCCCTTCCTGACGCCATTCGCCGCGACAGCGGCGTCGCCGCGGCTGGGGCGGCGCTTCAGAACGCCCAGCAGGCCCAGGATCTCGGCGAGATCGACGAACTGAGAAATCGCGTCAATTTCGATCCCAACGACCTGCAGGCCTATTTCGATCTCGCGCTCGCGCTCAACGCCAAAGGACTGCGCGAGGAAGCGACGGATGCGCTGCTTGAAATCATCCGCCGCGACCGTAGTTGGAATGACGATGGCGCAAGAAAGCAGCTCATTCAGTTTTTTGAGGCGTGGGGACCGATGGACAAGGCGGCCGTGAACGCACGGCGACGACTATCCACGCTGCTCTACTCCTAGGGAGGCGTTCGCCGATATGAGCCTGAACCATCCCTACGCCGACATCGACGAATTGCCGAAGGTTCTGCCGCTTTTCCCGCTTTCGGGCGCCATATTGCTGCCGCGCGGCGAACTGCCGCTCAATGTTTTTGAGCCGCGCTATCTCGCGATGGTCGACGACGCGATCGCCAGCACGCGGCTGATCGGCATGATCCAGCCGCTGCCGGGCGACGAGACGGTCTGCGACGCGACGCAGCTCTATGATGTCGGCTGCGCCGGACGGATCACGCGCCTCGCCGAGACCGGAGACGGCCGCTATCTCATCACCCTCACCGGCGTGGCGCGATTTCGCGTTCTCGAGGAGCTTAGGGTTCGGACGCCGTATCGCCAGTGTCGGGCCGGATATGACGAATTCATGGAGGATTTGACGACGGGCGCCGGCGCCGATGCGGTCGACCGCGAAAGCATGGTGTCGATGTTGCGCAACTTCGCCGAATGTTCGAAACTTGAAGTCGACTGGGCGAGCATAGACGCGGCGCCGACGGAGACGCTCGTCAACGCGCTCGCGATGATGTGTCCGTTCGGCGCCAACGACAAGCAGGCGCTGATCGAAGCCATCGATCTGAAAACCCGCGCGGAAACGCTGATCGCGCTCGCGAAGCTCGATCTCGCGCAACGCGCCGGCGAGCGGCCGCAGTGGCATTGAAGGAAATTGACGACCATGACTGACGAACGCGATTCCGGCGCCGAGAGATTTGACTCCCCTGCGGAGCCGACGCGGATCGATCCGCGCCTGCTCGAAATCCTCGTCTGCCCGCTGACGAAGACGACGCTCGAATATGACAGCGCGCGCCAGGAGCTCATTTCGCGCTCGGCGCGGCTGGCCTATCCGATCCGGGACGGCATTCCGATCATGCTGCCCGAAGAGGCGCGCCAGATCGACTGACCGGCTCGTCCGCGATGGACGAAACCGCGCCATCCAAGCTTCTGGCGCTTCTCGATCTCGAGGAGGTCGGACCAGACCTCTTCCGCGGCCATAGCCCGACCTCTTCCGGCCGTCAGGTCTATGGCGGACAGGCCGTGGCTCAGGCGCTCGTCGCCGCGACGCGGACGACCCCTGCGGACCGTCCTGCGCATTCGCTGCACGGCTATTTCGTCCTCGCCGGCGATCCGTCGATCCCGATCGACTTTGCCGTCGAACGCGTGCGCGACGGCAAGAGCTTCACGACGCGGCGCTGTAACGCCACGCAGCGCGGACACACGATCTTTTCAATGGAGGCGTCGTTCCAGCGGCGAGAAGAAGGTCTTACGCACGCCGCCCACATGCCGGACGCGCCAGACCCGGAGAGTCTCGACGACGTGCATGCGCTCGTCGAGCGCTTTCGCGCCTTCCTTCCGGAACAGGCCGAGAGCTGGCTGCAGCGACGAAGCGCGCTCGACATGCGCGTCGTCGCGCCCGACGACGTGTTTTTTCCCGAACGCCGCGCGGCCGGCCAGATGATCTGGTTTCGCGTGCGCGGCGCGGCGCCCGACGACCCCGCCGTTCACACGGCGCTGCTCGCCTATCTTTCCGATATGACGCTGCTCAATACGGCGCTGCTCGTTCACGGCCTTACGATCTTCGATCCGAAGATTCAGGTGGCGAGCCTCGATCATGCCCTGTGGATACATGGGCCGATGCGAGTCGACGAATGGCTGCTCTATGCGCAGCAAAGCCCGTGGGCCGGCGGCGCGCGCGCCTTGACGCGCGGCCAGATCTTCACCCGCGAGGGACGCCTCGTCGCCTCGGTGAGCCAGGAAGGCCTGGTGCGCCAGCGCGACTCGACGCGATCCTGAGCGGCTGCCTACACTGTAGGCAGACGAAGGACGTCTGCGCAATATTTAGGCACAATGCCGGGCGGCGGCGCCCTAAGCGAAAGCGCGCGGGCGCACCAGCGCCGCCCCCGACTCGAGCGCATAGCCGAGGCCCGCAAAGGCGATAGCCAACCCCGCCGCAAGCTGCGGCACAGCCTGTGTCACAGCAGATACGCTTCCGGTCAGTAGATTCAGTCGTCAGCGCGGCTGGCACGGCATTTGAAAGCGGCAAGTCGCCGACGCGGCGGCGTCCTCCCGCGAATTGCAATCAAAAGACGCCGCCGTCACGCGAGCGAACGCTCGCCAACGAGGTCGATAACCAACAGGATTGGCAGATGAAAATCGTGACAGCGATCATCAAGCCGTTCAAGCTCGATGAGGTCCGCGACGCGCTGACCAACATCGGCGTGCACGGCCTTACCGTGACTGAGGTCAAGGGCTACGGACGTCAGAAGGGACATACGGAAATTTATCGCGGCGCCGAGTATGCGATCAGTTTCTTGCCTAAGCTAAAAATCGAAGTCGCTGTCGACGCCGCCCTCGTCGAACAGGTGATCCAGGCAATCTCCAACACCGCGCGCACCGGACAGATCGGCGACGGAAAAATTTTCGTCACGCCGCTCGAGCGCGCCATCCGCATCCGCACCGGCGAAACCGACGCCGACGCGCTTTGATCGCCTCCCCGCAACATCAGGAGCTCTCACACATGAAACTTCCTTCGCCTCGAAGCGCTTCTGTCGCTTCGGTCATCGCGGGAGCGGCGATTTCGGCATCCTTGGCGTTTCCGGCCTTCGCCGCGAACGATCCGACTCCCAACCCCGGCGACACCGCCTGGTTGCTGACGTCTTCGCTCTTGGTGCTGATGATGTCGATTCCGGGCCTCGCGCTGTTCTACGGCGGCCTGGTGCGCGCCAAGAACATGCTGTCGATCCTCTCGCAAACCTTCGCGATCGTCGCGCTCGTCGGCGTGATCTGGACGGTCTACGGCTATTCGCTCGCCTTCGGCGACGGCGGATCGCTCAGCAATTATATCGGCGGCTTCAACAAGCTGTTTCTCAAGGGCGTGACGGCCGCCTCCAATGCGGCGACCTTCACCCCCGGCCACGTCATTCCGGAATATGCCTATTTCGTCTTCCAGATGACCTTCGCGATGATCACCCCGGCGCTGATCATCGGCGCCTTCGCCGAGCGCATGAAATTTTCGGCCGTTCTGCTGTTCGTCGCCTTCTGGGTGACGGTCATCTACTTCCCCATCGCGCATTGGGTGTGGGGCGTCGCCGATCCGAACGCGCTCGTTGATGCCGCGACCCAACTCGCCGCGGCCGGCGACGAGGCGGCGAAAGCGGCCGCGCAGGCGAAGATCGACGAGATCAACGCCGCCGTGGGCTGGCTCGCCGGCAAGGGCGCGCTGGACTTCGCGGGCGGCACGGTGGTGCACATCAACGCCGGCATCGCCGGCCTCGTGGGCGCAATCATCGTCGGCAAGCGCATCGGCTACGGCAAAGAGGCTTTGCCGCCGCATTCGCTCACCCTGTCGATGGTCGGCGCCTCATTGCTGTGGGTCGGCTGGTTCGGCTTCAACGCCGGCTCCAATCTCGAGGCGAACGGCACGACGGCGCTCGCATTCGTCAACACCATGGTGGCGACGGCGGCTGCGGCGCTCTCCTGGATGATCGTCGAGTGGTTGGTGAAGGGCAAACCGTCGATGCTCGGCCTCATCACCGGCGCGGTCGCCGGCCTCGTGGCGGTGACGCCGGCGTCGGGCTATGCCGGTCCGGTCGGCGCCATCGTCCTTGGCCTCGCCGTTTCGCCGATCTGCCTCTTCTTCGTCGATTTCGTGAAGAAGATGGCGGGCTACGACGACGCGCTTGATGTCTTCGGCGTGCACTGCATCGGCGGCATCACCGGCGCCTTGGCGACCGGCATTCTGGTCAGTCCCGATCTCGGCGGCGTCGGCATCACCGACTACACCAATCTGGAAACCTTCGCCGGAACCTATGACATGATGACGCAGATGAAGGCGCAGGCGATCGCCGTCGTCGCGACTCTCCTGTGGTCCGGCATCGGTTCGGCGATCCTTTACAAGCTCGTCGATGTCATCGTCGGTCTGCGGCCGACGCCGGATCAAGAGCGCGAAGGCCTCGACATCACCGATCACGGCGAGCGCGCTTACAACTACTAAGTTCAGTCTCCTGACACGATGCGAAGCGGCGCCCACGGGCGCCGTTTCTTTTTTATTGCGGACGCAAATTGTTATGGGCGCAACGCTTGCCGCCCCTCTCCCCGCGGAGAGCGGGGAGAGGTAAGGTGAGGGGCCAGGTGATTTAGCGAAGCGAATGACGGATGAGAGGCCACCGCATACTGAATCCCGCGGCTACCGCGTCATCCGTTTCGACAATGCGCATCTCTATGAAAATATCGAGGCTGTCATGGAGGCCATCTTGGCGGACCTCCATGGAAGCGGATAGATCTCCGGCGCTCACCACGCCCCTCACCTCTCCCCGCAAGCGGGGAGAGGAAGCGGCAGGCGCCTCGCTCAATGAGCGAACATCGCCGCTTACCAAAACCGTGATCACATGTGTCCTGCGAAGTGAGCAAAATGTTTCGAAAACTTCAGCGCTCCAGCGCAATCCTCTTTCTCCTCGCGGCTTTCGCCTTCCCCGCCCACGCAGCCGAGCGCGTCGTCAATCTCACCTTCGTCGTCTTTAGCGACATCTACGAAATGGCTGAGAGAGACGGACGCGGCGGGTTCGCCCGGATCGCCGGCGCGCTGAAAGCCGAGCGCGCAAGAGCAAAGAACATCATCGTCGCGCACGCCGGCGACACGCTGTCGCCTTCGCTCACCTCGAGCGTCGACAAGGGCGCGCATATCATCGATCTCCTCAACCGAATCGGGCTCGACGTGTTCACGCCCGGCAATCACGAGTTCGATTTTGGCGAAGCGGTATTCCGCCAGCGCATGGGCGAAACGAAATTCGCTCTGCTCGCCGCCAATCTGCGCGACGCCTCCGGCCGCTCCGCGCCGGGCTTCGCCGACAGCAAGATCGTCGACGTCGATGGGGTGAAGGTCGGAATCTTCGGTCTGACCGACGACGAGGCGGCGAGACGGTCCAGCCCCGGAAGCCTAAAACTTCTACCCGCGATCGAGACCGCGAAACGCCAGGCCAAGGCGCTGCGCGACGCCGGCGCCGATCTTGTCGTCGTCGTCACGCATTCCGAATGGCAGGACGATCTGCGCCTCGCGAAACTTGGGCCGATCGACATTGTTCTGTCCGGGCATGACCACAATCTTCTGGTCGCCTATGACGGCCGCGCCGCCGTCGGCGAGACACAGGCCGACGGCGTCAATCTCGTCGCGATCGATGTCGAGATGCGGATCGCCGACGACGGCGTAAAGCGCTGGACGCCCAGGTTCCGCATCATCGACACGTCCGACGTGACGCCAGACGCCGCGATTGCAGAGCGCGTCGCGCAATATGAAGCCGAGATCGACAAGGCGCTCGACGTCGACATCGGGCGCACAAAGACGCCGCTCGACAGCCGAAAGGCGAGCGTGCGCAGTGAAGAGACCGCGATCGGCGACTTTTTCGCCGACGCGATGCGCGCCGCCGCCGGCGCTGACGTTGCAATCATCAACGGCGGCGGCATTCGCGGGAACCGCAGCTACGCTCCCGGGACAACGCTGACGCGCAAGGACATCGCCAAGGAGCTGCCGTTCAACAATCAGCTTGTGACTCTGGAGCTTTCAGGCGCCGATCTGCGCGCCGCCTTGGAAAACGCCGTCTGGCTGATCGGCAAGGACGCCGGCCGCTTCGCTCAGATTTCCGGCGCCCGCATCGTCGTGCGGCGTGATGCTACGCCAGGCTCGCGGCTTGTTTCAATCGAAGTCGGCGGCAAGCCGCTCGACGACACGAAGCTCTACAAGGTCGCGACGATCGACTTCCTGGCGCGCGGCAAGGACGGCTATGCCGCGCTTGCGCGGGGGAAACCGCTGGTCAGCGACCTCGAGGGTCCGCTGCTGACGAACGTCATCATCGGCGCCATCGAAAAGGCCGGCGCGATTGCGCCCGTCGTCGACGGCCGCATCAGGATCGAATGATCAGAGCCCGCCGAGACAGACATATTTGATCTCGATGTAATCATCGACGCCGTAGCGCGATCCTTCGCGTCCCAGGCCCGAGTGTTTCACCCCGCCAAACGGCGCTGCTTCGGTTGAGATCAGCGTTTCGTTGACGCCGACCATGCCGAATTCCAACTGCTCGGCGACGCGGATGACGCGGGCGACGTCGCGACTATAGAAGTAAGCGGCAAGACCGTAAGGCGTGGCGTTGGCGAGACGCACCGCTTCACCCTCGCTTTCAAAGGAAATCAGCGGCGCGACGGGACCGAAGGTCTCCTCGTTGAAGATGAGCGCGTCAGCCGGCACATTGGCGAGCACCGTGGGTTGAAAAAAAGAGCCGCCGAGCGCGTGGCGGGCGCCCCCGGTGAGCACCTTTGCGCCGCGGGCGACGGCGTCCGCGACGTGGCGCTCGACCTTTTCGACCGCCGCTTGTTCAATCAGCGGACCGATGGCGACGCCCTCCTCCGTCCCTTCGCCGATTTTTAACGCGCCAGCCGCCGCGGCAAGCTTTTCGGCGAAGGCGTCGATGATCGACGCATGCACGAGAATGCGGTTCGCCGAAACGCAGGTCTGGCCGCTGTTGCGATATTTGGTGGCGATCGCGCCCTCGACGGCGCGCTCGAGATCGGCGTCTTCAAAGATGATCAGCGGCGCGTTGCCGCCAAGCTCCATCGAGCATTTCTGAATATTCTCGGCCGCTTGCCGCAGCAAGATCCTGCCGACCTCGGTCGACCCCGTGAAGGTCAGCTTGCGCACGAGGGGATTTTGCGTGAACTCCAACCCGACCGGCGCCGGGTCTTTCGCCGTGACCACATTGATCACGCCGGAAGGCACGCCGGCGCGTTCGGCAAGCTCCGCGAGCGCCAGCGCCGAGAAGGGCGTCAGCTCCGCAGGCTTCACCACCATCGTGCAGCCGGCGCCGAGCGCCGCGCCGACCTTGCGTGCGAACATGGCCGAAGGGAAGTTCCACGGCGTAATCGCCGCGGTGACGCCAATCGCCTGTTTGAAGACCAGCAGGGCACGATCGGTCGGACCCGGTATCACGTCGCCATAGATGCGCCGCCCCTCCTCCGCGAACCACTCGATGAAGCTGGCGGCGTAGCCGATTTCTCCGCGCGCCTCGGCAAGCGGCTTGCCCATTTCAGCGGTGATGATGCGCGCCAGCCGCTCCTGATCGGCCATGATCAGCTCGAACCAACGGCGCATAATATGCGCGCGCTCCTTGGCGGCGCGATCGCGCCAGCTTGGCAGCGCCCGCGCACAAGACTCGATCGCCCGGCGCGTCTCGGCTGCGCCCATGTCGGGAACTTGGCCGAGGACAGCGCCTGTCGCCGGGTTATTAACGGCGAAGGTTGCGCCGCTGTCGGCGCCTACCCAAAGCCCTCCGATGAATGCTTGCTCGCGAAGGCCTAGGCTGACAGAGTTCATTTCGACTTCCCCCTGGGCGCGCATCGCGCATTTTTGCTACAAAGGGCCAAAGCGGCGTGACGGTCCTTAACGGGCCGCTCGCGAACCCGCAAAAAAACCGACATAATCGCGGCTCATGGGCAAGCGCCCTTCCTCCGCCTGAGGTCACATTTGGCTCGTTCCACAATCGTCGATCTGACGCGCATTCGCCTGTCCCGTCGCTCTGTTATCGGCGCCGGCGCCGCCGCATTGGTCGCGCCGCACGTTCTGGCCAAACCCGGAGCGCCGACCGGCGCCCCCAACCGCTTCGGTCCTCTCGCCCAGGGCGAAGTCGAGAGCCACGGCCTTTCGACCTTTGGCGACCTTGGCGAGCCGGCCGACTTCAAATATTTCGGCTACGTCAATCCAAAAGCCCCCAAGGGAGGGACGTTGGCGCTGTCGCCGGCAAGCTCGACCTACGACAGTTTCAACGCCTATGTGCTGAGGGGCAATCCCGCGACGGGCATGACGCTCGTTTTCGACAGTCTGATGAATCAGAGCCTCGACGAACGCGACGCCTACTACGGCCTCGTCGCCAAGAAGGTGCGCATCTCGCCTGACAAGCTCACTTACGCTTTTCTGTTGCGTAAAGAGGCGCGGTTCCACGACGGCTCGCCGCTCACGGCGCATGACGCGGCCTTTTCGCTCAACATTCTCAAGAGCAAGGGCCATCCTGTCATCAGCCAGATGCTGCGTGACCTCGAAAGCGCCGAAGCGGAGGCGGACGACGTGCTCGTGCTGCGCTTCGCGCCCGATCGCACGCGCGATCTACCGCTCAGCGTCGTGGGCCAGCCGATCTTTTCGCGCGCCTATTACAAAGACCGCGACTTCGAAGCGACGACGATGGAGCCGCCGCTCGGCTCCGGGCCGTATAAGGTCGGCGCCTTCGAGCAGGGCCGCTACATCGCCTATCATCGCATGCCTGACTATTGGGCGAAGGGCCTGCCGATCACGACAGGCCAGGCGAATTTCGACGTCGTGCGCTTCGAATATTTCGGCGACAGCCAGGTCGCCTTCGAAGCCTTCAAGGCCGGCGCATTCACCGAGCGAGAGGAAAACATCGCGCGCGTTTGGGCGACGGGCTATGATTTTCCGGCGTTCAAGGACGGGCGCGTCAAGCGAACGACGACGCCCAACTACAATATTCCGCAGATCCAGGGATGGTTCTTCAACACGCGCCGGAAGATTTTCAAAGACCCGCGGGTGCGCGAAGCAATCGGCTACGCCTTTGATTATCAATGGACCAGCCGCAACCTGATGTATGACGCCTATAAGCGCATCTCGTCCTATTTCGAGAACTCCGAGCTTGAAGCGAAAGGCTTGCCGAGCGAACAGGAAAAGGCGCTGCTGGAGCCTTATCGCGCTGATCTGCCCGCGGAAGTTTTTGGCGAGCCCTTCGTCGCGCCGGTTTCTGACGGCACGGGTCAGGATCGCGTCCTGCTCAAGAAGGCGAATGATCTGTTCGTCGCGGCCGGCTGCACGCGCAAGGATGGCGTTCTATGCTTGCCCGACGGGTCGCCGCTGGAATTCGAGTTTCTCGATAATTCCAACGTCTTCGAGCGGCACACCCAGCCCTTCATCAAGAATTTGAAGCTTCTCGGAGTCAACGCCCACATCCGCGTCGTCGACGCCGCACAGTATAAGCAGCGACTCGAAAACTTTGACTTCGACGTCGTTCACGACGTGCTGATGATGAGCTGGAACCCCGGAGAGGAGCTTCGCGCCTATTTCAGCTCGAAGACCGCCAATATGCCCGGCTCGCGCAACCTGCCGGGGGTCTCCAATCCGGCGATCGACTCGCTCGTCGAAAAGGCGCTCCAGGCGCAAACGCGCGAAGAACTCGTCACCTGCTGCCGCGCCCTCGACCGTGCTTTGCGCGCGCAGCGCTATTGGGTTCCGCATTGGTATAATCCGGTGCATCGCTTCGCCTATTGGGATCTCTTCGGCCAGCCCGAACGCCCGCCGAAATTCGACACCGGCGTGCTGTGGACCTGGTGGTGGGACGAAGATAAGGCGAAAAAAATCAACTTCACGGGACGCTAAGGGGTTTTCCCGGCGCAGTCCGTCGGGAGCCGAAATGCGGCCGATGCAAAAGAACGCGAGACGTTAATGGGAGCCTATATCGCCCGCCGCGTGCTGCTGATGATCCCGACGATCCTTGGCATCATGCTCATCTCCTTCGTCATCGTGCAGTTCGCGCCGGGCGGTCCTGTGGAGCGCATCATCGCGCAACTGCAAGGCTTCGACGTCGGCGCGACCGGACGCTTTTCCGGCGGGGGCGGCGACGTCGGACAGGGCGGCGCGAGCCAGACCGGAACGATGGCCGCCGAAACCGCCTCGAAATATCGCGGCGCGCAGGGGCTCGACCCGAAATTCATCGCGGAACTCGAAAAGCAGTTCGGCTTCGACAAGCCGGCGTGGGAGCGATTCCTGCTGATGGTGAAGAATTATGCGATGTTCGATTTCGGGCGCAGCTACTTTCGCGACGAGAGCGTCCTCAAGCTGATCGGAGAAAAGCTTCCCGTGTCGATTTCGCTCGGCCTCTGGATGACGCTGCTCTCCTATTCGATTTCAATTCCGCTCGGCATCGCCAAGGCGGTGCGCGACGGAACGAAATTCGACATGTGGACGTCCAACGCCATCATCGTCGGCTACGCGATTCCGAGTTTTCTGTTTGCGATGCTGCTGATCGTGCTCTTCGCCGGCGGCTCCTTCTGGCAGATCTTCCCGCTGCGCGGCCTGATCTCGGACGATTTCTGGCATCTGTCGCTGTTCGACAAGGTGAAGGACTATCTCTGGCACATCATTCTGCCCGTCTCCGCGATGACGCTGGGAGCCTTCGCAACGCAGACGTTTCTGACAAAGAACTCGTTCCTCGACGAGATCCGCAAGCAATATGTGCAGACGGCGCGCATGAAGGGCCTGACCGAGCGGCGCGTGCTCTATGGACATGTGTTTCGCAACGCGATGCTGATCGTCATCGCCGGCTTTCCCGGCGCATTCGTACACGCCTTTCTCACCGGCTCGGTGCTGATCGAAACGATCTTTTCGCTTGATGGACTGGGCTATCTGTCTTTCGAGAGCATCGTCAATCGCGATTATCCGGTCGTCTTCGCCAACCTCTACATCTTTGCGCTGCTCGGACTTGTGGTGAATCTCCTGTCCGATCTCACCTATACCTGGATCGATCCGCGCATCGATTTCGAAACGCGCGAGGTTTGACGGTGAGCGCAGCAGCCGACGCCCAAACGCATCTCGCCCCGCCGCTTCATCGCGAAGGCTGGCTGCGGCTCACGCCGCTCGACCGGCGACGCCTCGACAGTTTCAAGGCGAACAAGCGCGGCTATTGGTCGTTCTGGGTCTTCATGACGCTGTTCATCATGGCGCTCGGCTCGAATTTCCTGGCCAACGACCGGCCGATTCTGGCCTGGTACAAGGGCCAATTGCTGTTCCCCGCCTTCGTGTCCTATCCGGAAGAAAAATTCGGCGGCTTCCTGGCCCGCACCGATTATCGCGATCCTGTCATCGCCGACGAGATCAAAGCGCATGGCTGGATGCTGTGGCCGCCGATTCGCTTTTCCTATGACACGCATAATCTCGAGCTGCCGACGCCCGCGCCCTCGCCGCCGACCTGGATGCTGACGCAGCAGCAGTGCGAGATCGCCGCGGCGAAAGGTCTGCGGCCCGGCGAGGCCAATCGCGGCTGCGCCGCGCTCGAATATAATTGGCTCGGCACCGATGATCAGGGCCGCGACGTCGTCGCGCGCCTGCTTTATGGATTTCGCATCTCGGTGCTGTTCGGACTGATCCTGGCGACGATCTCCTCGATCGTCGGCGTCGCCGCGGGGGCGATACAGGGCTATTTCGGCGGGCGCGTCGATCTTGTGTTCCAACGCTTCATCGAAGTCTGGTCGTCGCTGCCGCAGCTCTATCTGCTCATCATCATTTCATCCTTCTTGACGCCCGGCTTTTTCGTGCTGCTCGGCATCCTGCTGCTCTTCTCCTGGGTGTCGCTGGTGCATGTCGTTCGCGCCGAGTTCCTACGCGCGCGCAACTTCGAATATGTCAACGCGGCGCGTGCGCTTGGGCTGAGCAATTTCAAGATTATCGTCAAGCACCTGCTGCCGAACGCCACCGTCGCGACGCTGACCTTCCTGCCCTTCATTCTCAACTCGTCGATCACCACGCTTACGGCGCTGGACTTTCTAGGGTTTGGCCTGCCGCCGGGCTCGCCCTCGCTCGGCGAACTGTTGCTGCAAGCAAAATCCAATCTCCAGGCCCCTTGGCTGGGACTGACCGGTTTTGCGATCATCGCGCTGATGCTGTCGCTTCTGGTCTTTGTCGGCGAGGCGGTCCGCGACGCCTTCGACCCGAGGAAGAATTTCCGGTGACACCTCACGGCGCCGCAGCGCCTTCCCTCCTCAATGTTCGCGATCTCTCGGTCACCTTTCGGCAAGGCGGGCATGAGACCAAGGCGGTCGATCGCGTCTCCTTCTCTCTTGAGCGGGGCAAGACTCTGGCGCTCGTCGGCGAATCCGGCTCCGGCAAGTCGATCAGCGCTCTATCGATCGTACGCCTGCTTCCTCCTGGCGCGATCGCGTCCGGCGAGGCGCTGTTCAACGGCGAGAATATGCTCACGGTCGACGACAATCGTCTGCGCGCCATTCGTGGCGCGGGCATCACAATGGTGTTCCAGGAGCCGATGACGTCGCTCAATCCGCTGCACATGATCGAGCGGCAGATTGCGGAGATTCTCGAACTGCACGGCATGCGCGGCGAAGACGCGGTTCGGAACCGAGTCGTTGAGCTTCTCGGTGAAGTCGGCATTCCTGATCCTCAGGCGCGGCTAAGCGCCTATCCGCATCAGCTCTCGGGCGGCCAGCGTCAGCGCGTCATGATCGCCATGGCGCTCGCCAACAAGCCAGATCTGCTGATCGCCGACGAGCCGACCACCGCGCTCGACGTCACGGTTCAGGCGCAGATTCTCGCGCTGCTCGAGCGGCTTCAAAAAACCTACGGCATGGCGATGCTGTTCATCACGCACGACCTCAGGCTCGTACGCCGTTTCGCCGATACGGTCTGCGTGATGCAGAAGGGCCAGATCGTCGAACAGGGCGAGGTGGGAGAGGTCTTCACATCGCCGCAGCATCCCTACACCAAGGCGCTGCTCACGGCGGAGCCCAAGGGCGCGCCGATTATCGAAGACACGCAAGCGCCCGTCGTCGCATCGGCCGAGCAACTGCGCGTCTGGTTTCCGATACGCCGCGGCTTCATGCGTCGGATCGTCGGCCATGTGAAGGCGGTGGACGGCGTCACCCTTTCGGTGCGCGAAGGCGCGACCGTCGGCGTCGTCGGCGAATCGGGCTCCGGCAAGACGACGCTGGCGCTGGCGATGCTGCGGCTCATTCGCTCGGAAGGTCCGATCGTCTTCCTCGGCGAGCGCATCGACGGCAAAAGCGTCGACGCCATGCGTCCGCTTCGCCGCGACATGCAGATCGTCTTTCAAGACCCTTACGGCTCGCTCTCGCCGCGCATGTCGGTCGCGGAAATCGTCGCCGAAGGACTGACCGTTCAGCGGCCCGAACTTACGCTCAATCAGCGCCGCGAAATCGTTGCGCGCGCGCTGCAGGAAACCGGGCTCGATCCATCGACGATGGACCGCTACCCGCACGAATTTTCCGGCGGTCAGCGGCAGCGGATCGCCATCGCCCGCGCCATTGTGCTCGAACCGAAATTTGTCGTGCTGGACGAGCCGACCTCGGCGCTCGACATGTCCGTGCAGGCGCAGATCATCGATCTCTTACGCGACCTGCAGCGTCGCCGCTCGCTCGCCTATCTCTTCATCAGTCACGATCTGCGCGTCGTGAAAGCGCTCGCCGCCCATCTCATCGTCATGCGCTATGGCAAGGTGGTCGAGGAAGGGCCGGCGAGTCAGGTGTTTTCCCAGCCCAAGAGCGAGTATACGCGCGCGCTCTTCGCGGCGGCGTTTCGCAACGAGGCGGAGCCCATTCCGGGCAACTCAGTTGCCGGAAAATGATCCCGGAATCGCCGTGGCGTCGTTTGAAGTTTCGCCTGCCCGCGCAGGGTCGCGGAAGGCGACGACTGTGACGCGCTGCGTCAGCACGACTTCGCCGCGCTGATTATAGGTCGCCATATCCATCGAAACGAAGCCGCGATCGGCATAGCGGCGCGGATGAACAATTCGCGTGACTTCGGCTTCCACTCTTAAGGAGTCTCCCGGCCGCACCGGGAGTTTCCAGGCGATATGCGCCTCAACGCCGACGAGCCCGCCTGCAAAAGGCGGATCAGCTGAGTCGATGAGCAGCTTCACGCTCAGGGCGCCGGTTTGCCAACCGCTGGCGACGAGCCCGCCGAACATGCTGTCTTTTGCCGCCTCTTCATCGAGATGAAAATACTGCGGATCGCTGTCGCGCGCGAAGCGGATAATATCCTGCGCGGTGACCGTGACGCTCGCCGAGCACAACCGCTGCCCGACGCGAAGATCTTCCAGATAAAGCCTTTTCGTCATGCCCAAATGTCTTTCGGCAATCGCTTCACGCTGGTGACCGGACCAGCCCCCGCCGCCTCGTTGCGCGCGCGCACGACGTCGAGCGGCTCGCTGGCGACTTGCATATGCGTCGCGTTGGCGTGAAGCAGCGTCACGGGGTCGCGCATGACGCCGACATGCCCCTTCCAAAAAACGATGTCGCCGCGCAGGAGCGGGACGCCAGGATCGAGCCGCGCGCCGAGCGCAGCTTCCTGCATATCGGTGTCGCGCGGCGAGTGAACGCCCGCCATCAGCAACGAAACCTGCAAGAGTCCCGAGCAATCAACGCCCATCCAAGACTTGCCGCCCCAAAGATAGGGCGCGCCTAGAAGCGTCTCGGCCACGGCGACAAAGTCGGGCGCCTTCGCCTCGCGCGGCACGAGATGTTTGCGATAGATGAATCCGAGCTCCGGCGTCACGCAAAAACCGGCGCGCTCTTCGGCGATCGCGACTTCGGCGCCGAGCGGCAGCGCGTTGAGCGGCGGCAGTTTGATGTTGGGACCCGGATAGATGAAGGTCCGCGGAACACGGACTCGATGCGTCGGCGCGCTCAATTCGCGCCATAGCGTATTGGCGGCGATCCAGCCGACATAATTGTCGCGCGCAAGTTGCGCCCACGCCCAGCCTTCCTCCTCATCGTAAACGGTGACGCGCTCGCCATAGATCGCCTGAGTGTCGACGGCGGCGTCGGGACGCGGTTCGCGGCGAAGGTTGACGACGCAGTCTCTGACCTCCATCGCGACGCCTTCCACATAGCGGTCGGCGCTCACGCGTCCCTTGAGATAGGCGGCGGCGACTTCTGGACGCGCGGGCGTCAGCCGCCGATCGAACTCTTCGCTCACGGCTTCGCGTTCCTCTGCTCGGCGCGCGCTTCGATCAATTCATAAAGCAGACGCGCCGCCTGCACCTCGCCGCCCTCCGGGCGGCCGGGCTTCGTCGACGGATTCCAGCAGTAAACGTCGAAATGCGCCCAGCGCTTGGGATCCGCCACGAAGCGCCTCAGAAACAGCGCGGCGGTAATTGATCCAGCGAAGGGCCCGCTCGTGACGTTGATGAGATCGGAGATCTTGCCATCGAGACCGCTGTCGTAATTGTCCCAGAGAGGCATCCGCCACACGGGATCGTTCACGGCGCCGGCCTGCCCAGCGATCTCTTGGGCAAGCGCGTCATCGCCGGTATAGAACGGCGGAATCTCCGGACCGAGCGCGACCCGCGCGGCGCCCGTCAGCGTCGCGAAATCGAACAGCAGATCGGACGGCGTTTCGCTCGCATAGGCGAGCGCATCGGCAAGGATGAGCCTCC
This sequence comes from Methylocystis suflitae, assembly GCF_024448135.1. GTDB lineage: Bacteria > Pseudomonadota > Alphaproteobacteria > Rhizobiales > Beijerinckiaceae > Methylocystis > Methylocystis suflitae. Next base: position 26,285 of record NZ_JAMRYX010000218.1, read on the forward strand.
CCTCGGCGTCCGTATTGCCGATTTCGACGCTCAGGCCTTTGCGGCTGCGGTAAATGTCGCTCGTTCGAAACGCCGACGCCGAGATCGAATTCTCGACGATCGGCAGCAGCACGCGCAAACGGACCGGCGCATTGCCGTCAAGCAGCATCGCCGCAAGCGACAGGGTCGTCGCGGCGCCGCCCATGTCCTTCTTCATCAGCGCCATCGCGCTCGAAGGCTTAATGTCGAGCCCGCCCGTATCGAAGCAGACCCCCTTGCCGACGAGCGTGACGCGCAGACCGTCCTCGGGGCCGTGCTCAAATTCCACGAGCCTCGGCGCCTGAGCGGCCGCGCGCCCCACGGCGTGAATCAAGGGGAAGTTTTCCGCAAGCAAAGCGTCGCCGACGATGACGCGGGTCTTGGCGCCATGTTTCGCACCGAGAGCGAGCGCCGCTTCGGCGAGCGCCTCCGGCCCCATGTCATTGGTCGGCGTATTCACGAGATCGCGGCCGAGGGCGACGGCTCCGGCGATGCGCTCGATGCGCGCGCGGTCGACGCCCTGCGGCGCGCACAGACGCGGGGCTTCGCTCTTTCGCGCCTTGTAGCGCGAGAAGAAATAGGACGACAGAAGGAACGCCAGCGCCGCTTGCGCCGGCGCCTCGACGCCATCGACAAACCGGTAGAGCCCCTTGGGCAGCGCCGTCGCGAGCTTTCCGGCAAAGAACGGATCGCTCGCCTTTGGCGCCCTGCCCTCCGCGCCGAAAAAGACCCGCGGCGCCCCGTCGGCGTCAGGCGCGATGAGAAGTGCGCCGGGCTTCGCCTCAAATCCCGCAAGCTCCGCAAGACGCGCCGTAGGCTCAGGCAGCTTCGCGCGGCGTTCGGGCCAGTCTTCCTTATTAACGAAATCGATGGCGGTCGCCTTAGGCGACCAATCTTCAAGCTTCATCCGCTTCCGCCGCTTTCCGCGCTCCTGACGATCGGCTTCTACCTCTACCGGGCGACAGCATCACGCCTGGGGAAACTACCGGGATAAAAATGGCTTAGCGAGGCGACCTATTGATTGTTCCGTTTAACCAACCCCCACGCTAAATCCACGCACGCTAGTTTGAGCCCGACCTATCGACATCAGTCCACAGGTTTTATTATCGATTTTATCTATGAGGGTATGCGAATCACCGCCTATGGAGTAAACGGCCCAATCGGTTTGCTACTCCCACAAGCAGGCCGGTGCTCGGAATGACGACCTTTGCTTTGATTTCACCCTGATATCTAGCCCAGGTCAGGGCTTTTAGTCGTTCGCGTGCATCCGCTGGCGATGACGCGACGATTTCTATCCCCCACTCCGAGCCATCGTGGCGATACTCAAAAAGGTATCGCTTAAACTCAACTCCCATAGGGAATTCTCCATGTTCTACTACGTCTACAAGGACACGACCAACCAATGGCGGTGGACGCTGTTCGCTGGGAACAACAAGAAGATCGCTAATTCGGGTGAAGGCTACTTTAATAAGGCCGACTGCCTGAGCGCGATTGCGCTTGTGAAGGGGTCGGCATCAGCTCCCATTCGCGAGAGCTGAGCCTTCCTGGCGTCTGACTGTCTTGGCCCCGCCTTAACCGGCGGGGTCTTTTTTGGGCGAAGCCCTTTGGGGCTGTGACTGATACCAGCCAATTGGTCAATACATATAAAGATGTATTTATTCCTAAAGGCCGTCACGACGAATGTCGCTGGACTTGCCCTCACGGTTGAGGACACATTAAGCCTTATATTTACACATATTGCTTAAATAATAGACCCACCCTGCCTCAACATTGGCGAGAGTCGAATGCGACGCCACAAGGGAAAACGATTATTTTATGCGCAGAATGGCATGCCAATTGCTGAGACAATGTTCAATTCGCCAACCATGAGGGCATGTCTGCGCAAATGAAGATCATCACGGCGATTATTAAACCCTTCAAGCTCGACGAGGTGCGCGAGGCGCTGACGGAAATCGGCGTGCACGGAATGACGGCGACCGAAGTGAAAGGCTATGGCCGACAGAAGGGCCATGCCGAAATCTATCGCGGCGCCGAATATATCGTCGCCTTCCTGCCCAAGGTTAAGATCGACATCGCGCTCCCCGAAGCGCTCGTCGATCGCGCCATCGAGGCGATCAGACTCGCCGCCTACACCGGCCATATCGGCGACGGCAAAATTTTCGTCTCGCCGCTGGAGCGCGCCATGCGCATCCGCACCGGCGAAACCGACACCGACGCGCTCTAAGCGCCTTCCCAGTCTTAAATCAGGATTCACGATGCAGAGCTCGTTTGCGCGCGCGGCTATATCATTCGTCAGCGGGAAGATTCCGCGAGTCCGTTGGGATAGTTTTGGCGCGGCGCTCGCCGCAACCCTTATGGCCGGCCCAGCTCTCGCACAGGACGGCGGGGGCAAGATCGACGCCGCCGACACCGCCTTCATGATCGCCGCCACCGCGCTGGTGCTGATGATGACGCTGCCCGGGCTCGCGCTTTTTTACAGCGGCATGGTGCGCAAGAAGAATGTGCTCGCCACAATGGCGCAGAGCCTCATCGCCACCGCGCTCGTCTCGCTGCTGTGGATCGGCGTCGCCTACAGCCTCGCCTTCAGCGGCGAGGGCGCCTATATCGGCGACGCCTCGCGGTCGCTTCTTGCAGGGATCGGGCTCGACACGGTGAGCCCCTTCGCCAAGACGATCCCCGAAATCCTGTTCATGCTCTATCAAATGACCTTCGCGGTGATCACCTGCGCGCTGGTCGCCGGCTCCGTCGCCGAACGCATGAAGTTCTCCGCCTTCATGCTGTTTTGCGTGCTGTGGCTGTTCATCGTCTATGTGCCTTCCGCGCATTGGGTCTGGGGCGGCGGATTTCTGCAGAAGCTGGGCCTCCTCGATTTCGCCGGCGGGACGGTCGTGCACATCAATGCCGGGATCGCCGGCCTCGTTTGCGCGCTCGTCCTCGGCAACCGCGTCGGGTTCGGGCGCGAAAACCTCTCGCCCTTCGATCTCTCGCTCGCCGTCGTCGGAACCGGACTGCTCTGGGTCGGCTGGTTCGGCTTCAATGGCGGCTCGGCGCTCGCCGCCAATTCGCGCGCGGTCTTCGCCATTGTGGCGACGCATCTCGCCGCCTGCGCCGGCGCGCTGGTGTGGAGCGGGCTGGAGTGGCTCCAGCGCGGCAAGCCGTCGGTGCTCGGCGTTATCTCGGGCGCCGTCGCCGGCCTGGGCACGATCACGCCGGCCTCGGGCTATGTCCTGCCTTGGCACGGCGTCGTCATCGGGATCATCGCCGGCGGCGTCTGCTATTGGTTCTGCACCGTCGCGAAATTTAAATTCCGCTACGACGACACGCTCGACGTTTTCGGCGTGCATGGCGTCGGCGGCATCATGGGCACGCTGCTCGCCGGAGTCTTCGCCACGCGCGCGATCACGGCTTCGGAAGCCGATCCGGGCGTAGCGGGTCTGCTCGAAGGCGATCCGCATCAGCTTTACGTGCAGGCGATCGGCGTTCTCGTCACCATCGTCTGGTGCGTGATCGGCACCTTCGCGACGCTAAAAATTGTCTCGGTGATCACGCCGCTTCGCGTGAATTACGACGATGAACGCGAGGGCCTCGACATCGCGCTGCATGGCGAAGCGCTGCATCAGTAAAATTATAGGCTCCGCACTCCACCGGCGCCGGCGCGTTTGGCGGCCTTGGCGAGCCGCGCGTCGAAGCTGACGAATGAATCGCAGTCGCCGGATTGAGAAAGGTGAAGAGCGTCAGCGAAATCCATTCCGCGTTCGGCCCAGGCCAGCGCCTTCGCTAACGAAGGCGCGTCCTGCACTACAACATTGCGCAGACCGGCGAATGCGCGCAAAGCGCCGATAACGCGCGCGCGCTCAAATCCATAGGCGCTGCGCAACACCCATTCGGTTTCGAGCAGCACGGTCAGTGTGACGAAAACGGTTTCTTGTTCAAAGATGTGTTTCGCCTTGGCCGATTGTTGCGGGTGATCATTAGCCAAAAGCCTAACGACCACATTCGTATCAATCGCCAGCATTGCGGCGCTTCGCTTCGGCAAGGACGCTCGCATCCATATCTTCGATGGATTTCGGCGGCCCTGCATAGTTGAGCATGCCTAAGACGTCTTCCAGCTTGGTAGGCGTGAACAGGGACGCTTCTTTGAGCAACACCCCTTCTGCAGTCTCCTCGATCGTCAAGGAAGCGCCCGATTCCCAGTTTCGCCGCTGACGGATTGATTTGGGGAGCACAACCTGCCCCTTTGTGGAGAGCCGAACCGTTCGCTTGTCAGCCACGCCCATCACAGCCACCCCAAAAGTAAGATGCAGTAAGAATAGCGAGTTTAGCGAGCGGGGCAAGATTTGTCTTCGGACGGTATTCCGTTACCCCAATCGAAATAACCAGACTTTGCTAAGCATCCAAGAGGATCGAAGGCTCAGAAACCGCTTGACCTCCCCTCGCCTATCCCCTATCCACTCGGCTTCCGAACACTTCGCGTTCTGACGGAATTCCCATCCCATGTTTGGCAAGACCTATTCGGCGACTCCCGCCGACATCGAAAAGAAATGGGTGCTGATCGACGCCTCCGGGCTCATCGTCGGCCGCCTCGCCACCATCATCGCGCTGCGTCTGCGCGGCAAGCACAAGGCGACGTTCACGCCGCACATGGACGATGGCGACAACATCATCGTCATCAACGCCGAAAAGGTGGTCCTGACCGGCCGCAAGCGCGACCAGAAGGTCTATCACCACCACACGGGCTTCCCCGGCGGCATCAAGGAACGCTCGGCGAAGTTCCTTCTCGACGGGCGCTTCCCGGAGCGAGTCCTGGAGAAGGCCGTGCAGCGCATGCTCCCGCGCGGCCCGCTGGGCCGCAAGCAGTTCGGCAATCTGCGCGTCTATAAGGGCGCCGAACATCCGCATGAGGCGCAGAGCCCACAGACGCTCGACGTCGCCGCCCTGAACGTCAAGAATAGCCGGAGCGCCTGATCATGGCCGAGACCACCCTTTCCTCGCTTTCCGACCTTCAGGGAAGCGTCGCCACAGCGCCCGAGTCGCCGCGCTATGTGCAAAAGCTCGACAAGCAGGGCCGCGCCTATGCGACCGGCAAGCGCAAAAACGCCGTCGCGCGCGTCTGGATCAAGCCGGGCCCCGGCAAGATCACCGTCAACGGCCGCGACGTCGAAGTCTATTTCGCCCGTCCGGTGCTGCGCATGATTCTGGCTCAGCCCTTCGGCGTCACCAAGCGCACGGGTCAATATGACATCGTCGTTACGGTCGCCGGCGGCGGACTTTCGGGTCAGGCCGGCGCGGTGCGCCATGGCCTCGCCAAGGCGCTGACCGCTTACGAGCCGGAACTGCGTCCCGCGCTCAAGAAGGAAGGCTTCCTGACGCGCGACTCCCGCGTCGTCGAGCGCAAGAAATACGGCAAGCGGAAAGCTCGCCGCAGCTTCCAGTTCTCGAAGCGCTAAGCTTCGCGGCTTCAAGGCAAGCATTTGCAAAGCGGCGCTTCGGCGCCGCTTTTGTTTTGATCAGTAGACGCAGATCTTGAAGTCGCTTCCGACCCAACAGGCGGGATCGGTTTTGGAGCGCTTCGCCTCTCCCCAACGGGAGTTGATACCGTCGCGGGTCAGTCCTCGCACTTCCGCCACTCCTGGCAAAGTGACAGAGACGCTGATCACCGTCGCGCCGTCGAACGTGCTTTTCCCAACTGGCGTTATCGAAAAGCTGCCGCCATTTTCAGCCGAAAATTCGCACTGACCGTTAAAAGCCTGCGCGCCATTGCTGACGACGACGCATCTGGCGGGTCGGGCGATCGCCTCCGCGAGCAGGAGCTGCTGCATCATAAAGATCGAAACAATCAAAACCGCAATTTTCTTCATGAAAGTCTCCCGTAGCGTCCGCCGCAGGCGCCAAACTCAATCAACGATCGTCGAACGTCATAGTTCAATGCGGCGATCATTCGATATCCGACTCCCCATGTCTTTCGTGCAGACCCGCGACGCCAAGGAGGCCCGCGCTGGCGCCGAAGATGAGATAGAAGGCGGGCGCTACGGGCGTGTCGAAAAAGCCGATCAACCACGCGACGATAAACGGGGCGAAGCCGCCAAAGATCATCACAGCGACATTGTAGGGGATCGCAAGGCCCGCGGAACGCATGTGCGTGGGAAACTGCTCCGCGAGCGCCGTCGAAAACGCCCCGCAGATGCCCGACATCATGACGCAGAAAGCTATTTGCGCCAACGCCAGCGCCAAAACGGACCGTTCCGCTTGAAGCCAGACATAGAGAGGATAAGCGCACAGTAGAAGCAAACCATTCGACGCCAGCAGCAGCGGCCGCCGGCCGACGACGTCGGAGAAAACGCCCATCAACGGCGTCAGCGCCATCAGCAGCAGGAGCGAGGGCGCCTGGGCGAGGAAGGATTGTTCAAGAGTCAATCCCATCTCGGTCTTTGCGTAGGTCGGCATATAGACGAGGATCACGTAGAATGAGATGGTCGTGCCGATCGTGGCGACGAAACAGACGAGCAGCCTATCGCCGCGCCGGCGGATCAGATCGACAAACGCCTCCCGCGCGCCGCGCACCCTTGCCGTCGCCTTGAAAGCCGGCGTTTCGTCGAGATGATGTCGGATATAGAATCCGACGGGGCCAATCAGCAGGCCCGCGAAAAACGGCAGTCGCCACGCCCACTCATTCACCGCATCCACCGAGAAAATGCTGGTCACGACAATGCCAGCCAGCGTCGCGAGCAGGATCGAAAGCGCCTGCCCGAATACTTGCAGTGAGCCATAGAAACCACGCCGGCCGCGGGGCGCCATTTCAATGAGAAAGCAGGTCGAGCTGGAGTATTCTCCGCCAGTCGCAAACCCCTGCAAGAAGCGGCCGGCGACGATAAGCAGAGGGGCAAAAACGCCGATCCTCGCGTAGGTCGGCGTGAGCGCGACGATAGCCACCGCGGCGGTCATTACGAACATAACGAGTTGCAGCGCCGCCTTTCGCCCTTTCCGATCCGCGTAAAATCCGAAGAAGAAGCCGCCGAGCGGGCGCGTGCAGAAGCCCGCGCCAAAGGTCGCGAGCGCCAGCAAAAGAGAGGCTGTTTCATCTCGGCTTGGAAAGAATGCTTGCGCCAGAACGGAAGCAAAAAAGCCGTAGACGACGAAATCATACCATTCCAGCGCATTTCCAATCACGGCGGCCGCGATCTGTTTGGGCGCTGGCGCGCTCGCTCGGCGCATATTTTGGCGCATATGCATGCAATTCTCGATTGTCCGCGCGTGGCGTCTTGGCGTTCGCAGCCGCAAGGCGCGGCCGCTAGCGCGCGTCCCGGTCACATGAAGTCACGCGATCGATAAGGAAGCGCTCAAATCACAATGCAGGTTTCATTGAATAAGTCCGTCAACTTTTTTTGAACCTGCTGCAAGCGCTTACGAGCGCCAACCTACCGCTGCTGCGGCATTCGCGCGGTGCCGTCGATGACGCCCATGATCTTGCGCATCAACCCGGGAGCGATCGCCGAGAGCGGATTGACGTTGATCGAGGGCGATGAGAGCGCGCCATAGAGGCGATAGCTCAGCGCAAAGACGCCTTCATGCTGTCCGCCGGCGAGCACGACGCCGACCACCGGAATATTCGACAACAGATTGTTCAACGCATAGGCGGGCACATATGAGCCCACGAGATCCAGCCGCTCGCGTGGGAAGTCGATGTAGCCGTCGAAGGTGAGGCCGATCTCGGGACCCGACAGCACGCCCTCGCGCACGGTAAGCTGTCCGCCCGACCAGCTGAAGTCGCTCTCCAATCTGCCGACGCGAACGAGGTCGGGGTCGAAGCGGTAATTGCCGCGATCGTCCGGGCGCGCCGTTCCGCTTTGCGCCATCAGCTGTCTCACGGTCGGTTCGCCGCGCACGAAGAAGTCGCGAATGCGCAAAGCGCCATCGGCGCGGTTTTGACTAAGCTGCACGGTCGCGGTCAGCGCGCCGCTGTCCATCTTCCGATAGATGTCAAAGAAGGAGAGCAGCGAGCCGCCGTCATTTGTCGAAATTTCAAGTTGCGACTGGTTGTCCTGACCGCGCCCCATGCCGACTGTGAGCTGCTCGCGGCCGAAAAAGCCTTTCAGCGCCACCCCGCGGGGCTTGCCGCCGCGACGCTCCAATTTCAGTTCGACGTTTGCGAGAATTTGCTTGCCGTAGCCGGTGACGATCGGCGATTTGAAGTCGAGATCGAGGTCGTCAACGCTGCCCTTGCCGCGGTCGGCGCGCAGCAACCCCTGCATGATCGGGCGAGCGTCGAAATTCGCGCCGCGCGCGACGATCTTCACCAGTTCGCCGCTACGCTGCACGTCGACGCGCATGTCGTCTCCGGGCGAGAGCCGCGCCTGTGAGAGACGGGCGGCGCGGAATGCGCCATCTCTGCCGAATTCGATGACGCCCTGCGCTTGCGTCGGCCCCGCGTCGAAAATGAATTGTTCGAGCGACATCGCCTCGCCGTGGCGCGTCAGCATGAACGAAGACTTTGCCGGCTTTCCCGCCGGCTTCACCAGGCCCGGGAGCGGATTGTCGAAATTCGTCCGGGTGAGATCGAGTTCGATCTGCGTATCGACGTTCTCAACAGGGATCGGCGTGCGTATCGTCGCCAGAATCGGGCCGCTGACGCCGGCGATGGCGTAGCCGGCGCGCTGACGCGCCGCATCGTCGAAAGTGAATGCGACTTGCGCCTGTGCGGGACCCTTGTCGCCAAAGCCGCGGCGCACATCGAGCGTCGCCGGCGCGCCATAGAGTCGGCCGGTTCCGCTCACGCGCAGTCCGGCCTGGTCAGCGACGACATGCAGCGCGCCGCTCTCGAGCTTTTCCCGGCCGATCAGCTTCTCGATCACGAGGTTCGACGTCGTCGCGTCGATGGCGAAAGTCGTGGCCGCGTCGCGCGCCGTCGTCCCTGTCTCGAAATCGACGCGCAGCCGACCCTCGATGGTTCCTTTTAGCGCGCCGGCTTCGACGGGGACAGACGCGTGGTCGGCGATCGCCGGCAATGAAAGCAGGTCGGACACGGCTTCGACGTCGCCGCCCACAGTGACCTCGACCATCGCGGGCGTCGGGCGCAGCGCGCTATCGGCGACCAGGAAGCGGCCGGACGACAGTGCGAGGCGTCGACCCGGCCCGGTCTCCATGGCGCCTGAGGTCGCGTCGAAAGACGCCGTCTGTCCGGTGATCCGCAGTCGCCCGTTGATGCCGGTGAGCGGCGCCATGCCCGGCAGGATCTCGGAGACTGTCGCATCGACGATGTCGCCCTCGGCGAACAGCGAGCGATCCGGCGGCGCCTGCTCATAGCGCATCGCGTTCAGCGCGGCGCCGTCGAAGTCGGCGGCATATTGGGCGCGCTTTAAAACGCCAACCGGCACATGATCGACGAACCAAGTGCGCACGGACGGCGCGACATGCGTCGGCCATAGGCGCGCGAGCGCGCGTATCTGCGTCTCTTCGATGCCCATCTTGAGTATGACGCGAATGTCGTCGCGCCAACTCACTGCGCCGTTGAGGTCGATATGCGTATCGGGACCGTCAAAGGCGAATCTGTCGAAGACGATCTGGCGTTCGTCGCGAAACAGGCGCGCGTTGAGCAGTCCGGCGTCAATGCGGACGTTTTTCTCTCCGGCGCGCTCAGGCGCGACCATGGTTGGCGCTTTCAGGCGCAATGCGATCGTCCACGGCCCATCCAGGCGCGCCGCATCGGCAATGCTTTTCGCCCCCTCGGGCGGGCGCGCATCGCCGACGACGGTCATGTCGAAACCGCCGGCCTTGAACACCAGCGGCGCGATTGCGACTTTGCGCGCGGCCCTGTCCCAAACCGCGACGCCGGCGATCTTTTCGATCATCACTGGCTCGTGATCCGGCTCGTCGAAGCGGAAATAGCCCCGGCCGATCTCCATTTGACCCGACGCTTCGAGCACCTCGTCGCCGGGACCAAGCGCGAATCTCAGGTCGAAGGAGAGCGGCGCGTCGGTGTCGAAGCGGGTCGTGCGGAAGCCACCGGCAAGCGAAATCTCGTCGATCGAAAAATTGCGAAACTGCGCGTGGAAATCCCGCCGTCCTCCCGGCGCGCCCTTTGCGACGGCGACGGCCGTCCAACGCCCCGAGGGGCCGTTGGCCGCCGCGGAGAAGCGCATGCCGGCGCCGCCCTTGTCGAGGCTGAGCGTCACGTCTTCATAGCGGATAGCGCGATCGATCGTGCGATCGTCGATAGTGAGCCGGCCATGCGCCACGCCGAGACGATCGAGCGCGGCGATTGGACTGTTCGGACTCGTGGCGAAGTCCATGAGCCCACGCAGGGCCCCCGCCGCGTCGCGCAGCAGAGTCACGCGCTCCGACCCGGCGCCGTTCGCTGGCGCGCCGGGCGCAATCGCTGGCGACGGCGCAGGAACGGGTTGCGCGCCGGCTGAAATTTCGACGGCGCCGTCCGGGTTGACCGACAGGCGCAAGTCCAGATCGAGAACCTCGAGCCGGCGCAGCTTTATGCGGCCGATCAACAGGGAACGAAGGTCGAGCGACAGCTCCGCGCGGGGCGCCGCGACGATCGGACGACCGTCTTTCTTGACAATGAAATTATCCACGGACAGCGTCGGGCCGTGATCGCCATTGCCAATCGCGGCGGCGCCCAGCGAAAATTCGTACCGGCCGCCCGCGAGTTCGTCGAGCGATTCGACGATGCGCGGCGCGAGCCAAGCAAAGGTGATGGAGCCCTGCGAAATCAGCAGGAAGAAGCCGCCGAAGGTCAGCGCGCACAGCAGCGTTGCGGCCAGCCCGCTGAGCATGAGCAGGCGGGGAAGCCCGCGGCGCGGCGCCAAAAAAAACGGCGGCCGCAACGCCGCGCGACAGGCCTGCTGCATCGCGCGCCCCCCCCTATCGACGACGACTCCGGCGCCGCTAGGCTTGCGCCCCGTCCTGTCGGTCAATTGGCCTCGCTCTCGGCTCGATCGCAGCGCGGACGCGGGCAATGACGCCGGTCTTGGACGCCGGTCTTGCCGGCTGGCGCGCAGTCTGCATCCTACGGGCTGATTTTAGCTGCAGATGCGACGAAAGGAAGGCGCCATGAGCACGACCGCCGGCAAGGCCGAAGCTACACTCAAGGAGGGGAAGAAGGAGGGAGGCTTGAAGGAAGGTAGCTTGGCGCCGGCCTTCGATCTTCCAGGGGCCGGCGGCGAAAAGATCTCGCTCGCCGCGCTGAAGGGCAAAAAAGTCGTGCTCTACTTCTATCCAAAGGACGACACCTCGGGCTGCACGAAGGAAGCAATCGAATTCAACGCCTTACGCGAGAGTTTTGCGAAGGCCAAGGCCGTGGTCGTCGGCATGTCGCCGGACCCGATCAAGAGCCACGACAAATTTCGCGCCAAATATGAATTGTCGCTGCCCCTCGCGTCAGATGAGGGAAAGGACACGCTCGGCGCCTATGGCGTCTGGGTCGAGAAAAGCATGTATGGCCGCAAATATATGGGCGTCGAGCGTACGACGGTGCTCATCGGCCCCGACGGCCGCATCGCCAAGATTTGGCGGAAGGTGAAGGTTCCGGGCCACGCCGAGGAGGTTCTGGCGGCGGCCAAGGCGCTGTAACGCCTGCCGCCGCCCGGGGCTTCAGTTGTGGTCGTGTACGGCTTCGGGAGGGGCGGAATCGGCCGGCGTCGCCGCGCCTGAGCCCTTCTTGGCGATGAGCCTGGCCATGTCGTCCGACCCCTTCTTCGCCGCGGCGAGATCAGGCTTGGCCGCCAGCGCCGCGTCGTAATCAGCCTTGGCGCGGGCGAAGTCCTTCTTGGCCCGCCAGGCGTTGGCGCGATTGACGAGCGCGCCAACGTGGCGAGCGTCGATTTTCAGCGCCGCGTCGAAGTCGGCGATCGCCTTATCGAATTCGCCCTTGGCGTAGTGGCAGGCGCCGCGCCCATTGCGCGCCGCGGCCAGTTTGGGATCGCGCTTGGCGGCCTCGGTAAAGGCCGTGATGGCGCGGTCATGATCGCCTTTCCCGTGATAGAGAGCGCCCGCCGCGACGCCCGGCGCCGTTGATTTTGGGTCGGCTTTCGCCGCATCCTCGAGATCGGCGAGAGCCTTCTCGACATCGCCTTTGGCGCGCCAAATGTAGGCGCGCGCCAGAAGCGCGGCGGCGTTCTTTTTGTCGGCGGCGAGCGCCTGATTATAATCGGCGAGCGCGCTGTCGAGGTCGCCCTTGGCATGATGCGCGGCGCCGCGCGCGGCCTGAATCACCGATGATTTGGGTTCAAACTCCAGCGCCTTGCCGAAGTCCTCGAGCGCATGCGCGTAGTCGCCCTTCGCCTGATAAGCGCCCGCGCGATTGACGTAGGCCGCCGCCTTGTTGTGCGGGGTCTCCTTGTCGATCTCCTGAATGACTTGCGTGCAGCCTGCGATGCGCGCGTCGGGGTCAGGCGCGCGGCACTGACTCCACGCGGGGCTGACGCCGCCCTTATGCGCAGCCATGGCGGGCGCGCTGACGACGAGAAGTGAAGCGGCGATGACAGCCGCCGGACACCGCGCCCGCGCGGCCGCGCGCGCTGCGAGAGTGAGACGCTCATGCATGAATTGGGTGGCTCCCCGGATAGAGTGGCGGCGGCATGCTACCCCATCGGGCCTCGCCCGCAACTTGGAAATGATGGAATTCCGAGCCCGCAGCTGTCTTTTTACAACGACTTGAGTGGTCCATACGCGCCCCCTGCTGAACGGCATCGCCGCCACCTTGCAGCTCTCCGCTCGGCCCAGCGCGGGCGTGGCGTGCGATGTCGGCGAATTCTCGGCAAAAAGCGTGTATTTTGGTCAAAGCCGGCCGCGCAAGCGCAGCCAACAGCCGCTGAGACGTCCTAAGTCGCTCCTGGGGACTTCAGACCGAGACCAAAAACGTTTAGAACCAATTCAAATGAGTCTTCTCACCACCAATCCCGAACTGACCGCGGTCTGCGACCGTTTCGCTCAGCATCCCTTCGTCACGGTCGACACCGAATTTTTGCGCGAAACCACGTTCTGGCCGCGGGTCTGCGTGATCCAGCTTGCGTCGCCAGAAGAGGCTGTGGCGATCGACGCCCTTGCCGATGATCTTGATCTTGCGCCATTTTTTGGGCTGATGGCCAATCCCGACGTCGTCAAGGTGTTCCACGCCGCGCGCCAGGATCTCGAGATCATCTGGCGCCTCGCCCGACTCATACCCGCGCCGATCTTTGATACGCAGGTCGCGGCCATGGTCTGCGGATTCGGCGAACAAGCGTCATATCTCGAGCTGGTGAAGGCGATCACGCGCGCCAGTCTCGACAAATCGTCGCGATTCACCGACTGGTCGCGCCGACCACTGTCAAACGCCCAAATCGAATACGCCATCGCCGACGTCACGCATCTTCGCGATATTTACACCGCCCTGCGCGCGCGGCTCGAACGTTCCAATCGCCTTGAATGGCTCGTGGACGAGATGCAGACGCTCACCTCGCCCGCGACCTATGAGCAGCATCCCGAAAACGCTTGGGAACGGCTGCGCCATCGCGCGCGCAAGCCGCGCGATCTCGCCGTTCTGATGGAACTGGCCGCCTGGCGCGAGTTCGAAGCGCAAGCGCGCGACGTGCCGCGTTCGCGCGTCCTGAAGGACGACTTGCTCCTTGAGATTGCTCAAGCCGCGCCGCGCTCTGTCGAAGCGCTCGGCAATTTGCGATCCTTTCCAAAAGGTATGGAGCGCTCCCGCGCGGGAACCGACATCATCGCCGCTGTGGAGCGCGGCCTCGCGCGCGATCCCACCACAGTGCCGCGCATCGAACGCGACCGACGCAACTCAAACGGCGCGACCGTCGAGTTGCTCAAGGTTTTGCTGCGTCAGGTGTCGGAGGAGACGGGCGTCGCCGCCAAGATGATCGCGACGGTCGAAGATCTCGAATCCATCGCGCACGACGACCATGCCGACGTTCAGGCGCTGAAGGGCTGGCGCCGCGCAATCTTCGGCGAGAAGGCGTTGGAGTTGAAGCGCGGCCGACTGGCGCTCTCGGTGGAAAACGGCCGGGTCGTTACCTTTGACTGGCAGGCGGCGGACGAGCCCGCGAACGCCGAATAAGCGCCTTACATTGCGCTGCAGCGCAGCAATACAGCTGCGCCATTTTCGCGCGCAAGCGGCTGACGAATATTTGTGCGCCATAAAACTCCCTTGAATATCATATAGATAGCGCGACATTACGAGAATTTATTGCATTGCGATATTGTTGTGCCGCAATGCAGTAGCTACCTTCCATCCCGAGTGGGGCGCAGTTCGCTGCGACGGTCGTTCGTTACGCCGGCCCTGCTCCGAAATGGAAGGATAAGATATGACTACAGGAAATCGAATTGTCGCGGCGGCGTTCGGCGGAGCGCTGTGCCTTGCAGCAAGCTCGGGCCTGTCCGCAGCTGATGCTTCCTTGACGATGAAGCCGCTTATGGCGGCGAGCTTCGACGCTGGCTCGAAGCATGTCGTGAGCTATTTCGTGGGGGGCGAGACTGGCTGCCGTCTCACCATGATGGTCATCGATTCCGCGTTGGACGAGGATCCGACGCCGGCGACCCAGGCGACGCGTCTCGTCGTCACCGTCACGGACGGAAAAGCGGCGTTTTTCGACTCTGCCGTCGGCACGTCCCTGCGCTTCAATTGCGCCTCTGGCGCACAGACCATGCGCGTGGACAAGATCAATCGAGTCGCGCACGCTCCAGTGGAGTAGCATCAAAAAGCGGCGCGTCCTGTGACGCGCCGCGTTGCTCGAGTAAACGCTCGCGCGTCAGTGCGACAGGAATTTGAACGGCTCGGCGGGAACGAATTTGTCCGAAACTTCGCCTGCCAGAATCGGGCTGCCCGTAAGATCGAGCTTCGCGGGCTTGGCGCCCGGTTCGAGCTTCAATTTCGTCAGCTCGACCCAAAAAATCGAAGGGTTCAGCGTCGGCTCGAAATAATAGAGCCGATCCTTGATGTCGGTGACCGAACGCCATCGCGTCGAGGCGATGTTCGGCTCCTGCGGCGTGGATATCCCAAGCGGCACCGAGACGTTTCGAATGATCGAAAAGACGCTGGCGATCGCCACGCGCTTGTCGTCGACTTTCGGCGTCGCGTTCAAGTTCCAGCTGGCGCGGGCGAAGCGATCCGACGCGCGATGCGTGCCAGGAAGGAAATTCGACCCGCCGATCTCGATCCAATAGGTGTTAAGCGCGAGCTGCTGATCGAAAGGCGGGGAATTGGTCATCACCGTGTATTTGGGGTTGTGATGAATGACGAGCTTGCCGCCGAGATATTCGAGTATCGCGCTGTCGCCGGATTGATCGGCCAGCGCCATATGGCTCGCCGCTTTGACGCCGCCGGGAAGGTCGGGCGCGACGATCGCGAAGGGCTCCTTTTGCAGCGCCTTCACCGCATCGGCGACATTCGCGTAATTGTCGAGAACATATTGCGCCCAGCCGCCGACGGACAGCAGCGGCTTCTTGGAGGCTTTCGGGTCTCCGTAATCCGCTTCGGCGAGATAGAGAAGATTAACCGCGAGTCCCGCGTCGTTCATGCCTTCAGCCGTGGCCGCGTTGTAAAAGTCGGCGATGAGCGACCCATATTTCGAGGTCCATTTGATCGACCCCGGACCAACGCCGCCGTCGCGCGCCATGCCGCGCGGGAAGGACCACAAGCTTGTTCGCGGATCGACGTCCCAGTCCATCGTCCGGCCCACAAGATAGTCCTTGTCGGCGGTCCCATAGAGCACGCGCGTGCAGGCTTCGGCGCTCCCGCTCATCGATGCGACGGCAACGGCGGCCGCCAGAAGCCTTTTTGCGAATTGCCTGTCCATATCGAATTCCTTTCAAATAAGTCCGTTTGGGGAGTGAACCGCTTTTGTGTTCAGGGCGCCACCTCGATCTGCGCGTCGGCGCCCATGAGCTTGCCGAGCGCCTTCAGACGATTGAGCACGCGCTCGCTCGCAAGATCGGCGTAAGCGACAGGCAAAGTGAGCGTCGCCGCGCGATCGCAGACCCGCAAGCGCGTGCGCGGCAGCACGCCGGGCATCGACGCTGACAACAAATAAGCGACACGCATGAGCGCCCCGAGAATGCGCGCGCGCGCGAACAGACGTGTCGTCAACAGCGTGCGCAGATCCGAAAGGCCTTCCGCCCCGTCGAGCCCTTCGTGACGGAAGACGATCGCAAGCGACAGGAAGGCGCGGCCCGGATGATCAATGGCGACGAACGGCCCCTGCGTGACGATGTTCATGGCGCGCTGCGCGCGATATTCGGGATGAGCGCGCCAGGCGATGTCCGAGAGCAGACAGGCGGCGTGGCGCAGCCGGCGCTCCTCGTCGGTCTCGTCAATGCCGCTCTTTTCCATATAGGCGTCCGTCCAATCGATGAGATCGTCGCCATAGCCCGGCGCGCGCGCGAATGTCGCTTCCAATTCGCGCGTCGCCGCGAGCAAGGGGTCGACGCGCCGCTCGACCGGCGACAGGCGCTCATACAGCATGCCTTCGCGCACGCCCGCGGCTGAAATGACGATTTCGCGAGGCTTTGCGCGGCGGATGATCTCGTCAAGCACGATCGCGCCATAGGCGAGCAAAGGCCGGCGCGCCGCGGAAACGAAGTCGATGTCCTCAAGCGCCTCGCTGTCGATATGTTCGACAAGCTCAGCGAAGTCGGCGGCTTCGCTCGTCTGGATGCGGTAATGATGCATGACGCCGAGCGCATAGTTGCGCTGACGCATGTGGAGTTTGGCGAGCGATCGCCAGGTGCCGCCGACCGCGTAAAAGGTGCGGTCCTTGAGATGATCGAGCGGCTTCGCGTCGGCGATCGCCTTGCGGGCGATGCGCGTCGCCTCGCGCATCGAGCGCCGCGAGGCGTCCATCAAGGCGAGTCCGCCCAGCGGCAGGGTGATCCCCTTGCCGAGCGACTCCTTGTGGACGTCGATGAGTTCGAGCGAGCCGCCGCCGAGATCGCCCACGACGCCGTTCGGCTCATGGATCGCCGAAATGACGCCAAGCGCGGAAAGCTCCGCCTCGCGGCGGCCCGAAAGCAGCGAAATGTCGCGCTGAATGGCGTCGCGCGCCGCGTCCAGAAAAACATCGCCATTCTTGGCCCCGCGCACCGCCGCGGTGGCGATCACCTCGATGTCGTCGACGCCCATCGTCTCGCACAGCGCCCGATAGCGGCGCAGCGCCTTCATCGCCTTGTCGACGCCCTCATCCGGCAGTCGGCCGGTCGTGAGGACGCCCTTGCCGAGACCGCACATCGCCTTTTCGTTGAAGATCGGGGTCAGCGCGCGCGCGAGCGCCTGATAGGCGACAAGACGCACCGAATTCGAGCCGATGTCGACGATCGCGACGGGTTTTGGCGCGGAGTCGGAGCGCTGCGTCGCGCCACGCGCCGCCGCCTCAAGCATTTTGGCCGCGCTTTAAGAGCGAGCGCGGCCGCCAATCCTTGAGCGACTTTCCGCGCCCCGAAAGCGAGGGATTGGTCATGAAATATTTGTGCGCATTGAAACGCTCCTCGCCTTCGGGCGGAACGATGCGCAGCGACGAGCCGTCCGGCAGGACGCGATAGCTCTGCTCATTGTCGATGAGATTGGCGAGCATGATCTGATCGAGCACCTGCTGATGCACCGTCGGATTGACGATCGGCATCATCACCTCAACTCTTCGATCGAGATTACGCTGCATCAGATCGGCGGAAGAGATGTAGACATGCGCGCGCGGATGCGGCAGCACATGGCCGCCGCCGAAGGCGTAAACACGCGCGTGTTCGAGAAAGCGGCCGACGATCGACTTTACGCGAATGTTATCGGACAGTCCGGGAACGCCGGGCCGCAGACAGCAGATGCCGCGCACGATGAGTTCGATTGAGACGCCCGCTTGCGACGCCGCATAAAAGGCGTCGATAATTTCGGGATCAACAAGCGCGTTGCATTTGCCCCAGATGACGCCCGGCTTGCCGGCCTTCACGAAGGCGATTTCCTCGTCGATATGCTCGAGAAGCTTCTTCTTGAGCGAAATCGGCGACACCGACATGCGCTCAAGCCCGGCCGGCTCGGCATAGCCGGTGATGTAATTGAAGATACGCGAGATGTCCCGCCCGATCACCGGGTCGGCGGTGAACACCGAAATGTCCGTGTAGATGCGCGCCGTCACAGGGTGATAATTGCCGGTGCCGACATGGCAGTAGGTGACGAGGCCGCCGCCTTCCCGGCGCACGACGAGCGACAATTTGGCGTGCGTCTTGAGCTCGATGAAGCCGAAGACGACCTGCGCGCCGGCGCGTTCGAGATCGCGCGCCCAGCGAATATTCGCTTCCTCGTCAAAGCGCGCCTTCAATTCGACGAGCGCGGTGACGGATTTGCCCGCCTCCGCGGCCTCCACAAGCGCGCGCACGATCGGACTGTTGTTGGAGGTGCGATAGAGCGTCTGCTTGATGGCGATGACATTGGGATCGCGCGCGGCCTGTTGCAGGAACTGCACGACGACGTCGAAAGATTCGTAAGGGTGATGGACCGCGAGATCCTTCTGCTTGATCGCGAGGAAACAATCGCCGCCATTGTCGCGCACCCGTTCCGGAAAGCGCGGGTTGTAGGGCTTGAATTTCAGCTCCGGCCGGTCGAGCGCGACGAGTTCGGAAAGATCGTTGAGCGCCAACATGCCGTCGATCTCGAATGTTTCCGGCTCGTTGACGTCGAGCTCCTCGGCGACCAGCGCGCGCAAGGTCGCCGGCATATCCGCCGCCACTTCGAGCCGGATCACCGAACCGCGCCGACGCCGCTTCAACGCGGTCTCAAAAAGAAGCACGAGATCTTCGGCTTCTTCCTCGACTTCGAGATCGCTGTCGCGGATGACCCGGAACAGCCCCTGCGCCCGCAGCAAATAGCCAGGAAACAGCCGCTGCGCGTTCATCGCGATCAGCGTTTCGAGCAGCATGAAGCGCTCACGACCAGCGACGCCCGCCGTCGCCGGCAAGCGCACGAAGCGCTCGATCTTCGGCGGCAGGCGGACGAGCGCCTGTAGCGTCTTGCGATCGCCGGGGCGCACCAGTTCGAGCGCCAATGTGAAGCCGAGATTGGGGATGAAAGGAAACGGATGCGCCGGATCGACCGCGAGCGGCGTCAGCACCGGAAACACGCGGCTGAGGAAATATTCCTCAAGCCACTCGCGGTCGGCCTTAGAGACGTCCGCGGGCTCGACGATAACAATGCCGACGTCTTCGATCTCGGCGCGAAGCTCGCGCCAGCGCCGCAATTGCTCGCTCGTCAACAGCGTGACGCGCTCGGTGATCTTCGTCAGCTGCTCGGCGGGCGTCAGGCCGTCCTCGGAGCGCGCCGTTACGCCCGAGCGCACCTGCCCGCGAAGGCCGGCGACGCGCACCATGAAGAATTCGTCGAGATTATTGGCCGAGATCGACAGAAATCGCAGTTGCTCAAGCAACGGGTGATTGCGGTTGGAGGCCTCCTCCAGAACGCGGCGATTGAATTCCAGCCAGGACAGCTCCCGATTGATGAAGCGCTGGGGAGAGGCCGCAAGCTTGGCGGGATCCTCGACGAGAATCTGGTCGGCGCAATCCATCACGGCGATATCGGCGCCCGTGCGCTGGGCTGCGAGTTTATCCTGAATATGCAGCTTCATTTCCACTTCCCGTCCCGGCCATCATGCCACAGGCCTGTGCGGCGGCGAAATCCTTCGGCCAATCCTTAAGTAAACTTCTCAATAACCTTGGCCGCGAGCGCCCGTGTGACAGGCCGCCCCTGCGCCAAAGCCTCGCGGTCGAGAGCGGCGACAAAGGCGCGTGCGGCGGCGAGAGAGCGCTCCAGCCTCAGCGCGGCGAAAGCCAGCGCCGGCGGTTCGACGAGGAGCTGTCGATCCGCGAAGAGCTTCACCAGAACCGCGCGCATCAACGTCTCGTCCGGCGCGCCGATTTCGACGATCGGGGCGCGCCGCAAACGCGACAACAGGTCGGGAAGCCGCGTGTCTTCGGCCCGCGGCGGGCGGGCCGCGCTCATCAGCAGGTAAGCGCCGTTTTCGTTCACAAAATTCAGGAGATGAAACAGCGAGGTTTCGTCGGCGACGCGGTCGACGTCATCGATGACGACGGCGCGCGGCGCCTGCGCGACCAGCCCTTCCAGCGTCGGCAGGGCCTCGGGCGCAACCACAAGCGCGCTCGCGCGCGCCGCCCAAATGGCGCAGAGGTGGGATTTGCCCGCGCCGGCGGGCCCGATCAGCGCGAGAACCCGATCGGGCCAATCCGGCCAGCGCTCGATCATCTCGAGCGCCGCCCGGTTCGATGCGGCGGGCAGAAACTCTTCACGTCCGAAGCGCGGCGTCGTCGGCAGGTCGAGCGGCAACTGACGTCCCCGCTCGCGTTTTTCCGGCGCGCCGGCCTTTGTCATGTGCGGTCGGGGATCGGGTGCTGATAGAGCGCGCTCCCACGGTAGCGTTTTGCAAGAAAGCGCATGAAGGCGCCGAGCGCCGCCGCCACAGGCACGGCGACGATAAGCCCCGTAAATCCGAAAAGCGCGCCGAAGGCCAGCAAGGCGAACATGATCCAGACCGGATGCAGCCCGACGGAGGCGCCGACGAGCCGCGGCGACAGCACATAGCCGTCCATGATCAGTCCAGTCGTCACGATCGCCACCGCCTCGATCGGCAGATGGATGTGCGGCCAGCCCTGAACGATCGCGACGATGATCGATAATACGAAGGCGGTGACGGAGCCGACGTAGGGGATGAAGCTCAGAAAACCCGCGATGACGCCGATGAGGAACCCGAAATTCAGCCCGATCGCCGAAAGCCCCCCAGCATACCAGACGCCAAGGAACAGGCAGACAAGCGACTGCCCGCGCACGAAGCCGGCAAGCGCGCGATCGATGTCGCGGGCGAGCGAGCGCACGTCGTCGCGATGGCGCGGCGGAATCAGATCGTCGATGATGCCGACCATGTGATCCCAATCGACCAGCATATAGAAGGCGACGACCGGTGTGATCACGATGAGCGAGATGACGTTGATGAGCGCATAGCCCCGCCACAACAGCGATTTCAGGAAATCGCCGAGCAACGTCGCGCCCTGGCTCGTGAGGTCGTTTATATATTTTTGCGCATCGAAAGACGCCGCGGCGCCGCCGAGTCCGAATTCCTTCAGCCAGCCATTGATGGAATCGCTCGTGACGCGCTCGCTCCATTGCGTAAGGAGGCCATGCAGCGTCTGCAAATAGCCCGGCAGCGAGGTGAGGAAGCTCGCAAGCTGATGCGAAAGAATCGGAACCAGAACAACGGCTGCGGTCCCGACGACCAGAATAAAGACGACGAGCAGAAGACCCGCGGCGCCCAATCTCGACAGGCCCAGCCGCTGCAGCCGGTCAGCCACGGGGTCGAGCAGATAGCCGAGCGCGGTTCCGGCGACAAAGGGCGCAAGCACCGGGCTCAGGAAATAGAGCGACAGGCCTAGCGCCAGAAGCGTCAAGCCCCAGAGCGCCAGCTGTCGTTCGAGGCTCAGCCCCGCCCATTGCAGCTGCCGCATCTCGGCGTCGTCGCCCGCTTCGAGAGGCGGCGGAATGACCGCCGGCTGCGCAGTATCGGAGCCGAGCGTCGGTGTTCTCTGTGACATGTCACAGCCTCATATGCTGGACCCAAAGCCACAGATAGACGCAGGCGGAAGCAACGGTCAATGCGGCGACGAGGGCGATGAGCGTTACGTTTAACAGCGGAATATGAAGGCCGTATGCCTGAACGGCCAGAACGACGCCCGCGAACACCAGTTGCGCGGCGGTGGTCGCCTTGGAAGAAAAATGTGGATGCACCTTCATCGGCCGGCCCATGAGCCACGACAGCGACACCGCCCCCGTGATCATGACATCGCGAAACACCACCATGATTGCGAGCCAGGCCGGCAGCGCGTCAACGATCGCGAGCGTCACGTACATCGAAACGATGAGCGCCTTGTCGGCGATGGGATCGAGAATTGCGCCAAGTTCCGATTGGAGACTGTAAGTGCGGGCCAGCCAACCGTCCAGGGCGTCGGACAGGCCGGCGACGGCGAAGAGCAGGAAGGCGGCGGTCCATTGCCGCTCGACGATCAAGATGATCGTCGCCGGCGTCAGCACGAGACGGCCAATGGTGATGAAATTCGGAAGCGAAGCGAACCAATTTTGAGTCATGATGCATTATCTGGCGCGGGCGCCAAGCTTGTCACCACTTGCCATCGCGCCGCGCGCGCCCGGACGAAACAAGCGCCGCGAGTCCGAGCGCTACGGCGACGAGCGCCAGAAGCAGCGTCGAAATGGCGTTGATCTGCGGCGAAACGCCCAGCCGTACCTGTGAGTAGATGCGCATCGGCAGCGTCGTCGCGCCGGGTCCCGTCGCAAAACTGGCGATGACAAGGTCGTCGAGAGAAAGAGTGAACGCCAGGAGATAAGCGGTGACGATCGCCGGCGCGATCTGCGGCAACGCGACGCGGATAAAGGCCCCTAAAGGCGTCGCCCCCAGATCCATCGCCGCTTCTTCGAGCGCCGGATCGCTGTCGCGCAGCGCCGCGAGAATCGCGACCGTCGTGAAACACATTGTCAATGTAACATGACCGATGACCAGCGTGACGAAGCCTCGTCCCACCCCGAACGCGACGAAACAGGTGAGGAGCGCGAGGCCGAGCACGACCTCCGGCAGAACCAGCGGGGCATGAACGGCGCCGAAGAACAGCATGCGCGTGCGAAAGCGTCCAAACCGCGCAAGCGATATGGCGGCCAGAAGGCCCAGCAGAGTCGCGATGGTGGCCGAGGTCAGCGCGGCGGCGAGGCTGATCTTCGCCGAATGCAGAAGCTGCTCATTCTCCAGGAGCGCCGCATACCATTTCGTCGAAAACCCGCCCCACACCGAAACCAGACGCGACGCGTTGAAGCTCATGACAGCGAGAATGACGATCGGGGCGTAAAGGAAGACAAAGCCTATAAAAAGTGTCGCGCGACGCGCCCATGAGGCTGCCGCGCTCATCGAGCATCGTCCTCATCGGCAAGCCGCGCCCGCTCCCACAGCAGCAGCGGAATCATCAACACAGCGACGAGCGCGATCGCCGCGGCGGAGGCCGCCGGCCAGTCGTGGTTGGAGAAGAAGTCGTTCCACAAGGTTCGCCCGATCATCAGCGTCTCGGATCCGCCGAGGAGATCCGGAATGACGAATTCGCCGACCGCCGGAATGAAGACGAGAAGCGCGCCCGCAATCACGCCTTCACGCGAGAGCGGCAGCGTCACGCGCAAGAACACCTGCGCCGGCGACGCCCCGAGATCCGCCGCCGCCTCGCGAAGGCTGGGGTCCTGTCGCTCCAGCGCCGCGTAGAGCGGCAACAGCATGAAGGGCAGATAGGAGTAGACGATGCCGACGACGACGGCGCCCGTTGTCGCGAACATTTGCAGCGGCGCGCTAATGAGCCCCAGCGCCATCAGCGCGTTATTGATCAACCCATCGTCCTTCAATAGCGCGATCCAGGCGTAGACGCGGATGAGAAAGCTCGTCCAGAACGGCGCCGCCGCAAGGCCGATGAGCATGGGGCGCAGGCGCTCGGGCGCGCGCGCCATGGCGAGCGCGAAAGGATAGGCGATGATCAGCGCGATCAGCGTCGAGACCGCGGCGATGGTGAGCGAGGACAGATAGGATTCGAGATAAAGCGTGTCGCTCATCAGCGCGCGATAGGCGTCGAACGAAAAGGTCTGCGCCTTGGCCCAAATGGCGGCCAAACTGTCGGAAGGCTCGAAAATCGGCCGATAGGGCGGGCGCGCAAGCACCGATTGCGAAACGGAAATCTTGGCGATGAGCAACATCGGCGCAAGGAAAAAGGCGCCGATCCACAGATAAGGCGCCGCGATCACGAGCCGCTCGCCCAGCGAGAGTCGGCGGCGTGCGCTCATGCCATAGGCCCGGTGACAGCGCCCTCATCCTGAGGAGCGCCTGAAAGGCGCGTCTCGAAGGACGAGGGCGTCGCGTCGCGTCGAGCCCTCCCCAGGACGGCGTTATGGCGCCGGGTTCGTCCTTTGAGCCTCATCTTACGTCTCCTCCGCGAGAAGCGTTCCCGCGCCAGGTGGGAAGTTGAGCCTCACGGAGTCGCCGATCGCGTGGCGCTCGCCATGGCATGCGGCCGCGCGCAGAACGATGTCCCTGGCGACGCGCACCCGCAGCAGCGTCGTTTCGCCGCGAAACACGAAGTTCTCGACGAAACCCGCGATTCCCTCGCCTTCGCGCGCAACGCCGATCCGCTCGGGGCGCACGCTGAGCGTCGCCCGCGCGCCATCGGGCAAATCTCCAGGCTCGCAGGGGATTCGTCCAAACTCGGCCACCAGCGCCGCAGCGCCGTTGCGGTCGAGGCGTCCCTCGATGAAATTCGTTTCGCCGACGAAGCCGGCGACGAAGCGCGTCGCGGGCCGGTCGTAAATCTCCATCGGCCCGGCGACCTGCTCCACCCTGCCCGCCCGCATCACCGCAATGCGGTCGGCGAGCGCCAGCGCTTCGTCCTGATCATGCGTGACGATGACGAAGCTCGTCTGCGTCAGCCGCTGGATTTCCTTGAGCTGAAACTGCGTCTCTTCGCGCAGCTTGCGATCGAGCGCGGCCAGCGGCTCGTCGAGCAACAGCATTTTCGGACGCGGCGCGAGCGCCCGCGCCAGCGCGACGCGCTGCTTTTGTCCGCCGGAGAGCTCGTCGATTCTGCGATGGCCAAAAGCCGAAAGCTGCGTCATCGCAAGCAATTCGCCGACGCGCGCGTCGATGGCGTCTCTCGTCCCCCCTTGCCGTCGCAGACCGAAGGCGATGTTCTCAAAGACATTGAGATGCGGAAATAGCGCATAGGACTGGAACATCATGTTCACGGGTCGCCGATAGGGCGGCACGCCGGAAAGATCGACGACGCTCAGCGAAATCGTTCCGGCGTCCGGCGACTCGAAACCCGCGATGCAACGCATCAGCGTGGTTTTGCCGCAGCCGGACGGTCCAAGAAGCGCGAAGAATTCGCCGGCCCCCACGTCGAGCGACACCTCCTCGAGCGCAACGACGGCGCCGAATTTTTTGCTGACGCCTTTAATCGACAGCAGCGGCGCGCTCACCCGCCAGCCTCGCCGCGACGAAACTCGGCGCGCCAGTGGCGCGCGAGGCCGCCGCTTGCCGGAATATCCTCCAGCGCAACCAGCCGAAGACTGTCGAGGGCGAGCGATTCGATAGTGGTTCGCGCGAGCGGCCATGGCGGGCCGCCAAGGTCTTCGCCTTCATCACGCGCCCGCGAGATGACGAGCAGCGTTCCGCCCGGCGCGACAAAGGAAGCCAGCGCCCGCGCGGCGTCGGGCAGAAGCGTCTCGGGAAGCGCCTGCAGCGTATAAAGCTCGTGCACGAGATCGAAGGCGCCGCGCCATTCGGATGGCGCATCGAAGAGATCGGCGACGCGATAGTCGACCGCGCTCTGCGGAAAACGCTCGCGCGCCCATTGCACGGCCCGCTCGACGAGATCGAAGGCGACGACATGCGCGCCGGCGCGCGCCAGCGCTTCGGCGTTGTCGCCCAATCCGCAGCCGACGTCGAGCGCGCGAAGGCCGACGAGCGAGCGCGCGGCCAGCCAATCTTCAAGCAGCGGGCGCGGCTCAAGATGCGCCCAGGGCACGGCGGCCGGATCGTCCTCGGCGAGAGCGTAAACTGCCTCGAACCATTCCCGGCGCTTGGGATCGGCCTCGGTCCCGCCGGGACGCTTATGCGGATCAACGGCGTCGAGCCTTTCGCGCGCCCGGGCGCGGCGTTCGGCGAAATCTTCGCCTAGAGCGCGCTGCGAAAAAGTGGAATCCGGTTTTTCGCCTGGAGCGCGCTCTAATCCTTTGGAATCGATCACGTCATCCGCATCTGGGCGATCCCGCCCAGATGCGGCGTGATCTATGCCTTCGGTTCGCGCGCCTTCTCTTCCCATCCGCCGCTCTCGCTCTGCTGGTGATAGACGAGGCTATAGCCCAGATCGCGCAGTTCTTTCCATTGCGCGCGCGCATCGGCAAGTTCGGCGTCGTCGCG
>NZ_JAMRYX010000219.1 GCF_024448135.1 Methylocystis suflitae
TCGGCGGGCGCAGCGTCCACGGCTGGAGCGCTGAACGTCAGAAGGCCGCCAAGAATGAAAAGGCCAGAGACAATGAAATCGCCAAAGATAGGAGCAAGCGCCCGCCGCATGTGATTGATCATGAACCTTCGCTTTACAGGCTGACGCCTGTTTCCGCGGACAAGCCAGCGGAATCGTTTCAGAGGCGAAGCAGCGCACGTCGACAACGCGCGCACGGCGGCGGGCCATTTGTTCTGGCGCCAAGATGGAGCTGATTTAGCCCGGACGCGGCGGCAGGCTCAAGGCATTTCGGCCTCTTGCCGGAGATTTTCCAAAAAAAGACTGTCGCCTCCATGTTAGGCTGTTCCGACCGTCACAAATGATGACTCTCGTTCTATAATCGCGGCAGAAACGTGGCTCTAGCCCCCACAACAAGATGCGTGATCCTTCGACCGCCGCCATCCGGCTCGCCGGTTACCGTCCGGCCGATTTCGCGATCGATTCTGTCGAACTCGATTTCAGCCTGCATCCGACGAAGACCCGCGTCTCCGCGCGGCTGGCGTTGCGCCGCAATCCAGCCGGGGATCTTTCCACGCCACTCGTGCTCGACGGCGACGAGTTGATGCTGCTGGGCGTGAAGCTCGACGGCCGGGCGCTCGGCCCCGCCGAATATGAAGGGACGCCCGATCGCCTTACTCTCGCTCGAAGCCCCTTGGTTACGCCAACAAAATCAGAACTTCTGTCCATTGATGAAGCGACCGGACCTTCGTGCCCAACATCTGCCCGATAAGCGTTGCCGGCCACCTGTGAACGACAACGCATCTCCGTGACAATTTCCGACCTATCGTCTGAGCGGTCACAAATTGAACGTGCGCGCTGACCCATCTACTCTCGCCGAACTTCGCGCTAATGATCCGGCGGGAAGCTGAGTGGGCTCTGAAGCTTCGAGGCCAGATCGGAAAAAAGTCTATTGTGAAATTGATCGACGGAGACGAATTCCGATTTAACCGCCGCATACAAAAGCCTGCGACGTTCTTCGCGCTGAACGAGTCCACGCCGCGCGCCATCTTAGAAAGGACAAGAGAACGAAATAGTTTCTTGCAATATGGCGTTCACTGTTCGCCGCTGGCGGAGGAAGCGGGATGCTGTCAACGATTCGGTTGGCGCCTGAATTGATGTGCGTGGGGCTTAATGTCACAGGCAGTTGAAATTCGGCGCATCGACGCATCGTGCCGCGCGATGCTTGACAAAACAGTGGCCCTCCTCGTCGACGCTTTCCTCGACAGCCCGCTGTTCGTGACCGCGTTTCCCAGCGAGCCGACGCGCGAGTCCGTTTTGCGGGCGCTGTTCGACGCGCTTGTCGACGACACCGCGCGTTTCGGCGGCCTCCATATCGCCTGCTGCGACGCGGTCATTGTCGGCGCGCTTCTGTGGTACGGGCCCGGAGCCTATCCGATGACACTTTCGCGCATTCTAAGGCAGCTTCCGCGATTCCTCGCCATTGCCGCGACGAGTCCGCGCGGCTTGCTCGAACTGCGACGCGCGCAGCAGGCTTTCGAGCTGCGCCGCCCCCAAGAGCCACATGCGCAAGCCTGCTGGCTCGCCGGACGGGCGGGAGAACGCGTCGGCATGCAGCTCGCGCGCGCGCTGATGCGGGAAGCCGATAACAACAACTGGTCGATCTATCTCGAAACCCAGAACGAGCGCACGAAGAATTTCTATCGCCGTATGGGCTGCGAACTCATTGCGGACGGCTTCGAGTGTTTCCCCGGCGCGCCGCTGACCTGGATCATGTTGCGCCGGCCCGGCGCGGGACTCGCGCGCCACGTTTGATTTGCTATGATAATCAGATTTTACCCGGGCGGCAGTATTACAGGGAGAGCAGTTATGACGAGGCACATTGTCCTCATTGACGTTGATCGCCCCGACGAGCCGCTGGAAGTCAAAATCGACGAAATCCGAGACACGACGATAAGGGTCGGCGTCCCCCATACCCAGGTGAAATTCTATTTGCAGCGCCGGAACGGATCGGCTTGTTTCGAGGGCTCGCTCGGCGGTCGCTATTTTGTCTACGATCCCGCCCAGCCGGCAAAGGCCACGTAGAAGTCGACTTAAAGCTTCGCCCCGGCCAGCGTCGATACATCCGCGCGGGGACCTCGAGCAGCCGCTTGACGTTTGAGCCGTCGACCGAGCACCGGAACACGACGCCATCGATCTTGTCGATCGCGTCATGGATGAAAACTTCGCGCCCGAACCACGGATGAAGCCGATAGAGAACCTCCCCGCAGGCGGTCCTGTGGGCGTTCTCAAGCCCCGTTCTAAAAGGTCAGATACCGGCCAATCGACGCACGCGCTTCGGACACAGTGTCGTAGGCGCGCAGATAGACCTCCTCGTATTTGACGCTGCGCCACAGCCGCTCGACGAAGACATTGTCGCGCCAGGCGCCCTTGCCGTCCATGCTGATCATGACCTTCGCATCCAGCAGCACGCTCGTGAAGTCGAGGCTGGTGAACTGGCTCCCCTGATCCGTGTTGAAAATCTCGGGCTTGCCGTGTTTCGCCAGCGCCTCCTCAAGCGCCTCGACGCAGAACGCCGCCTCCATCGTGATCGACACGCGATGCGAAAGGACGCGGCGGCTCGCCACGTCGACGACCGCCGCGAGATAGACGAATCCGCGCCGCATCGGGATGTAGCTGATGTCCATCGCCCAG
>NZ_JAMRYX010000220.1 GCF_024448135.1 Methylocystis suflitae
TCGTCGAGGCCGCACGCTGCCTCAAATCCGAAAACCGCCAACTTCGGTTTCTTCTAGCCGGCGTCCCTGATGCAGGCAATCCAGCCGCGATTGCGGAAGAAACACTGCTTGCCTGGCAGGCGGAAGGGATCGTTGAATGGCTGGGTCATATAACTGACATGCCAACGCTGCTGGCTGAGGCCGACATCGTCGTGCTTCCGAGCTACCGAGAGGGACTGCCAAAAACGCTCATCGAGGCGGCAGCTTGCGCGCGGCCCTTGATCACCACCGATGTGCCCGGTTGTCGGGAAGTGGTGATGGATGGCGTTGACGGTCTCCTGGTCCCCGCACGTGACGCGAAAGCGCTTGCCTGCGCCATAGCGAAACTTCATGACAATCCGACGCTTGCCAAGCGCCTCGGAAAAGCTGCGCGCAAGAAGGCGCTGTCCGAGTTCGACGAGCGTTTGGTGATC
>NZ_JAMRYX010000221.1 GCF_024448135.1 Methylocystis suflitae
TCTATCGCTCGCCCCCCCGTGCTTTACATCACCTATGATGGCGTGCTTGAGCCGCTCGGCCAAAGCCAAGTGCTGGGCTATCTCGAAATCCTCGCCGCAGATTGGCCGATCCACCTCATTTCCTATGAGAAACAACAAGACCGCCAAGATACGGAGCGCATGGGCACCATGCGGAAACGACTAGACAAAGCAGGAATTTCGTGGACCCCACTCACCTATCACAAATCTCCATCGGCTCTGGCAACCGCATACGATATCGTGATAGGAGCGGTCACCGCTATACATCTCACGCTGCATCATCGCGTCAGAATCGTCCATGCGCGCAGCTATGTACCCGCTTTAATAGCGCTCGGCGTTAAACAAATCACAGGGGCGAAATTTCTGTTCGACATGCGGGGCTTCTGGGCGGACGAACGTATTGACGGCGGACTTTGGCCGCGCAATGGGCTTCTGTATCGAACCGCGAAAACTCTGGAGCGACGATTCTTGAGCGCTGCCGATCACGTCGTTACGCTCACCCACGCCTCGAAACGCGAAATCGCGCGTTTTCCCTATCTCAAGAATCGTATGCCGCCTCTGACGGTGATCCCCACTTGCGCAGATCTCGACCGCTTCCATCCACCAGAGAAGCGCGCCAACAGCCCCTTAACGCTCGGCTATGTCGGATCTGTCGGAACTTGGTACATGTTCAATGAAATCCTGACTTTCTTCCGTGCCCTTGTCGACCGT
>NZ_JAMRYX010000222.1:0-30000 GCF_024448135.1 Methylocystis suflitae
TCTTCAACCCGGCTGCCGTCCGGCCGCACAGTGACGGTTTTCACCCTCTTTGGCGCGGCAGCGGCCGGAGCCGGCTCATGCGGCAAATTGACCGGCCCGTCGCCGAGCTGCGCCGTATTCGGCGCGACCGAAGGATCCACCGCCTGTTCCTGATGAGTGACGACCTTCTGAACCGGCGCCTGCTCCCTGCGGTCTAGAACAACAGCTGCGCTGGCGTCTGGCGTGGTTTCGGCCTCAACGCTTGGCTTGACCTTCACCGGTCCTTCCGGCGCGACGATGGTTGCGATCTCGCGTGAGCCATTGGAGCCGCTGCGATGCCAGAAAGCGAAGCCGATGCTCAGAACGGCGACGAGCGAAATCGCGACGACGGCGTGCCACGGCCGGAACCAGGACCGCCAACCTTGGGAATCCTCATAATATTCATCGCTCTGGCCATAATCGAGATACTGCGAATCATCGCTCCAGCCGGCCTCGGCTTCCTGGTAGCCGGACTCGTATCCGGCCCCTTGCTGCGGGCTATAGCCCGGCGGCAAATCGCGATAGTCGGGATCAACCGGATAGGCAGGCTCCAAAAGCTGCTCCATCGACGGCTCTGGATAATATGGCGGTTCGGCCGCCACTGGCGGCGCGGCGTCATAGGATCCCCGCAGTTCAGCGGCTTGAACGCGAGCGTCGCGCGCCGCGAGAATTTGGCTGTAAGGATCCGTGGCCGCGCGGTCCTCGCGATGGACCAGCCGGGCGAGTTCGCTGAGCGGATCGTCGGCTCGTGGGGCCCGTTCCGACCCACGCAGCCGCCGCTCGAATTCGCCGAGATCGATCGCCGGGCCTCTAACGGATGTCTCGCGCATGATGCACCTCGCTCGTTGATTCCTGGGGGGCGCGAAGCAAATTGATAAGCGCGTCCTACGCCTGGCCGTGGCCGCTCAAGGCGTCGATTAGCGCATTTCGTCGGGGGCGCTCACGCCGAGCAGCCTCAAGCCTGACCCCAGGACGATCGTTAAAGAGCTAACCAACGCAACCCGAGCGATGGTTAACTCTCTCTCGTCAGACTTAACAAACCGTAATTGCGGCTGATCTTTGCCGCGATTCCAGTGCGAATGGAACACGCTCGACAGTTCGTGCAGATAAAAGGCCACCCGGTGCGGCTCATGCGCCGCCGCCGCCGCCTCGATGACCCGGGGATACTGAGCGATCATCCTGGCCAAAACAAGTTCGCCCTCGTCCGCCAAAAGGGCCAAATCCGCCTCGGCCAAGCTTACGGCCGAGAGGTCAATATCGGGAAAAGCGGCGAGCGCCTGGCGCAGCGCCGACTTCCCCCGCGCATGGGCGTATTGGACGTAAAAGACGGGATTGTCCTTCGATTGCTCGATGACCTTGGCAAGGTCGAAATCGAGCGGCGCGTCATTCTTGCGATAGAGCATCATGAATCGCACGGCGTCGACGCCGACCTCGTCGACGACCTCTCGCAATGTGACGAAGTCCCCGGCCCGCTTCGACATTTTGACCGGTTCGCCGGCGCGCATCAGCTTGACGAGCTGGCAAAGCTTGACGTCGAGCGTCACGCGCTTGTCCGAGAGCGCGGCGACCGCCGCCGTCATGCGCTTGACATAGCCGCCGTGATCGGCGCCCCAGACGTCGACAAGCGTGTCGAATCCGCGATCGATCTTGTCTTTATGATAGGCGATATCCGCCGCGAAGTAGGTCGGCGAACCGTCGGATTTCTTCAAGGCGCGGTCGACGTCGTCGCCAAAGAGCGTCGATCTGAACAGCGTCTGCTCGCGATCCTCCCAGTCGTCGGGCAATTGCCCTTTTGGCGGGGGTAAGCGGCCCTCATAGACGAGGCCTTTGGCGCGAAGCCAGTCGATGGCGGCGTCGATCGACGAGACGCCGTCCTTTTTTGCATGCAAGGCCCGCTCGGAAAAGAACGTCTCATGCGTGATGTTCAAGGCGGCAAGATCGCCGCGGATCATCTCCATCATCGCGTCGATGGCGGCGGCGCGAACGACTGGCAGCCACTCGCTCTCCGGCTTTCCAACGAGCGCCGCGCCATGCGCTTTGGCGAGCGCCTCGCCGACGGGTTTCAGATAGTCGCCCGGGTAGAGCCCCTCGGGAATCGTGATCGCCTCGCCCAGGGCTTCGCGGTAGCGAAGAAAAACGGAGCGCGCCAGGACGTCGACCTGGGCGCCGGCGTCATTGATGTAATATTCGCGCGTCACCTCGCAGCCCGAAAAGGCCAAGAGATTTGCGAGCGCGTCGCCGAAGACGGCGCCCCGTCCGTGGCCGACATGCATCGGCCCCGTCGGATTGGCCGAGACATATTCGACATTGACCTTGCCCTGCAGAGCGCTTGACCGGCTCTTGACGACGCGGCCGAAATTCTGCGGATCGCGCAACACGGCGCGAAGAACGTCAGCGAAAATCTTCGGCTTGAGGCGGATATTGATGAAGCCCGGTCCAGCGACTTCCGCGCTCGCGACGTTCTCCGTCTCAGCAAGCGCGAAGCAAATCGCCACCGCCAGTTCGCGCGGAGAGGCGAAATGCGGCTTCGCCTCCTTGGCGAAGACCATGGCGGCGTTCGACGCGAGATCGCCCAGCGTTGCGTCCTTTGGCGGCTCGACGACGAAACGCGCGTGATCGAGACTGGGCAGCCGGCCGTCGGCCGCGATGCGATCGAGAATGGCGGCGATGCGAGCGTGAAAGTCGTCGAAAATGTTCATGGAGGTCCAGAGCGGGAAGGGTTGCGCGGCGGTTTAGCAGACTGCTGCGCCACGCGCACCTTCTGTCCCGGGGAGTTATAGCGAGGCCCCCGCCGCTTCGCCGACGGCCTCCCATCAGGTCCATACCGCGCGTTCGTCGGTCAATTCAGCTCAAACCAACGCATAGAGGCGCAATTTGGAGGATGAATTTCGACCCGCAAAAGGCCAGAAGTTTCAAACCCTTCACGCAGCCTAATCCGAAAGGTGCGTTGAAAAATTCAAGAAGCGCACGGCGCTTATTCGTCCTAAAATTGATGGGTGTTGAGAGACGCGACTCGAAGCCCCCGCAGCGTTGCGGAAGGCTGGCTGGTAAAGTGATCTGTCTACGGCTGGGGCTGCATAATGTGCGGAGATCGCGAAGGCATCTATCTCGGCTTTGACCCTGGAGGCTACGGCAAATTTGGGGTCGCCATTGTCGACGGAAACTGCGTCAAAGCCTCCACTGTCAGCACTGTGGACGATGCGATGAAGTGGGCGGTCGACGAGTGTGGAACGCAGCAGCCGAAGGCGGCAGGGATCGACACATTGTTGCATTGGGCAACCTGCAGGAGCGGCATGCGCCCATGCGATAAGCTACTTCGTGCTCGGTATCCCGAAGCGCAGAACAGCATCATGTCGCCGAACAGTCTGTTTGGAGCGATGGCAATTGGTGGAATGGCGCTGGCCCTTAGGCTGCGCCACAAATGGCCGGGGCTTGTGTTGAACGAGGCTCACCCCAAGGTGCTTTTGCACGCACGGTTCAAACGATACGAGCCAAAGGATTCGCAGTCTGTTGAAATGGCGATTCGGTGCTTTTTACGTCGAGGATATTACACCGAGTCGAATATCGAAACAGAGCACGAGCTGGACGCTGCTCTCTCCGCATGGGCCACAAAAAAAGGACTTGCTGAGGATTGGGTAGACATCGTTGGAGACCGGAACAACCTACTATTTCCCGCAGGAGACGTTCGGTATCTGTGGTGCGAAGCACTTGAACCGTGCGACGTCTCCTTCTTATCCGACTCGATTCCACAGGTGGCCGGTGGCTCGGAGTGATATGAAACCCGTTTGAACGGCTCCCATTTCATTCCCGACGTGCGGAAAGCGCGCGATGGGAATCTGGAGCAAAACCGGGCTTCCGAAACGGCTCACTCCCGGTCAGGCCCTTCGGAATGACATGGTCCCTCACCCCCCAAACACCCGCTTAACTTCATTCAGCGCATAGCGGTCGGTCATGCCGGCGATATAATCGGCGACCACCACAGCACGATCGGCGTCCTCCAGCGCGACGGCCTGCGCCGCCCACTCCGGGGGCATCAGCTCCGGGTTCTCAAAAAACGCCGGAAACAGCCGCGAAATCGCATCGCGCGCGCGCTCCCAGACGCCCAAGACCTTCTCGTGCCGATACATGTTGGCGAAGAGGAAAGCCTTGATGTCGCGCTCGGCTTCGGCCATCGGCGGCGAGAGACGGACGATGGCTTCGCCCGCCCGCCGCGCTTCATCGGCGCTCGCCGGCGAGATGCGCGCCAGACGCCGCAGCGATTCGTCGATCGAATCCTCGACGAAGGCGGTGATGACGCGGCGCACCAGCTCATGGATGACGCGCTGACGCTCGAGGCCGGGATGTTCGTCGCGGACACGCGCGAGCACCCCGGCAATGAAGGGCGTGCGCGCGATGTCGTCGAGCGAAAACAGTTCGGCGCGCAATCCGTCGTCGATGTCATGGCCGATATAGGCGATATCGTCGGCCTGCGCCGCGGCCTGCGCCTCGATGCTGGCGAATGTCGAGAGATCGAGCGGAAAGCTCGCGTCGAACGCCGCGATGTAGCGCGACAGCGGACGGCCTTTCGCCGCGCCAGCAATTGGCGGCTCCTCATCCTGAGGAGCGCCTGAAAGGCGCGTCTCGAAGGACGAGGAGCCGTCCGATTCTGAATCGCTTCTTTCCCTCGTCCTTCGAGACGCGAGCTTCGCTCGCTCCTCAGGATGAGGGAAAGATGGATCGGGATCTGCATCGCGCTTCAAGAGCGGCCCATTGTGCTTTACGAGGCCCTCCAGCGTCTCCCAGGTCAGATCGAGACCGTCGTAGCGCGCGTAACGGCGCTCCAGCAGCGTCACGACGCGCAGCGCCTGAGCATTGTGATCAAACCCGCCATAGGGCGCCATGCAGGCCTCGAGCGCGCCCTCGCCGGCGTGGCCGAACGGCGTATGGCCAAGGTCATGGGCGAGCGCCACGGCTTCCGCGAGATCCTCGTCGACGCGCAGCGCGCGGGCGAGCGCGCGGGCGATCTGCCCGACCTCGATCGTATGGGTGAGGCGGGTGCGAAAATGATCGCCGTCGAGCGGCACGAAGACCTGCGTCTTGTGCGCGAGGCGGCGAAAGGCGGTGCAGTGGATGATTCGGTCGCGATCGCGCTGGAATTCGCTACGCGTCGGCGATGGCGCCTCCGCATAGAGCCGGCCGCGCGAGCGCGCGGCGTCGCTGGCGTATGCCGCGAGAGGGCCACGAACCGCCATATGCGCGCCTTTCATTGAAACGCCTCAGGTTTGGACCTATCTTGCAACAGGGAGCATATCCCGCAAACCGCTTGGCTTGGCGCGGAATGGGATATGCCGAAATTAAAATTTCGAGCGAGTTTCTTTCTATCGGGCGTTCCGCCCGCAGTAACTCGCGACGGCCCGCGCAGGCAAAGTGACGGAGAAACGGATGACGACGGCGGCAAGCGATATCGCGCTCACCGATCAGGCGGCGCGGCGCATTCACGCGATCCTCGCCAATGAGTCGCCCGGCGCGGTGTTTCGCGTTTCAGTCGAGGGCGGCGGTTGCTCCGGCTTCCAATATCATTTCGCCGTGGAGTCCGCCCCGGGCGCGGAGGACGCGCTCCTTGAGCACGCCGGCGCCCGGGTCGCGATCGACCCCGCGTCCATTGGCTTTCTCGTCGGCGCCAGAATCGACTTTGTCGACGATCTGATGGGACAGTCCTTCCGCGTCGATAATCCCAACGCCGTCGCCTCCTGCGGCTGCGGCACCAGCTTTTCAGTCTGACGCCACAGCCTTGGTTGCAGGCGGGAGTCACGCTGCCGCGGGTCATTCCGCGGCGACCGCTCTGCGCCATCTTGGGAGTTTCAGCCTTGGACGCCCTCTTTATCGGCCATGCCTATATCGACGTCACCATGCGCGCGCCGCGCATGCCCTTGGGCGACCAAAAGGCGTTAGCGCGCGACTATGCGGTGAGTTTCGGCGGCAACGCTGTCACCGCCGGCTTCGCCTGCGCCAAGCTCGGGCATCCCGTCGATCTCTTGACCACGCTCGCGCCCGACTGGCTCGGCCACATGTTCATGGACATGGCCCATACCTACGGGATCGATGTCCATCCGCGACGGGTGGCGCGCTCGTCGCTGTCGTTCATCTGGCCCAATGACGGCAAGCGGGCGATCTTGCGCGCGCGCGACGACACGTATCTGCAGGGCGTTCCGCGCCTCGACATTTCGGAAACGCGACTTCTCCATCTCGACGGGCATATGGCAGACGCCGCGCTCCATTACGCGAAGGGGGCTCGGGCGCGCGGCGCTCTCGTCTCGCTTGACGGCGGCGCGCTGCGGCCCTGCATCGAGGAGCTGACGGGTTACGTCGACGTCGCGGTGGTGGCCGAAAAGCTTTGCGAGCAAATGTCCTTGTCGGAACTCGACATGCTCGGCTGGCTGAAATCCAAGGGCTGCCGGATCGGCGGGGTGACGACCGGCGAAAAGGGCATGTTGTGGTACGATGAGGAGGGCGAGATTTCGCAGATGCCCTCGCTCGCCGTGCCGCACGAGATCATCGTCGATACGTCGGGCGCTGGCGACGTCTTTCACGGGGCCTATTGCGCCTCTTATCTCGAGCGGCCGGACGCGCCCTGGCGCGAACACTTTGAATTCGCCCGCGCCGCGTCGGCGCACAAAATCCAGCATCTCGGCAATGAGGCGGGGC
This sequence comes from Methylocystis suflitae, assembly GCF_024448135.1. Lineage (GTDB taxonomy): Bacteria > Pseudomonadota > Alphaproteobacteria > Rhizobiales > Beijerinckiaceae > Methylocystis > Methylocystis suflitae. The sequence goes on from NZ_JAMRYX010000222.1 coordinate 6,703, forward strand.
TGCCCTCGCCTGACGACGTCGCCGCGGCGCTCGCGGCCTTTGCGCCGGCGGACGCGCTCAGCCCGGTTTGAGCACATCCCGCGACGCCGACATTTATGCACGACGGAGTCGCCGAGGCGGGCTTGGCAAACCGCCGCCCGCCTTGTATACGCGGGACCACATTCCCCGATAGCTCAGCTGGTAGAGCACGCGACTGTTAATCGCTAGGTCGTAGGTTCGAGTCCTACTCGGGGAGCCATCACAATCAAATGTATGCGTTTTGAATTGCGGCGAGGCTTGCGCTCGTCCGGCCCGCGCTCGTCGACCCATTTTTCCGCTGCTACTTCTCCCGAAGGGCCGCCCTACCCCGCCTGATGATTGCTCATTCTCATCGCGCGCGCCCGCCGGCGTCGTGGCGTCGCGCCCTCCCCAAGCGATGCGCGCCCGCGGGCTACTTTCAGCGCGCCCAGCGCGTCGTCCCTCGGAACATGGCGGCAGGAACTGTTTGAGGCAGGGAACCAAGTCCTTTGACGAAAGATCAATGGGTTCGTGCAAGCGCCATGAGTTGCCATTTGCTGGAGCAAGACGATGTTTGCAGTATTGGCCTGCGTTCGTCGGGCATTGAAAATACGTGAGGGCCCGATGATGGCCATTCTGAACAGAAAAACCCTGGCGGCGGCGCAGCTCGTGGCGGGTACCGCTCTCCTTGTGCTGATCGGCCCCCCGTCCGCCGAACCGGGGCCAAGCGCCAGTTGGGCTTTGGAAGCGGGATATGAGCCGCAACAGATCGCTCGCCGTGAGTCTTCTCGCCATCGCGGCGTTCGCCGTCAATTCGAGGAGAACGCTAGGGAAGAAACGCTCGAAGACGCTACATCCGCGAGCAGCAGCGGGGCTCTGGCGGCGGCGCTGGCCTCCTGCGAAAAGGACTCGAATGGAACGGCAAGCTTAACATTGCCAGGCGCCAAGGGCGCGATCAAATTGGACAGCTGCTATCGCGGGCGCGAGAAATTCGTTTGCAGCCTTAATACGCTCTTGGATGAAGCCAAAAAGCTCAACAGCGAGTTCGCACACATCATCGAGGCTAAATATCCAGCGGTCAGCAGCGTCGATGCGATCTGTCGCATCAAACCCGACGCGCTTTCGGCGGATTTGACAAAGGCGGGCACTTTCGGTGCGAGATTTAAAGACTTGAGGGCCGAATACGATCGGAGCATCGGCTGCGCCATGAAGGTCGAGCAAAATCTGAAACAGGTGAATTTGGGCGATATGCCCCACTCGGCGGAAATATTGAAGTCGATGAACGACACGCTTGAGGCTGACTTGAAGGATGTCGCCGCCACAAGACAACAGATTTTCGATCTCAACGAGAAAATGCAGGCGTCGCAGAAGGCCATTGTAACGATCGAAAAGCTTCGTCCAACAATGTGTCTCTCGACAAGCGCCGCGGGCGCTGAAAAGCCTGTCAGCGGAGGCCAGTAGGCGCCCGACGCCCAGGTTTTTAGAAGGTAGATGACTTGGCCGGCTTGGAGACACGCCGGCCCATTCCCCACATCGTGGCTCCCCTTCCGATCGGCGTTCCTTCGCGACTGATCGTCTGTTCGGCCGGGCGCGCGCCATCATCGAGTTGAGGAGCGATCAGACGTTTCATCATGGCGGCGTCCGGATATATCGACTTGTTTCTTGAGATGCTCCCATCGACCAAGGATTTCGAGGCGAGGACGCCATTGGCGACGCCAATGAAATTCGTATTGCGGGCGGCGATTTCAGGCTGCAGCAGGAAGTCGATGAATTTATATGCTTCTTCGACATGTGGCGCGTCCGCCGGTATGACGAGATTGTCGAGTCGAATAGGAGCGCCCTCCCGGGGGATGAAAAAGTCGATCTCGACGAATTCCTCCACCATGCCGGCTGTGTGGCGGGCGCGCAGGCTATCCAGGGAATAGCCGACCGCGACGCAGACGTCGCCATTGACCAGCGCGTTGACATAATCGCGCGAGACAAGGCGTTTGCCGTCGCGCCGGAGGGCGGTCAAAAGCTCGGCGGCGCGCCCGACGTCCGTGCGTCGATCCAAACCCGGCGAAAGTCGCCAGTTGGACCATAGATATTGCAGCGCCGCAGCAGACAAATCCTCAGGACTGTCCAGTATCCCCACCCCGCAGGTCGAAAGTTTCTTTAAATTTTTTTGGTTGAACAGTAAGCCCCATGAGTCGAACGAGGAATGCGCCAGCGGCGGAGCCTTGCCCATGAGTTCCCTGACCTTTACGACGTCGTAGGCGATCCCCATCGCAAACCAGGCATAATTGACGGCGTGTTCGTTCCCGGGATCATAGGTGGCAAGGCGCTCCATAATCTCCGGCCAAAGATTGACGGCGTTTGGAAGCTTGCTCTTGTCGAGCTTCTGATAGAGGCCCCTGGCGATCTGCTTTCGCAGCACACCGCTCGAGACGATGACGACGTCAAAAGCGCGGTTCCCAGGCTGAAGCGTTTTTTCTAGGTTCTCGTCAGAACTATAGCTTTCGTATGTCACCCGGATGCCCGTCGTCCGGGTGAAATCTGTAAGCACGCGGGGATCGACGTAGTCGCCCCAACCCAAAACGTTGACGATCCTTTCTTGGCTGATTGCGGGAAAGACGCAGCAAGAGAACGACAACGCGAGGCTGCTCAGCGCGACCCTTAGGACGCTTGTGGGACTCATCGGGGAACGCTCTGATCTCTCTCTGTGGAGAACCCCATGGCGGGCGTCTTGAAAGCCAATATCTATGCGCCTCTGCAATCGCGGCAATGCGCAAGCGGAATATCCACGACATGCCAGCTAAAGCGCGGACGGCGCCGTCGGGGCGATTCAGCGCATCCAGGCCGAACGCTTGACCCGAAAGGACGAGACTGACATCAACTCGTCAGCCGAGAGAGAGAGACCCGAATTGAGGAGCGCGCGCTCATGCGATCGCGCCAAATTTCACCGGAAAAAGCCTCGCCGCGTCGGCCGCTACGCGTGCGCTATCGTCATTGGGTTTTCAGATTCCCATTCGTGCGAAATTATCGTGGGATGGTGGTTGGCCGCACGATCCTCTTTAAAGGGGACGAATCGGATGTCTCACCGATGCTCTTTCGGCATGAGCTCATTCATCAGGAGCAGATCGATCGGCACGGGATCGCGCGTTTCTATCTCATCTATCTTCGCGATTATCTTTTGAACCTCTGGCGCTTGCGCAATCACGACGCCGCCTACCGCAATATTCCGTTTGAAAGGGAAGCTTTCGAACGCCAACATGAAACGGGTCAAGACGACGATCGACGAATGTGATCCTGTGATATGAATTTCTATTGATCCATTCGCTGGGCGTGTCATTCCCGGCAGTCGAAGGACTGACCGGGAATCCAGAGCTGAATCAACAACGCTGGCTTTGCTCTGGATTCCCGATCGCGCGTCGCGCGTCGGGAATGACCGCGGGTGTTTGGGAGGCATAGGTGCAGGCGCCGGAACTTGCTGTGTGGCGCTGGTTTAATACGCCCGCGCCGATCACGCTCGCGGCGTTGCGCGGGCGCGTGGTCCTGCTGCACGCATTCCAAATGCTGTGTCCCGGTTGCGTCGCGCATGGCACGCCGCAAGCGCAGCGCGCGCATGTGCTGTTCCGCGACTCCGACCTCGCCGTCATCGGCCTGCATACCGTGTTCGAACATCACGCGGCGATGACGCCCGTGTCGCTCGAAGCCTTCATCCATGAATATCGGCTGACATTTCCCATCGGCGTCGATCAGCCCTCAGAGAACGGGCCGATTCCCGTCACCATGGCGCGCTATGAAATGCGCGGAACGCCAACAGCGATCCTGATCGGTCGCGACGGGCGCATCCGTCATCACGGCTTTGGACAAGAGGACGACTTGGCGATCGGCGCCATCATCGGAACGCTGCTCGCGGAACCCGCCTAGATCCTATTCGGCGCGCCGTTCAATCTCCTCCATATCGTCGTCGGTCAATCCGAAATGATGGCCGATCTCATGCACGAGCACATGGGTGACGATCGCTTCGAGTGTGTCTTCGCTATCCGCCCAATAGTCGAGTATCGGTCGTCGATAGAGCCAGATCATATTCGGCTGCTCGCCCGTCTCGGAGAGATGCGCCCCCTGCGTGAGGCCCCGCCCGCGAAACAGTCCCAGTAGATCGAACTCGCTTTCGCATTGCATGTCGTCGAGCGTTTCATCGTCAGGAAAATCCTCGACGCGAATGACGAGGCCCTCGCACAGGCGCGTGAAGCGTTGCGGCAGAGCGGCGTAGGCCGCGTCGGCGAGCGCTTCGATATCGGCAAGCGTCGGCGCTTTGATGCGGCTCCATTCCTGTCGAGTCATCGTCAGTCACCTTGCGCGCGAAACGGCGCGGCTGCGCAGGAACAATCTGCTGGGATGCAATGTTCAGGCAAGGATCATTGTTGGGAGGAGATACTCATGAACAAGCTATTGATCGCGGCGCTTACGCTTGGCGCAGCCGGATTCGTGAGTTCCGCAATTTCGGCGCCCGCCGCCGCGCGCCTGACGTCTAGCTCGCATGTTCTGATGCAGAAGGCGGACGATCGCCAGCAGAACCAGATAGACGAGCGCGCTGATCAGCAGCGCCAGGGCGAGTGGTGGGGTCGCGGCGCTCCCTCCTGGCGCGATCCGCGTCCGTGGAGCGACGACGAGTGGCGCCGCAATCCCGATTGGGACGAAGAAGGGACAGGTCCGGACGAGGACTGATCCCGTTTGCTTTTAGAGTCGCCAGCTTATCTCCAGCCGCGAACATCAACCAGGCGTCCAGCGATGGCCGCCGCCGCCGCCATCGCCGGCGAAACGAGATGCGTGCGGCCCTTGAAGCCCTGCCGCCCCTCGAAATTGCGATTGGACGTCGACGCGCAGCGCTCGCCCGGCGCTAAACGGTCGGGATTCATCGCGAGGCACATGGAGCAGCCGGGCTCCCGCCATTCGAAGCCGGCGGCGGTGAATATCTTGTCGAGACCCTCCGCTTCCGCCTGCGCCTTGACGAGGCCCGATCCCGGCACAACCATCGCGTTGATGCGATCGGCGACGCTCTTTCCCTCGACCATCTTCGCCGCCGCGCGCAGATCTTCGATACGGCCGTTCGTGCAGGAGCCTATGAACACGCGGTCGATCTCGATGTCGGTGATGCGTTCGCCGCCCTTGAGGCCCATATAGTCGAGCGCGCGTTCGATCGCGGCGCGCTTTTGCGGGCTCTTCGCGCTGTCGGGCGTGGGCACGAATCCGTCGACCGTCGCGACGTCTTCGGGCGACGTGCCCCAGGTCACAATCGGCGGCAGATTGCTCGCGTCGAGCCTGACGATCTTATCGAAATGCGCGCCCTCGTCCGTATACAGCGTCTCCCAATATTGGCGGGCCATGTCGAACGCTTCGCCCTTTGGACCTTTTGGGCGGTCCTTCAGATAAGCGAACGTCTTCTCATCCGGCGCGATGAGCCCAGCGCGGGCGCCGCCTTCGATCGACATGTTGCAGACGGTCATGCGGCCTTCCATCGACAGGTCGCGGATCGCCTCGCCTGCATATTCGATGACGTGACCGGTGCCGCCGGCCGTGCCGATCTTGCCGATGATGGCGAGGATGATGTCTTTCGCGGTGGCGCCGTCGGCGAGCTTGCCGTCGACCTGCACCAGCATATTGGCCGCCTTCTTCTGGATCAGCGTCTGGGTTGCGAGCACATGCTCGACTTCCGACGTGCCGATGCCATGCGCGAGCGCGCCAAAAGCGCCGTGAGTCGAAGTATGACTGTCGCCGCAGACGATCGTCATGCCGGGCAGAGTGAAGCCTTGCTCGGGGCCGACGATATGCACCACGCCTTGGCGCCGGTCGTGCTCGTCGTAATATTCGACGCCAAACTCGCGCGCGTTGAGCGCAAGCTGTTCCACCTGCGCCTTGCTCTCGGAGTCTTCAATCGGCAACGAGCGATCGGTCGTCGGCACATTATGATCGACGACGGCGAGCGTCTTTTGCGGGGCGCGCACCGACCGGCCCATCATGCGCAAGCCTTCGAAGGCCTGCGGACTCGTCACTTCATGCACGAGATGGCGGTCGATATAGAGCAGGCACGCGCCGTCATCCTGGCGCTCGACCACATGGTCGTCCCAGATCTTGTCGTAAACGGTGCGGGGCGCGGCTTTGGACATTATCTCTTCCTCTTGCCGGCTTCTCGCATCCGGCTCGCTGGTTTGATTTCCTCATCCTGAGGAGCGGCGCAGGCCGCATCTCGAAGGGCAAAGAAATCACGGGCGACGCCCTCGTGCGTCGAGACCACTCCGGCCTCATCAGCATGAGGCCGACTGCAATTGGCCGACTCTCATCGTCTCCCTTGAATTGAGGCTGTTCTACCCGTAACGCAAGCTGCATGGAAGAGAGTTCACGGCGCGGCCCTCCCCGAGTCCATAAGCGATGAGTCTGCCCTCCCCGGAGCTTCCTGCGCCGCTTGCGGCGGCAATCGAGGCGAGGCTTGACGGCCTCTCTCATACCGCGTTGCGCGACAGAGCCCGCCAGCTGTCGGAGCGCTATCGGTCCCAAAAACCGACGATCGAAACGATCCGCGACGAGGCGGACGCCTTGGCCTATGCGGTGACGCGCATGCCCGCGACTTACGCCGCCATCGTGAGGACGCTCGGACGGCTCGACGAGGAGCGCCCCCAATTTGCGCCCAAGCGCGCGCTCGACGTTGGCTGCGGTCTTGGCGCTGGCTCCCACGCCGCGGCGACCGTGTGGCCCAGCATCGCCGAGATTGCGCTCATCGACCGCAGCGCGCTCTTCCTGAACCTTGCGACTGGTCTGATGCAGGAAAGCGGCGTCGCTGCAGCGGTCGAAGCGAGCTTGGCCGATTTCGCCAAGCCGCAGGCGGGTGATGACGCCCCGTTCGACCTCGTCGTCGTCGGCTACGCACTTACTGAAATCGCCGAAGCCGACCTCACCGTCGTCATCGACCAGCTTTGGTCGCGCACGAGCGGCGCGCTTGTCCTCGTCGAGCCGGGGACGCCTCGCGACCATGCCCGGCTGATGGTCGTCCGCAGCCGGCTGATCGCGCTCGGCGCGAACATTATCGCGCCCTGTCCGCACCAGGCGCCCTGCCCTTTGCCGGCGAACGACTGGTGCCATTTCTCGGTCCGGCTGCCACGGCGACGCGCGCACAAATTGGTCAAAGGCGCCGACGCGCCCTTCGAGGACGAGAAGTTCGCCTATCTCGTCGCGGGGCGGTCCGGCGGGACGCCGCCATGGGCGCGCGTCATCGCCCCGCCCCGCGTGAGCAAGGCGGGTATTTCCCTAAAGCTCTGCGCGGATAAAGCATTCGAAGAGACATTCATTCCCAAGCGCGACAAGGCGCGCTACGAAAAGATCAGGAAAAAAGACTGGGGCGATCCGCTGTGCGCCCCGGCGGAGGAAATTTGATGAAACAGCCACGTCCGAGGGTCGCGCCCTATCTGACCGTCAGCCCCGCCGCCGCAGCCATCGCTTTTTACACCGGCGCCTTCGGCGCCCAGCAGCGGGCCCTCATGCCGTCGGTCGACGGGCTGCGCATCGCCCACTGCGAACTGCTGATCAACGGCGGCTCGGTGATGCTCGCCGACATCTTTCCCGAATTTGGCCAGACCCGCGTGCCCATGCCCGGCGAGCACGTGACCGTCTCCATCAGCCTCGAATACGACAAGGCGCAGGAGGTCGACGACATTTGCGCGCGCGCCACCAAGCTCGGCGGCAAGGTCGAGACGGCCCCAACCAATTCTTTCTGGGGGACGCGCTACGCCTCCTTGCGCGACCCGTTCGGCCACCGCTGGATCCTTAACGCGCCGCTCGAGACCTAAAAAAGAGCCGCCCGAAACCGGGCGGCTGCGGACGGCGGCATTCTCCGAAAACTGTCGTTATTTACCTGCGGCCGCCTTCGGCTTGGTGTCGATGCGCTCGGCGATGCGGGCGGACTTGCCGCGGCGATCGCGCAGATAATAGAGCTTGGCGCGGCGCACCTTGCCGCGGCGGACGAGCTTGATCGAGTCGATCAGCGGCCCATGGATCGGGAAGACGCGCTCGACGCCCTCGCCATAGGAAATCTTGCGGACGGTGAAGCTCTCGTTCAGCCCGCCGCCCTGGCGGGAGATGACGACGCCTTCATAAGCCTGAATGCGCGCGCGCTCGCCTTCCTTCACCTTGACGTTGACGATCACCGTATCCCCCGGCCGAAACTCGGGGATTTTTTTGCCCTCGATAAGCTTGGCGGCATGTTCCGCCTCGAGCTGCTCGATAATGTTCATAACGAAAACTCCTGCCGTTTCGTCTTAGCCGTAGGGGGCCGACGAGCGTTTCGGAACGCTGTTCTAGTTGAGGCCCGGTCCATAGCTGAAAGGCGGCGCTTTGTCGAGCCGTCGGGGGTCGGACGCAACCGTCAAGCTGCGGCAATGCGCGCAGAGCGATCGTCACAGACATTCCCGACGATGGCCTTATATAGTGCTCCCCGGGGGCGCTGGCGTTTCAAGCGAAAAGGGAGAGACGCGACATGACCCAGCAGGAAGAGCGGCGCAACGAAAGCGCGCAACCCGCCGAAGCGGCGGCCGAGGTTGCAGCGGAAGGCCGGCGGCGGCTGGAAGATTTCACCGAAGCGCGCACCGAGATCTGGGACTGTCTGCAGGACGCCAACCGCGTCTTGATGGAGCGCATGCAGCAGGAAGCGGCGTTGACGGCGGAACTGGCCTCAAAGCTCACGGCCGCGCGCTCCCTATCGGAGACTACGACGGTTCTACAGGATTGGACGAGCAAACATATCGAGATGACGACGGAGGACACGCGCCGCCTGGTCTCCGACGCACAACAAATGTTCAGCGCAGGCGCACGCTTCTGGTCGAACGCCGCGCAAACCGGAAGCCCTGAAACGGCCGGTCGATTTTCGTCCTAACGACGACGAAGCGGAAGCCCTCAGCGGCTTCCGCTTTATCCCACGCTCTCGTCTTCGCGGTCGAGCGTGAAGCCGACCTTCAGCACCACCTGATAATCGCTCACCGCGCCCTTATTGATGTTGCCGCGAATCTGAGCGACTTCGAACCAACGCAAGTTACGCAAGGTTTCGCCGGCGCGCTTGAGCGCTGCGGCCACGGCGTCCTCGACGCTGTCCGGGGAGGAGCCGACGAGTTCGACGACCTTATAGACATGACCTTCCATATGAAGCTCCCTCAATTCAGATGTCGAATGGCTTTGCCTTGCATAGGTAGCGCGGACTTCGCCGCCGACAGCGCCGTCAGCTCAATCGGTCGCCGAAAAGAAACTCCATCGCTCGATCAAGCCTGATATGCGGCAATGGCAGCGGCTTCTGGTCGGCGCCCAGCATCACGGCCGGCGGCCTGAATTTGAGAAAGCGGAAGTCGGCCTCTTCATCGGAAACGGCCAGCGCCTCGCCTTTAAACACGTCGCGCGGATCCGCCGGCAACTCGCCGGGGAAAATGGCGCCTTCCGCCACGCCGTCGAAAGTCTCGTGGCCTATGCGCTCCCCCGCGACCGGCGTGCCGACAATGGCCGAAAGCTTTTCGCCCTCATGCCGCACCATCGCTTCGCGGGTGGCGCGCACGGCGGCGAGCGCGATCACGTCGATCGAGGCGCCTACCCCCTCAGCGCGCTCGATGGCGCGGGCGGTCAGGTGACGCAGGATCGCTTCGAGCCGGTCATGGCTCGTGTGATGCAGATGGTCGGCCTTTGTCGCCGCGAAGAGAATGCGGTCGATCTTCGGGCGAAAGATCGTGGAGAACAGATTGGCGCGGCCGGTGCGAAACGCCGTAAGCACGCCGGTCAGCGCCGTCTCCAGGTCGCGCACCGCCTCAGGGCCGGAATTGAGCGCCGCAAGCGCGTCGACGAGCACGATCTGCCGATCGAGCCGCGCGAAATGATCCCGAAAGAACGGCCGCACGACCTGCGACTTGTAGGCCTCGTATCGTCGCTCCATTTCGCGCCCAAGGCTGCGATAGGGCAACTCCTCGCTCTCCGACACGGGAAGCGGCGCGAATGTCAGCGCCGGCGACCCTTCGAGATCGCCCGGCATCAGAAACCGTCCCGGCGGCAGGCTCGAGAGCGCGAAACGCTCGGAGCGCGCCAGACGCAGATATTGGGTGAAGGCCTGCGCCAGCTTCTGCGCGGTTTCTTCGTCGTAGCGCGCTTTGACGTCCGTCTGCGCGGTCAGGCCCCGCCACTCGCTTGCGATCATCGCCCGCGCGGAGGCGCTCGCGGCGTCGAGCGTCTCGTGAGACCATTGCGCATAGGATTTGCCAAGGAGCGGCAGATCGAGCAGCCATTCGCCGGGATAATCGACGATGTCGATGTCGAGTCGCGTTGGGCCCTGGCCGAAGCCTTTGCGCAGCGACCAGCCCTTCGAGCGATATTCCAGCGTCACCCGCAGTTCGGAGATGCGCCGCGTCGATTGCGGCCAATGCCGGTCGAGCCCGGTGAGCGCCGCGAGATGCTCCTCATACGCGAAGCGCGGAACGCTGTAATCTGGCTGCGGATCGAGATGCGCCGAGGTAATGCGGCCTTCGGCGAGCGCGCGAAACACCGGGAGCTGAGTCTTGCTCTCGCCGCCCTTTTCCGGGCGCGCCGCTATCGCCCGCGTCAAATGGTGCACGAGCGCGGTGATGAAGACGGTCTTGCCGGCGCGCGACAGGCCGGTGACGCCAAGCCGCAGGCGCCCGCCCGCGAGAAAGTCGGCGACGCTCTCGGTGGCGATGCGCGTTTCGAACAGCAGATCGGATAATTGCGACAAGGGCGCTCCGGGTCCGCCGACCTATAGCATCACGTCGCGTCCCTTCAAGAGACGCTGGTGACAACATGTCGCGCTGCAAACCGAGGTGAAGGCTGGCCAGAACGATTCCGCGCCAGATTGGAATGAAGATTATGCTGGCGCCCGCGGCACGACGCGCGTCATCACCGCTTCGACATCGGCACGTAGTCGCGCTGCTTCTCGCCCGTATAGAGCTGGCGCGGACGACCGATGCGCGAACCCTGATCCTCGATCATCTCCTTCCACTGGGCGATCCAGCCGACGGTGCGCGCGACCGCGAACAACACGGTAAACATCGCCGTCGGGAAATTCATCGCCTTGAGCGTGATGCCAGAATAAAAGTCGATATTGGGATAGAGTTGTTTCTCGATGAAATAATCATCGTGCAGCGCGATGCGCTCGAGTTCCAGCGCGACGTCGAGCAGATCGTCCTTGACGCCGAGTTCGTTCAACACTTCGCGCGTCGTGCGCTGCATGATCTTGGCGCGCGGGTCATAGTTCTTATAAACGCGGTGGCCGAAGCCCATGAGGCGGAACGGATCGTTCTTGTCCTTGGCGCGCGCGATGAACTGCGGAATGCGGTCCGGCGTGCCGATTTCGGCGAGCATTTTGAGCACCGCTTCATTGGCGCCGCCATGCGCCGGCCCCCACAGCGAGGCGATGCCCGCCGCGATGCAGGCAAAAGGATTCGCCCCCGACGAGCCAGACAGTCGAACGGTCGAGGTCGACGCGTTCTGTTCGTGATCGGCGTGCAGGATGAAGATCCGGTCGAGCGCGCGCGACAGCACGGGATTGACTTTATATTCCTCGCAGGGAACCGCGAAGCACATGCGCAGGAAGTTCGACGTGTAGTCGAGATCGTTCTTTGGATAAACGAACGGCTGGCCGATCGAATATTTATAGGCCATCGCCGCGAGCGTCGGGATCTTCGCGATCATGCGCGTCGAGGCCACCATGCGCTGGGTGGGATCGGCGATGTTCGTCGAGTCGTGATAGAAGGCCGAGAGCGCGCCCACGGAGGCGACCATCACCGCCATCGGATGCGCGTCGCGGCGGAACCCCTGGAAGAACCGCGCCATCTGCTCATGCACCATTGTGTGGCGCGTGATCCGATAGTCGAAATTCGCCTTCTCAGCGGCGGACGGCAATTCTCCATAGAGCAGCAGGTAGCAGGTTTCGAGAAAGTCGCCATGCTCGGCGAGCTGTTCGATCGGATAGCCGCGATAGAGCAGAACGCCGGCTTCGCCGTCGATAAATGTGATCTTCGATTCGCATGACGCGGTCGCGGTGAATCCAGGATCGAAGGTGAACATGCCGGTTTCGGCATAGAGATTGCGGATGTCCGCAACGGACGGCCCCAGCGTGCCGTCCTTGATCGGCAAATCGACCGATCCGTCGCCGACTGTGAAGACAGCATTCTTCTCCGGCATACCCGCTCCCCTCTCAACCGCCCCGCGCTCGCAACGAGCCGGATCGCGGCGCGACGCGCGCGAACGCTATGCATGAATTGCGTCACATTCGCGATGTCGTCGCTTTCACGCGCACGCCGATGCATTGCATTCGGTTTGTTGTGCGGCGCAAAAAGCTATATCAACCGCAAAGGCTGTCAAGCGCGCCACGCGTTTCGCGCGTAGAGATGACATGTCCCGCAATGGCGCGGAAAACGGCGCGGCGCCGAAAATCGCGTCAGCGATTTTTTACGGGCCCAACGCCGCCGCGATGCGAAGGGTTACACGACGCCTGCCTGATCGGAAATTCTCGCAAGACTTTCCTCGCGCCCCAAAATTTCCAGCACGTCGAATATGCCGGGCGACGTCGCGCGGCCGGTGAGCGCCGCGCGCAAAGGCTGTGCGAGATCGCCCAGTTTGACGCCAAGCGCTGTCGCGAGATCGCGCACGGCCGCTTCCGTGGTTGCGGCCGTCCAGTCCGGCAGAGCTGCAAGTTTCTCGACAAGCGTCGCAAGCCGCGCGCGCGCTTCCACCGAAAGCAGCTGCGCCGCCTTTGCGTCGAGCGACAGCGGACGCTGCGCGAAGAGAAAGCCCGCGCCGTCGAGAAGTTCGTTCAAGGTCTTCGCGCGCGCCTTCAGTCCCGGCAAGGCGGCGCGCAGTTGCGCGCGCGTTCGCTCGTCGAGCGCTTGCGCGATCGCGGCGCCGCCTTCGAGATAGGGAAGCGTCGCGACGAGCAAGTCCAACAGCTCGTCATCATCGCTATCGCGCAGATAATGGCCGTTCATATTTTCGAGCTTGGCGAAATCGAAACGCGCCGGCGAGCGATGCACCTGCGCGAGATCGAACGACTCGACCATCTCCGGCGTCGTGAAGAACTCCTTGTCGCCCTGCGACCACCCCAATCGAACGAGATAGTTGCGCAGCGCGGCCGGCAGGTAGCCCATCGCGCGGTAGGCGTCGACGCCGAGCGCGCCGTGGCGCTTCGAAAGCTTGGCGCCGTCCGGTCCGTGAATCAGCGGAATATGCGCGAAGGCCGGGACTGTCCAACCCATCGCTTGATAGATGTGCGTCTGTCGCGCCGCATTGGTGAGATGATCGTCGCCGCGAATGATCTGCGTGACGCCCATGTCATGATCGTCGACGACGACCGCGAGCATGTAGGTTGGCGCGCCGTCCGAGCGCAGCAGAATGAAATCGTCGAGATCCTTGTTCTGGAAGACGACGCGTCCCTGCACGGCGTCATCGACGATCGTCTCGCCGTCCTGGGGCGCCTTGATCCGCACCACATAGGGCGCGCCGGCGGGCGCCTCGGAGGGGTCGCGATCGCGCCAGCGGCCGTCGTAGCGCCAGGGACGCTTTTCCGCCTTAGCCTTCTCGCGCATCTCCTCGAGCTCCTGCGCCGTGGCGTAGCAGCGATAGGCGTGTCCCTGCGCCAGCAGCTCTTCGGCGGCTTCGGCATGGCGCGCCGCGCGCGAGGATTGGTAGACAATATCGCCATCCCATTCGAGGCCGAGCCACTGCAGGCCATCGATGATCGCCTCGATCGCCGCTTGCGTGGAGCGCTCGCGGTCGGTGTCTTCGATACGCAGCATCATCCGGCCGCCGTGCTTCTTGGCGTAAAGCCAGTTGAACAGCGCCGTGCGCGCTCCGCCGATATGCAGAAAGCCGGTGGGCGACGGAGCGAAGCGGGTGACGACCTGAGACATGAGCGACGCGAATTCCTTGGTTTTGGGTCGGCCCGTCTAGCACGGGACACGCGAGGCGAACATAGTTCGTCCCGCGATGATGGTTTAACCAAAGCGTGAACATATGACTTGCGGAACGCAGTAAGAACCGATATCGTTCTGTTCATGATTTGTTTAGGTTATCGAGCCAGAAGCTGCGGCTCAGCCAAAATCAACGATTCGGCTTGCGGGGCGGTGCGGCGATGCTGACCAAAAAACAAAACGATCTCTTGCGCTTCATTCATGAACGTCTGAAGGAGTCGGGCGTGCCGCCGTCCTTCGACGAGATGAAGGACGCGCTCGACCTGCGGTCGAAGTCGGGGATTCATCGACTGATTCTCGCGCTCGAGGAACGCGGCTTCATCCGCCGCCTGCCCAATCGCGCCCGCGCGCTCGAAGTTCTGCGTCTACCCGAATCGTCCACGCCGCGGGCCGCCGGCGGGCGTAGCGGCAAGTTCTCGCCATCCGTCATCGAGGGGAATCTCGGGCGCGTCCGGCCGCTCAGCGAACGTTTCGCGGACGAAGGCGACCATCAGGTCGCCATTCCGGTCATGGGACGCATCGCCGCCGGCACGCCGATCTCCGCCATCCAGAATCGCAGCCACACCATCAGCCTGCCGCCCGACCTCCTCACGAGCGGCGAGCACTTCGCGCTCGAAGTGCGCGGCGATTCGATGATCGAAGCCGGAATCCTCGACGGCGATACGGTCGTCATCCGCAAGCAGGACAGCGCCGACACCGGCGACATCGTCGTGGCGCTGATCGACGACGAGGAAGCGACGCTGAAGCGCCTGCGCAAACGCGGCGCCTCGATCGCGTTAGAGGCCGCCAACCCCGCCTATGAGACGCGCATCTTTGGTCCCGATCGCGTGCGCATTCAGGGCAGGCTCGTGAGCCTCCTGCGGAAATATTAGTTTCGCGGGCGTTGGCGCAACGCCGCTATTCGAGCGGCTCCATTGCGCGCGCATCTTCCTCGCTGCGCTCTTCATCGCTCAGCGGCGCGGTAAATCCGGACGGGCGGCGATTGCGGGGCGCCGGCGACCAGGGCCGATCCTCGTCGATCGCGCGCGCGGTCGTCCATTCGACGCCATCCGCCTTGAACCTCAAAGCCACAGCCCCTGTTTCGGATAGTCTGCGGCGATCGATCACGATCTCCGCCGCACAGCCTAACGGCGCGTAGAGCGGCGTAACAATGACGGCGGCGCGCGCGCAGTCTTCGAAAAAGCCGCCGCGCCCGGCGACGAGCGCGACAAAGCGGCCATTGATGGCCTTCGCCACGCAACCCGTTTCGTCGCAGGCGACGCCGCTCCTGGCGTCCGCGGACTGGCGCGCGTCTCCGTCCGCCCGCAACCATTGTTCCGCGGCGAAAGCGCTCGGCTTTTGGCCCATGACGGCGAGCTGTCCGGTCGGCAGGCGCAGCGCCGCCGATTCTCCGGTCGCCGGCACGGCCAGATCAAACGGCGCGCCGCTTCTCGCGCCCATCAGTCCGATCAAGGCGAGAGGAATGGCGAGCGCGCGCCACGCCCAAGTGCGCCATAACACGAGCGACAGGACCGCAAGCGAAAGGAAAAGGATCGCCCAGGGCGCAAAGGCTGCAACCGGCAGACTCGCGCCGGGCGCGCTCGCGATCAGCCCGGCGAGATAGGTCACGAGGTCGATGCCCAGCTTGAGATAGCGCCAGATGAAGCCGTCAAGGCCCAAGGGGTAAAGCGCGGCGCCGACGAGCGCGCAGGGAACGGCGAAGAATTCAATGATTGCCAGCGTCAGCGGATTGCCGATCAGCACATAGGGGCTCAGCTCGTGAAAATCATACGCCATGAATGAAGCGGTCGCCGAGGTCGCGCACAGCGTTGCGAAGATCGCCGCCCCGGGTCCGTGCAGCAGGCGCTCGACGACGCTTTCGCGGAGCGCTCCCCATCGCCCTCGCGGCGCGCGATCGTCGATGTGGCGCTTCGCGAGATATTCGCCGCGCCATTCGTATACCGCGATCAAGGCCGCCACCGCCGCGAAAGAGAGCTGAAAGCTTGCGCCGAGCAACGCCTCCGGCTCGAAGGCGATGATGAAGAGCGCGGCAAGCGCCAGATTGCGCATCGACAGCGATGGACGATCGAAGAGAACCGCCGCGAGCATGATGAGAGTCATCACGAGCGCGCGCTCGGTGCCGACGCGAGAGCCCGTGCCGATGTCGTAGAGAATGGCGCCGAGCATGGCGAGCGCCGCCGCCCATTTCTTGATCGGATAATTCAGCGCAAGAGTTTGCGACATCGCCAACAGGCGCCGAAAGCCGACGAAGAAGATGCCCGCGACGAGCGTCATCTGAACGCCGGAAATGGTGATGATGTGAAATATGCCCGCCCGGCGAATCAGATTCTTCGCGTCCTCGGATAGCAAGTCACGCTTGCCCGTCACCATGGCGGCGGCGATCGCGCCCGCGTCGCCGTCAATGATTCGATAGACCCGCATCGCCAAGGCGTTGCGCATGCGATCGACGTGCGCGAAAAAACGCAGCGAGAACGGCGCCGGGTCGGGCGGCGGCATCGTCTCGATTCGCCCAAGCGCGTTGCCGACCGCGCCGATGCGCGCAAAAAATGCGTCCCGCGCAAAATCATAGCCGCCCGGGAGCGCGGCCCGCGCCGGCGGCATCAGCCGCGCCTTGAAGGCGATGAAGTCGCCGGCCGAAAAATTCGGCTCGCCGCGCGTCGTCAGTCGCACGCGGGAAGGAACGACGTCGTCCGGATAGCCTTCGGCGCTCGCGACGCGCAGAATGAAACGCGCCCCGGCCCGGCGCAGATCCACCTCCTCGACGAAGCCTGTCAGCTCACCGATGCCGACGCGTGGAATGACCGGCGCCGCGACGCGCGCCGTCCGCCAGCCGCCCGACGCAAAGCCTAAGGCCACGAAAGCGAGCGTCAGAAAAAGCGCATGGGCCCGCGCATGGCGGCGCGTAAACGCGGCCAAGACGGCAAAGGCGGCGAGCGCGCAAAGGCAAAGCGCGAGCGAAGGTTCCCGCTCGGCCGAGAAATAGAGCACGACGCCGCCGCCTGAAGCGACGACCAGCCAGAGAAACGGACGGCGTAGCGCCCGCTCCTGTTCCAGCGACGCGCGCAGGGTCTCGGCCAATCCTCGTACAGGCAGCGGAAAGACGCGCGATGAAAGGTCGCGGCCGCGTTGCTCGCTTTCAGCCGTGCGTGAAATGTCGTTCAAGAATAACCGGCCCCGCACAAATACGGTAAAGAGCCTAGCGCCGACCGCGTCCCTTGTCTTGCGCCCCTTGCGTCCCCGAACCGCTGCGCGCCAGTGAACGCTTGCCTGCGGCGTCACAAGAAACTATCCCCTTAAATGAGGAGCGAGATCCACGCTTGAGATGGACTTGCAATGCGATCAACGCGCAGCAGCGCGGCGATTGCTGTCAATCGGTTTGGCGTCAATGAACAGCGATCCATCGCCAGGCGCGTCCTTGTTTCGCGGACTGACGCGAAAATGCCCAAACTGCGGCGTCGGCAAGTTGTTCGCGAGCTACCTCAAGCCGCGCGATTCTTGCGCGCATTGCCGGGAAAGTTTTGCGGGTCTCGATGCGGATGATGGCCCAGCATGGCTGACCGTCGGCGTCGTGACGATTACAGTCGTGCCGCTTCTCTTCATATTAGAGAGCAGCGGACATTACGCCTACGCTGTCGAGATGTTGATCGTTGTGCCGCTAACGATCGCGCTCGTGTTGCTCTTGCTCCCGCTTACGAAGGGATTCTTCATCTCCGCGCTATGGCTGCTGTCGAGGAAGCCGAAGCCATAGATTCGCGTTTGTTCACGGCTCTCACGCCACCAGCGCCTCGGACACGGCAAGATAAGCATCCGGCCCGTAATGCAACGTGTTGCGCGCGAAATAGGGCGGCCCCGGCATGTCGAAATGCACATAGCCGTGGCTGACGTCGCTCCGCAGCAGATCGAGGCGGCTCGCCACGTCGAGTCGCAACCGGTCGCCGGGCTGAAGCCGGGTAGGTCCAGGCGTAAGGCTGAAGGAGAGCGTCACCGGCCTACCCGGCTCTAAGGGCTCGCGCACGGACGTGTCGTGCACAATCTCACAGGTCGTGTCGCGCGCCGGGTCGCGCCGCCGCCGCGCCGGACTCATCGCTCCGAGCGAGAGAAGGCTATAGGCGCCGTCCTTGGCGACGCGGCCAAGCCGCGCCACGAGATAGGAATCGATCTCATTGGAGCTGAACACGAGATTGAGCGATACGGGGCCGGCGAGCGTCATCGGCCGCTCCGCGGTCATTTCAAATTCGAGCGTCTGGTTCGCCACTTCATCGAACCCGCCTAGCACCGGCAGGCCCAGCGGAACGGCGGCCCAGCGGTTTTCGCCCTCCCCCGGCGTCTCCGCCAGTTTGTGGCGCGCACCGTCCGCGCCGCCCGAGGCGAGATAGAAGCGCCGCTGCGCCGTTCCCGCCGCCGGAAAGTCGACGGCGCCTATGTATCGCTCCTCGCCCTCTAGCCAATAGCGGACGGCGGGTTGGCCGGCGTAGCCATTGTCCACGCCGTAGAGAATGTGGTCGAAGAAGGCGAGCGCTTCCAATTGCCAGGCATAGACCGGAAGCTCGTAGCGCGGCGGCGCGAGGATCATCCATTTGCGGTCCGCCGGCGTCGCGGCGTTCTGGAACAGATCATAGGTCCCGAACTGGTGCAGGTTGAAATAGCCGAGATTCTGCACCACGACGAAAGGGATCTCGATCTTGCCAAGATCTCCCGAAGGGCCGGACTGGAGCACGCAAGTCTCTCGCGATTTCCCGTCAAGCATCCAGTTGGCGTACCATTCGCGCACCGGCTTGACGGGCGTTTTGGACATGAAGGCGCGATAAATGGCGTCGATCCGCTTCATCAGCAAAGGTCGCCACAAACGCTGGAGCGGCGAGTTGAAGACATGGCTGAGGAGCGCCCGGACGATCGGCGGCACGCGCAAGCCATACATTGCAGGGGTGAAGTTGGCGCCCATCCATAGATTGCAGAAATAAAGGTTGAAAACGCCGCCGAACTGCACGAGGTGCCGGAAATAATCCGTGCAGATCTCGTTGCAGAAAAAGGCCTTCAGCGCCGGCGGGCGGCGCACGGCGACGAGAGGCTGCGTCATGCCGTAGTAAGAAGTGCCGAACAACGCCACACGGCCGTCGCACCAGGGCTGGGCGGCGGCCCAGGCGATCGCCTGTTCATGGTCATCGACGTCCTCGGGAGAAAGGAAGACATTTTGCGTCCCGCCCGCGCGGCCCATGCCCCGGCGCTCGACCACGACCTGGACATAGCCGCGGCCGGTGAAGACGGGCGGTGAGCCGATCTCATTGCTGCCTGTAGGCGCGCCGGCGGTGTGCAGCTCGCGCGTATAGGCGGCGAACTGGACGATCGCCGGATAGCGGCCCGGCGCGCGGGGCGTATAAACATCGGCCGAAAGGGTGACGCCGCCGGCCACCTCTATGCGCTGGTCGGCGAGAAGGCGACAGCCGAGCCCCTCGGCTGCGGCGCGCGTCGGCCGCCAGCCCGCGAGTTGTTCGTGCATCGGTTCCGGGGCCTTGATGGGAATGAGATTATCGAGCCACTCGGGCATATGCCTCCCCCTCTTAATTGCGAACGCCTCGCGGTGCGCGGAGCGAAAAGGCGCGCGATAAACATCGCGCGTCTCACTCCTCACCAGCAATGTGATGTCGGTAATTTAGTCGATCACGGCGAAGCGCTCGAGGTCGTAGAGGCTATGAAAGACCATTGAGAGTCTTACGCGCAAGCCCCCGCTGGGATCGGGCATGGCTCGCGGCTCCGCCGCGTTCTGCGGGCGATCGGATCCGCGACGCGGATACGGAAAAACCTATCAGCGCACAAACAAAAACCCCGGCCGCAAGAGCCGGGGTTTGTCGAATTGGATTGGTTGCGGGGGCCAGATTTGAACTGACGACCTTCAGGTTATGAGCCTGACGAGCTACCGGGCTGCTCCACCCCGCGCCAAGAGAAAGGCGCCAAAGAACCGCGCCAAGAGGAAAGGCGCGAAGACAAAAAAGCAGCGCGGCGAAAGCAGCACTGCTGAAAAGGTAATCGATAAAGAGGATTTGATGTGCTTCGCAGGCCTGGCGACGACCTACTCTCCCAGGTCTTGAGACATAGTACCATTGGCGCAGAAGCGTTTGACGGCCGAGTTCGGGATGGGATCGGGTCTGATCGCTCCGCCGAAGGCCACCAGGCCGGCGAAACACATCTTCGAAGCAAATGAGGTCTTTCTATTTCGCGCCACACGAGTATGGGCGTCGATAAATGAGAGCGATCAAGCCAATCGAGCTATTAGTACCGGTAAGCTCCATGCGTTGCCGCACTTCCACACCCGGCCTATCAACGTGGTCGTCTTCCACGGCTCTCAAGGGAGAACTCGTTTTGAGGTGGGTTTCCCGCTTAGATGCATTCAGCGGTTATCCCGTCCATACATAGCTACCCTGCACTGCGGCTGGCGCCACAACAGGTCCACCAGAGGTATGTTCATCCCGGTCCTCTCGTACTAGGGACAAATCCTCTCAATTCTCCTACACCCACGGCAGATAGGGACCGAACTGTCTCACGACGTTCTGAACCCAGCTCACGTACCACTTTAATCGGCGAACAGCCGAACCCTTGGGACCTTCTCCAGCCCCAGGATGTGATGAGCCGACATCGAGGTGCCAAACAACCCCGTCGATATGGACTCTTGGGGGTTATCAGCCTGTTATCCCCGGCGTACCTTTTATCCGTTGAGCGATGGCCCTTCCACGAGGGACCACCGGATCACTATGACCGACTTTCGTCTCTGCTCGACTTGTCTGTCTCGCAGTCAGGCAGGCTTATGCCATTGCACTCGACGACCGATTTCCGACCGGTCTGAGCCCACCATCGCGCGCCTCCGTTACTCTTTGGGAGGCGACCGCCCCAGTCAAACTGCCTACCATGCATTGTCCCGGCGCCGGATGACGGCGCGCGGTTAGACATCCATGACGATAAGGGTGGTATTTCAAGGGTGGCTCCACACGAGCTGGCGCCCATGCTTCAAAGCCTACCACCTATCCTACACATGCCGACACGAATGCCAATGCAAAGTTACAGTAAAGGTGCACGGGGTCTTTCCGTCTGACCGCAGGAACCCCGCATCTTCACGGGGAATTCAATTTCACTGAGCTGACGTTGGAGACAGCGGGGAAGTCATTACGCCATTCGTGCAGGTCGGAACTTACCCGACAAGGAATTTCGCTACCTTAGGACCGTTATATTTACGGCCGCCGTTTACCGGGGCTTCAATTCAGAGCTTGCACTCCTCCTCTTAACCTTCCGGCACCGGGCAGGCGTCAGACCCTATACGTCATCTTGCGATTTCGCAGAGCCCTGTGTTTTTGTTAAACAGTTGCCACCCCCTGGTCTGTGCCCCTCCCGCCCGCTTGCGCGAACGGAAGGCCTCCTTATCCCGAAGTTACGGAGGTAGATTGCCGAGTTCCTTCAACGTCATTCTCTCAAGCGCCTTGGTATACTCTACCTGTCCACCTGTGTCGGTTTCGGGTACGGTCTCATGCAGGGGCTATTTCCTGGCGCCGCTAGGCTGCCCGAGAAATCCAGTAATCTCGAACAGCTTCCGCAACGCGTCACCACCTGCTGGCCCACGAATATTAACGTGGTTCCCATCGACTACGCCTTTCGGCCTCGCCTTAGGGGCCGGCTAACCCTGCGAAGATTAACTTTACGCAGGAACCCTTGGACTTTCGGCGACACTGTCTTTCACAGTGTTTGTCGTTACTCATGTCAGCATTCGCACTTCCGATACCTCCAGGACGCCTCACGGCTATCCCTTCGACGGATTACGGAACGCTCCGCTACCGCTTGCCCTTGCGGGCAAACCCAAAGCTTCGGCTCGTGGCTTGAGCCCCGTTACATCTTCGGCGCGAGAACCCTTATTTAGACCAGTGAGCTGTTACGCTTTCTTTAAAGGATGGCTGCTTCTAAGCCAACCTCCTGGTTGTTTTGGGATTCTTACATCCTTTCCCACTTAGCCACGAATTAGGGGCCTTAGCTGTTGGTCTGGGTTGTTTCCCTCTCCACAATGGACGTTAGCACCCACTGTGTGTCTCCCGCATAGTTCTTCCAGGTATTCGGAGTTTGGTTGGGTTTGGTAAGTCTGTGGGACCCCCTAGCCCATCCAGTGCTCTACCCCCTGGAGAATACATGCGAGGCGCTACCTAAATAGCTTTCGCGGAGAACCAGCTATTCCCGAGTTTGGTTGGCCTTTCACCCCTAACCACAAGTCATCCGAGTCTATTTCAACAGACACCGGTTCGGTCCTCCAGTGCGTGTTACCGCACCTTCAACCTGCTCATGGCTAGATCACTCGGATTCGGGTCTAAAGCAACGAACTGAACGCCCTATTCAGACTCGCTTTCGCTGCGCCTACGCCTATCGGCTTAAGCTTGCTCGTTACTTTAAGTCGCTGACCCATTATACAAAAGGTACGCCGTCACCCTTGCGGGCTCCGACTGTTTGTAGGTATCCGGTTTCAGGAACTGTTTCACTCCCCTCGTCGGGGTGCTTTTCACCTTTCCCTCACGGTACTAGTTCGCTATCGGTCGCTGAGGAGTACTTAGGCTTGGAGAGTGGTCTCCCCATGTTCAGACAGGATTTCACGTGTCCCGCCCTACTCGAATCTTCCGTCTCTCGAAATCCTTACGGGGCTATCACCCACTATGGCCCGACTTTCCAATCGGTTCAGGTTAGAGAAACGGAAGCATTGGCCTGGTCCGCGTTCGCTCGCCACTACTAACGGAGTCTCGTTGATGTCCTTTCCTCCGGGTACTTAGATGTTTCAGTTCCCCGGGTTTGCTTTTATGTCCTATGAATTCAGACATAAATACCTTCATTTGATCTCTACAAATCCGAGGCTCGCGCCTCGAATGTCCTTTCGGACGATCCGAGTTCGAAACTCGGAGTTGCAGAGATCGAAGGTGGGTTTCCCCATTCGGAAATCCGCGGATCAAAGGTTGTTCGCACCTCCCCACGGCTTATCGCAGCGTACCACGTCCTTCATCGCCTCTCAGCGCCAAGGCATCCACCGAATACCCTTAAGACACTTGATCGCTCTCATTATCGACGCCCACCGCTCGGCAGCGGCTTGCTTTCGCATGAGCCCGAAAAATTGTTAGACCTTTCGGATAAGCTTATGCGCAAACAATGTCGTCGATAGAAAGACCTTTTTGCTTCGAACATATCCGAGAACACGGCGGTCAAGCTGTGCCCACACTGGTTGCTCGCCGGCTTCAGGCGGTTAAGCCCGAACGGCGATCGGATATATTTCCTCTTTACGATGACAGACAGCAACACA
>NZ_JAMRYX010000222.1:32500-49735 GCF_024448135.1 Methylocystis suflitae
CGTCGAAAGTTAAAGGCGCTGGAGAAAATGCCGGTCGGCGCAGGCGTCGACGACGTGCGTGGGAGAAGCCGATCCCTACGGCTCTCCCCGAATCCATAACTGAAACGCAACGGTTAGGTTGAATGGCATTGCAGATGACCGGCCGCCTTGTCCCTACGGCGCAAGGCGGCGCAGACTGGTTGGGCGACGAACCCGCGATCGAGGTTGATGGCCGTCGCCACACGCCGGACGACAGACGACGCGTCTCCACGCGCTGGCTCTCTGGCACGGTGCTGACGGGGCTGTCGGGCGCGCTGCTGATCAGCGCGGCCGCCTATACGGCGCTTGACCAACAGACGCGCTTCGCCGAAGCGCCGACCCGCGCTCAGACCGCGCGCGGCGCCGACGCGGACGAGCAGCAGAGCGTCAATCCCAAGAAGGGCGACCGGCTGATGCGCGCGGTCGACGTGGTCGCGGCCAAGCAGACCTTTCGCGCCGCGACCACCTCGCGCGCCGGCGACAAGGAGGTCGTGCGCAACCGCGCCTTCACGCGGGTCGCCGCGACTCTGGCGCTCGCGCCCTCGAGCTTTGCAGGGGAAGTGCCTCCCTATAATCCGCTCAAGCTCATGACCGACGCCCGCGCGCCCGAAAACGCCGCGGACGCCGATCTCGCCCCGGATCTGGCGGAAGTCTCGTTCGAGACCCGGGACCTCGCCGCCGTGACAATGACGGCTCAGAGCGCCCAATTGACGCTCGACGAAGCGCAGGCGCAGGTGATCGAGCAGGTCAAATCCAGCCTCGCCGCCGGAACGCAATCGGCGGCGCTGCCCCTGCCCGGCCAGATGCTGCTCACGCGCACGAGCCGAGCGGCGATCGATCCTCTCGCGCTCGCTTATGCGACGCCAGGCGGATCGCTCACGCCCTTCTCCGGAATCGAAGTGCGCATGGTGGCGGAAAACGTCACCATCGCGCCGCGCGATACGCCGCAGCCGACGCAGATGGAAGAGAAGCTTGTCGTCGTGAAGCGAGGACAGACGCTCGCCGACGTTCTGGATAGCGTCGGCGTGCCCAGGGCGCGCGCCGACGCTGTGGCCGCCGCCTTCAAGAACAAGCGCGGCGAACCGGTGCGCGAAGGCCAGCGCGTCAAGCTGCTCTTCGCCGACTTCGACGGCTCGGGCAAGAACATGCAGCTCGCCCGCATGTCGGTTTACAACGATGAAACGATCGAATCGATCGTCGCGGCGACCGACAGGGGCGCATTCATGCAGACGCCGACGGCGCCCACGTCGCTCGCCAACAATGACCGGTCGAAGTCGCGCAATGAGGTCGAGGACGATGAAGGCGCGATGCGCCTTTACGATTCGCTGTACGAAACCGCGCTCAAGCAGCAGATTCCGCGGCCGATCATCAATGAGCTCGTGCGGGTTTTCGCAAATGACGCCGATCTGCAGCGCGGCGTTTCCGGCGGCGATACGTTCGACGTCTTCTATGACGAAGCGGAGGACGGCGGGAGCGTGGGTCGCGATGCGCTGCTCTATGCGTCGCTGACGACCCGTAACGAAACCTATCGCTATTACCGCTTTTTCACCCCCGACGATGGGCTGCTCGACTACTACGACGAGAACGGCCGCTCGAGCCGCAAATTCCTCGTGCGTAAGCCGATCGCCATCGGCGAAACGCACTCCGGCTTCGGCATGCGCCGCCATCCGATCCTCGGCTATTACAAGATGCACACGGGCGTCGACTGGGCGGCGCCGATCGGCACGCCGATTCTCGCCGCCGGCAACGGCACGGTCATCAAGGCGCAGTGGGATTCGGGTTATGGGCGGCGCGTCGAGATCCAGCACGCCAACGGCTACATCACGACCTACAATCACATGTCAGGCTTTGCGCGCAGCGTGAAGGAAGGCACACGGGTCAAGCAGGGCCAGGTGATCGGCTTCCTTGGCTCGACCGGATTGTCGACCGGACCGCACCTTCACTACGAGGTGATGGTCAATGGCCATTTCGTCGATCCGATGCGCGTCAAGCTGGCGCGCACGCGAGAGATCGAGGGCCGGCTTCTCGCAGAATTCAGGAAAGAGCGCGACCGCATTGATTCGCTGATGGCGAAGGCTCCCAACAACAACGCGAAAGTGGCGACTCGTCAGGGCCGGTAAGCTTCGATCTCCGTTGCGGCCTCCGGGCTGGCCCGACAAGACCTCTCTTAGGCTGCCTGGCGCCATTCGTAGGCGGGAGCAAACTGGGCGGCGCGAACGCCCCGGACGATATTCTCTATCGTCGCCATCGTCCGGCGATTGAGCGAGTCGCGCGGGAATTCGACGCGAAACTCGCGCTCGATCGCGAGCAGCAGGCGGATCGCCGTATAAGGCGTCATTCCCAATTCATAGAGATTGGCGCGCGGCGTCAGATGGCCCGCCGGGATGCAGATCTTGGCTTCCTGATCGATCAGGCTTTGGATCGTCTCGAACATTTCGCTCTCCCTTGCCGCTTTCGAACTCAATGATCGAAAGCTACCCGGAGCCCGAGAAAATGTTCGTGCGCCGACACACAGGGAGAAGCTGGCATCGGCATTGGCATGACGACGATCGACCCCGAAGTGATTCTCGTCGACACATCGCCGCAGCGCGCATCGGAATTTCAGTTCTATAGACCCACGCGCCGGCGCACGTCGGCTGGCGTCCAGCCTTCCGCGCGCAGCGCGCGCAATGCTGTCGAGGCGACGCTCTTTGCAAGCTTCTCGCCATTCTCGTCCAGAACGAGGCCGTGATGCCGATAATCCGGCGCCGGCAGATCGAGAAGCCGTTGCAGCAGGCGATGCAGGCTCGTCGCCTCAAAGAGATCCTTGCCGCGCACGACGTCCGTCACGCCCTGCAGCGCGTCGTCAACGACGACGGCGATATGATAGCTCGCCGGCGTATCCTTGCGCACGAGGACGACGTCGCCCCATTCCGCCGGATCGGCGGCGATCGTCGTTCCCTGCGGGTCGTCGGCTGCGCCTCGGCGCAATGAAGGCGAATCGGCGCCGAACTCCCGCCATGTCAGCCCCTGCCCCGCAAGCGTCGACGCCCTGCGCATGTCGAGCCGCAGCGCGAGGCCGCCTTCGGCGAGGACCTCACGCGCCGTACGGCGCGGTTTGCTGCGACACGTCCCCGGATAGAGCGGCGAGCCGTCTGGGTCGCGCGGCCAGTCCCGCTTGCCAGCCGCCATCTGCGCGATGTCGGAGCGCTTGCAGTCGCAGGCATAAATGAGGCCCATCGCGTCCAGGCGATCGAGCGCGCGGGCATAGTCGCCGAAATGCTCGGACTGACGGCGCACGGGCCGCTCCCAATCGAGCCCGAGCCAGGCGAGATCTTCATAGATCGCCGCCTCGAACTCAGGTCGCGCGCGGCGCGTATCGATGTCCTCGATACGCAACAGCAAGCGCCCGCCGCACTGGCGCGCCAGATCGAAGTTCAAAAGCGCCGAATAGGCGTGGCCGAGATGCAGATAGCCGTTCGGCGACGGCGCAAAGCGGAAAACGCGTTCTTCCTTGGACGTCATTAGCCTGCTTGGCAGCCTACTTGGCGGGCGGCGTCTTACGCGCCGGCGGATCGACTGGTGCATTCCGGCGCCAGTGGACGAGCGCCGAGGCTTGCTTCAAAATGATGCGCTTAAGGTCTTTAAACTATTGGATTTAGGCATGCCAGATTTCGAATCGCTCGTCGACGACATCTACGAAGCCGCCGCCGACCCTGATTGCTGGCCGCGTATCATGCATGACATCGGCAAGGGTGTGAACGCCGCCGGCGGCGCCCTCATCGCCCGTCGGGCCGACGCATGGCTCGGATGGCGCTGCTCGGGCGCTCTCGAAAAAGGAGCGGACGCGTTCTTCAGCAGCGGCGGCCTTCAGCGAAGCCAGGTTCTGGGCCGGCTTCTCGCCTTCAATCGCGCCGGCTTCGTCGCCGATCAGGAAGGCTTTAGCGAAGAGGAATATGCGGAGGAGCCCGTCATCAAGGAATGGTGCGCGCCCAACGGCATTCATCATTGCTCGGCGACCGCGGTGCCTATGCTGAATGGCGATCTCGTGATGTTTCAGGTCAAGCGGCGAAAGGGAGAATCGCCTTTCGGTCGCGCGGAGCTGGACCGCCTCGACGCGCTGCGCCCGCATCTCGCCCGCGCCGGTCTGCTCGCAGCCCGTTGGCGACTTGAGAGATTGCGATCGGCGACCGAGGCGCTCGCGACCCTTGGCATTCCGGCGGCGATACTGGATGTCGAAGGTCGCGTGCTTGCGGCCAATGAGCTGATCGAAGACCTCTCGTCGCATCACGTTTGGCTGCCGCGGGACCGCATCGCGCTGATTGAGCCCGCCGCCGACAAATTGTTGCGGGGCGCCATCGCCGATCTCGGCAATCCTGCCGCAGCCTCGGTGCGGTCCTTCCCCTCAAGGGGAACTGGCGAGCGACCGGTGGTGATGCATCTGATCCCCGTCACCGGCAATGCGCGCGATCTTTTTGGCGGCGGATTGGGCGTGCTGACGATCACGCATTTTACGCGGCCAGCGGCGTTGGACGCGGCGCTGGTGCAAAGCCTCTTCGATCTGACGCCGACCGAGGCGCGCGTCGCGGGAGGTCTCGCCGAGGGACTGACGCTCGATCAGATCGCGGAACGTCACAAGGTGAAGTTGAGCACCGTCCGGAGCCAGGTGAGCTCGGTGTTGGCAAAAACCGGCGCGAACAGGCAATCCCAGATTGTCGCGCTGCTGGCGGCGCAGCCAAAAATTTGGCGCGCGCCGCTCGAACTCGAAGAGTCCCAGGCGTGACGGAACGGTCGGCTGCTGCAAGAAGCAAACATTCGAACGTGAGAGAGCTTTCAGCGCCGCGCCTCGGCGATCGCAAGCGCTGCCGCGAAAGCCTCCTCGATGTCGAGGTCGGTCGTGTCGAGCGTCACCGCGTCGGCGGCCGCCTTTAAGGGCGCGGTGCTACGGGCGCTGTCGCGGGCGTCGCGCTTTTTCACGTCGTCTAGGATCGCGGCGTAGTCGGCGTCTTCGCCGGCGCGCGCAAGCTCCAGGGCGCGGCGGGTGGCGCGCGTCTCCGGCGCTGCGGTGACGAAAATCTTCACCTTCGCGTCGGGGCAGATCACCGTGCCGATGTCGCGACCGTCGAGGACGGCGCCTTCCGGCCGCGCCGAAAAGCCCCGCTGCATGTCGACGAGCGCCGCGCGCACCGCCGGCATGGCGGCGACGACGGACGCCGCCTCGCCCATGTCGCGGGCGCGCAGCCGCTTTTCGTCGAAATCGGTGAGCGATAGGCTGCGCGCGGCCGCGACCGCCGCTTCGATATCGTCGAGCGGCAAGCCTTCTTCGAGCAGCGCGCAGGCCGTCGCGCGATAGAGCAGCCCCGTGTCGAGATGCGGCAGGCCGTAGTGCGCCGCAAGGCGTCGCGCTAGCGTGCCTTTCCCCGACGCCGCGGGGCCGTCGATGGCGATGACGAAGCTCACGAGAAGCGCGCTCCGAGTCGCTCCATCAGCGGGCGAAACGCTGGAAAGCTCGTCGCGATCATCGTCTCGTCGTCGACCGTGACTTTCTTCTCGGCGGCGAGACCCATGACCAGAAAGCTCATGGCGATGCGATGATCGAGATGCGTCTCGACCATGCCGCCGCCGGCGACCCTGCCGCCGCGCACGACAAGATCGTCATCGATGATCTCGCAATCGACGCCATTGGCTTTGAGCCCGGCGGCGACCGCCTCGAGACGATCCGATTCCTTCACCCGCAATTCGGAGAGCCCTCGCATGCGAGTCTCGCCCTTGGCGAAAGACGCCGCGACGGCGAGGATCGGATATTCGTCGATCATTGACGGCGCCCGCGCCGCCGGCACGTCGACGCCGGCAAGATGCGAGAAGTGCGCGCGAATGTCGGCGACCTCTTCGCCGCCCTCCTCGCGCCTGTTCTCCAACGTAATGTCAGCGCCCATTTCCTGCAGCGTCGTCAACAGACCGCTGCGCAGCGGATTGGTCATTACGCCTTCGATGACAATATCCGAGCCCTCGACGATCAGCGCGGCGACGAGCGGAAAGGCGGCGGATGACGGATCCGCGGGAACCCGCACGTCGCGCGCGATCATTTCCGGGCGCCCATCGAGAGTAATCTTGCGGCCATGCGGGCCGTAAGGCTCGCTCAGGACCGTCGCGCCGAAATGCGCGAGCATTTTCTCGGTGTGATCGCGTGACGCCTCGGCCTCGATCACCGTCGTCTGGCCGGGCGAATTCAGCCCGCAGAGCAGCACCGCGGATTTGATCTGCGCCGAAGCGACGGGCGTCTTATATTCGACCGGCAAGGGCTCGCTCGATCCTTGCAGCACCAGCGGCAGGCGACCGCCCTCGGCCTGTTCCAGAACCTGGGCGCCCTGCAGCGCTAAGGGATCGAGAATGCGCTTCATCGGGCGTTTACGCAGCGAGGCATCGCCGTCGAAGCGCGCGAGGATCGGATGGCCGGCGACGACGCCCATCATCAGCCGCGAGCCGGTGCCGGCATTGCCGAAATCAAGCGTCTCGGTGGGCTGCAGAAGCGAGCCGAGCCCGGCGCCCCAGACGCTCCAGCGCCCGTCCGCATGGCGCAGGATCTTCGCGCCGAGCTGGCGGCAGGCCTGCGCGGTGCGCAGCACGTCCTCGCCTTCGAGAAGCCCTTCGATCTTCGTCTCGCCGATGGCGAGCAGGCCGAAGATCAGCGCGCGATGCGAAACCGACTTGTCGCCGGGCGGGCGCACGCGGCCCGAAAGCGGCCCGGATCTATGGGCGCTGAGCGGCGCGGCGGGAGCGTGAGCATGGGCGGCGTGCGGCATAGTCGCTTTCGGTCGAGCGCGATTCAATCGCCATCCGCTTCGCACTTTTGGCGACGATGCTCAACAGCGGCGGCCAGCCTCTGCGGGCGGATTTTTGCGTGGTTGGCTGGAGATTGGAGCGGGCGATGGGAATCGAACCCACGACATTCAGCTTGGGAAGCTGACGTTCTACCTCTGAACTACGCCCGCGCCCTCCTTGTGTAACGCGGGAGGCCGCCCGTTTCAACGGCGCGGCTTCAGTGCGGGCTGGAGGCCAGAAGGGCTTCCCCATCCTGAGGAGCGGCCGCAAGTCGGGTTTGCCCGACTTGCGAATTTAATGTCGATCTCGGGCAGGCCCGAGATCGACTTGCGAATTTAATGTCGATCTCGGGCAGGCCCGAGATCGATGCGCGTCTCGAAGGACGAGGAAAGCCCTTCTGGCGCAAATTTTACCTCACCCTCGTGCTTCGAGACGGCTCCTCCCCAAGTCGCGCTTGCGCGACTTGGGCGTTTAGGTTGCGATCTCGGAAACATCCGAGATCGATTGCCTCCTCAGCATGAGGGTGAGGGTGAGGGTGAGGGAAGCGGGCCATCCTACTGGCGCTACTTCACGTTCGGATTCCGCACCTCCGCCTTCTGCTTCTCGATCTCCTTCAACTTCGCGCGGATCGGCCCATAAGGCCCGTATTTGTGCTGCTCCTCGGAGAAGCCGTCGGCATAGGGGCCGTAAGGCGCGTCAATCGGCTTTTGCAGAAGGTCGGGAAAATCCTTTTCCAGCCCCGCGCGATGGGGCCTCGGCTTTGAGATCATCAGCGCCGCGACGTCCCAGGCCTCTTCTGGGGAAAGCCGCGGATGCAGATAATCGACGCCGTCCGGCATGTTGGAATGAATGAAAGTCGCCGCCGCGATCAGCCGCGCCATGCCGGCGCCGTCGTTGAAACTGTCGGAGCCCCAGAGCGGCGGAAAGGCGTAGCCCGCGCCATGCCCCGGCAGGCTGTTCTGCACGCCGGCGCCGTCGACGTTGTGGCAGCTGAGGCAGCGCGCCTGATAGATGTCGCGCCCGCGCGCCGGATCGGCGGCGCGCTCGAGCTCCGGCACGGTCTCCCCCGCGCCGAGGCCGGAGAGCTTTTCTCCCTTGCGCACGCCGGTCGAGAGAAACTGGATATAGGCGACGATGGCGCGCATCGGCGCGGATGAAACCGGCAAAGAGCGTCCGTTCATGCTGCGCGTCATGCAGGAATTGATGCGGTCTTGAAGCGTGATCTGCGCGCCCGCGCGGGCGCTATAGGCGGGGAAATCCTCGGCCAGTCCGAAAATCGGCAGACCGAATTTCTTCACGCCGGCGTCGAGATGGCAATTGCCACAGGCGAGATTGTTGCCGGCATAGCGCTGCGCGCGGTCCGGCATGTCCGGCCCGATATGGGAATATGTCGCGGTGATGAGATCGCGCCCCTGGCGGATCATCCGGCTATGCGCGTCGTAAGGCAGCGCGTCGACTTGCGGAACCGACCAGAATTTCGCGCTCGACGCGCCGAGTTCTTCCGCAGCGACGGAAGTCGCGAGCAAGAACGCAAAGAGCGCGCCGCCAGTAAGCGCCTTGCGCATGAGATCACTCCGCCATGAAATGTTTCGAGAGTTTGAGCCCCTGCCCTTGATAATTCGATACGCCGCTTTGGCCGTAAAGCGCCTTTGGGGTTTCGGCCATGCGTTCGTAAACGAGGCGGCCGATGTACTGGCCGTCCTCCAAAATGAAGGGCACTTCGCGCGAGCGCACTTCTAGGACGGCGCGGGCCCCCGGCCGGCCGTCGGGGCCGGCGCCAAAGCCGGGATCAAAGAAGCCGGCGTAATGCACCCGGAACTCGCCGATCGCCGCGTCCATCGGCGCCATTTCGGCGGCGAGATCGGGCGGAATCGCCAAGCGCTCGTGCGAGGCGAGAATGTAGAAATCGCCAGGATCGAGAATGAGCCGGCCGTCGCGCGATGGCAGACGGTCCCAGTAATCGTCGATGCGATAGGCGCCGATCCGATCGACGTCGATCACGTCGGTGTGCTTCTGCGCGCGATAGCCGATAATTCCTCCGAACGCGTCCGCGTCGAGCGCGACGCGCAGCACGACGCCGTCGCGCAAGTTGAGCGGCCCGTCGACGAGCGGCGATGTTCGATGCAGTTCGGCGAGCGCAGCGTCGCCGAGCGTCGCGCCCTGCGATTCGCTCTGTGCATGCGCGCGAAAACGCAGTTGGTTCAATCGCGTGCCCGTGCGGACGCGCACCGAAAAGCTGCGCGGCGACACTTCGGCGTAGAGCGGACCGTGATAACCGGGCGCGACCTCATCGAAGCGGTCGCCGCGATCCGTAATCAGCCGCGTGAAAATATCGAGGCGCCCCGTCGAGCTTTTCGGATTGGCGGCGCCGATGACAGCGTCGCCGAGCGCCAGGCTTTCGAGAAGCGGCACGACATAGAAGCACCCGCGCTCCAGCACGGCGCCGTCGCCTTCAAGCGACATCTCGTCATATTTCAGCGCGGAGAGGAGTTCGTCGACGCCGCGCCGCTTTCCCGGCAGAAAACTGGCGCGCACGCGATAGGCCTTGGGGCCGAGCCGCAGATCGAGACTGGCGGGTTGAATCTGACCATGCGCCAAGGGCGCGGCGAGGCGGATCTGACCGGCCTCGGCCATCGCCTGAATCTGCCGGCTGGAAAGCACGCCGCCCATTCGTCTACGCCCCGTCGCCTTTCCTTTGCGCTGGCATAAGCGCCAAATCGCGCCGCCTTTCAAGCCGAGGCTGTTGACAGCTGAGGTCCCTCTGGCCTCTATAAGCGCACGTGGTTATTTGAGCCGGCCGGCTTGCCGCCACGAAAAACAACGCGCTAAAAGGCCGGGTCTCCCTAAGGAAGCCCCGCTTTTTGCGTAGCAGCGCCGTTCGGCGCGCATCAAGCGAATGGCGCGCCTTCGCGCCGAGGGAGAACCAATGTCCGCCGACGCCCCGCCCCGCAGGCCGCTCAAACCCGCGACGCAGCTCGTGCATGGCGGGACGCAGCGCTCTTCCTTCGGAGAATTGTCGGAGGCGCTCTACCTCACGCAGAGCTTCGCCTATCCGACGATGGAGGCGGCCGAGGCGCGCTTCAAAGGCGACGAGCCGGGCTTCATCTATTCGCGCTTTTCGAACCCGACCGTGGCGATGTTCGAGCAGCGCATGTGCCTTCTGGAGGGCGCGGAAGCGGCCCGCGCAACGGCGAGCGGCATGGCGGCGGTGACCGCGAGCCTGCTCGCCCAGCTCAAAGCGGGCGACCACGTGGTTTCGGCGCGCGCACTGTTCGGCTCCTGCCTCTATGTCGTCGAGGATTTGCTGCCGCGATTGGGAATCGCTTCGACGCTCGTCGACGGCGCCGACCTCGAACAATGGAAGGCGGCCGTCCGTCCTGAGACGAAGCTCTTCTTCCTGGAAAGCCCGACCAATCCCGGGCTGGAAGTCTATGACCTCAAGGCGATCGCCGACATTGCGCATGAGGCCGGCGCGAAGCTCGTGGTCGACAATGTCTTCGCGACGCCGCTCCTGCAAAAGCCCTTCGACTTCGGCGCCGACGTCGTCGTCTATTCCGCGACCAAGCACATCGACGGGCAAGGCCGATGTCTCGGCGGCGTGATTTTGGCCTCGCAGGCGCTGATCGAAGAGAGCGTGCATAATTTTCTGCGCCAGACCGGGCCGGCCATGTCGCCGTTCAACGCCTGGGTGATGCTGAAGGGTCTGGAGACATTGCCGCTGCGCGTCGCGCAGCAGACCGCGAGCGCGGCCAAAATCGCCGACTTTCTGGCGACAGAGAAGGCCGTCGGCCGGGTGCTTTACCCGTTCCGCGCCGATCACCCGCAGGCCGATCTCGCGCGCCGTCAGATGTCGGGCGGCGGCACGCTGGTGAGCTTCAACATGACGGGCGGCAAGGCGGCCGCCTTCCGCCTCGCCAATGCGCTGGAAGTGATCAAAATTTCGAACAATCTCGGCGACGCCAAGAGCCTCATTACCCATCCGGCGACGACGACCCATCAGCGGCTGACGCCGGAAGCGCGCGCGTCGCTCGGCATCGGCGACGGGCTGCTGCGTCTTTCGATTGGCCTCGAAGACGCCGACGACCTCATCGACGATCTCGCGCGCGGGTTGTGGGCCGCCGCACGCGCCTGAGCCTTACGGCTGCGCGCCAGGCCGCCTCTTGCGACGGGCGGGAATTCTCGCCTCCTGCATCGCGCATTCGGCGACGAAGTAGGACACGGCAAGTATGGCGCAAAGCGTCTCAAGCACGACGCCCGTGATCAATTCGTTCATCAGCATGCCCTCGGGAAAATTCGGACAATTCAAGCGGCGGCCCGCGGCGGCGACGTGAGAGGAGAGTCGACGCCGACGCAGGCCATTCGCGACGCAGCGCTAGGCCTCCGGCGGCGCGCGCGGGCGATGCGCTGGGCTGGGACGGGGCGTCGGCGCGACGCAGTCCGCCACCGTCCGCGCGAGCTTGAAGCTCGGGACGGGCGTCGCGCCGATCGGGCCGGGCCGCGCCTCAAGAGGCGCGAGACCGCTGCAAAACGCCTGACAGAGGATACAGGCGGAGCGATCGTCTTTGGGGCCCAGCCGCCCCGCAAGCGCGCCGGGTTGGGAGGCCCCCGGCGCGAAACAGATAAAGAGTTGAGCGACGAGACGCCCCCCGACGCCAGACTCGGCGACGCCGCGCGCGAGCGGCGCGACGGCAAAGAGCGACGCCGCCGAGAACAGCAGCATCGCACCAAGCCGCGCACGCGCGCGACGCAGCGAAGCGAGTCTGAACGCCGACGGAGACATCGGTTCAGGTCGCGTCGGTCAAAGGCCGCGAGAATCTCGCGCGGCGTTCGAGGTCGATGAGGCGAATGACGCGCTGGTCATTTCCACGCCACAGAGGCGTCGGCACGATGGCGGCGAGCGCCGCCATGCCGGGCGCGTGTCCCTGCGCGCGTTCCCGCTCGATTAGAGATTCGAGCGTCGCGCCGGCGACGACGCTTTCCCGGCCGCTCGGGCTACGTTTACGAAACATGGGCTCACTCCCGATCCGCCGCTTTGACGCGGCGTTGTCCTTAAGCTGCGCCCGATGTTGCGCGCGCCCGGAGTCCGGGCGAGAGCGCAAAGCGGCGCGGCAGCGTGCGAAGGATCAGGAGTTGGCGGGAGGCGCTCGCGCCTGTCGGGAAAAATCTTGCAGGCGGGTCGGCAGGGCGCAGTCCGCCACCGTCCAATCAAGCGCTGTCCATTGGACGGGCGCCTTGCCGAGATGAATGACGCGCGCGGCCAGCGGCGCAACGCCATCGCAATGGTTTTGACAAAACAGACAGACGTCGTGGTGGCCCTTTGCGTGGCCCGGCGCCTGCGATCGGTCGCTCGAGGCGACGTCGGTAAAGCAAAATTCGCTGACGGCGTCGCCGGCGCCCAGCCGCGACGCGACCCGCGCCGCCGCAGGCGCGAAGGCCTGAACGGTCAGCGCGAGCGCGAACAGCAGAACTGTCAGCCAGTTACGACGCATAAAGTCTCAAGCCTTGGAATCGGCGCGCATGCGGAATTCACATGCGCGCTTTGATGTAAGCAAAAAGCGAAGGCCACGACAAGTTAATCTTGGGACGAGCGCCTCGCCGCGGCAAAGCGTCTCAGCGGGATCTCCACCCCCACCCGATTAGAATTTGAACTTCACGCCCCCTTGGAACAGGCGCGGATTGCCGGCGTAGATCGACCCGGTTCCACTTTGCGCGAGCTGCGGATAGCCGTTCTGAACGACAACGCCATTCACCAACGCGACCGAGTTCGTGATGTTATTGGCCGACGCCACCCAAGTTCTGTCGAAGATGTTTCGCACCTCGAAATAGATCGCGAAATTCTTGACCGGCCAAAATCCCAGATCTCTATCGAAGTGGATATTGGCGTTGACGAGCCCATAGCTCGGGATCGTCAAGATATTGGCGTTATCGAGGTAATAGGAGCTTTGATAGACATATTCGACGAACGCGCCTAACCCTTTGTAGTCTCCGAAGGGCTGGTCATAGCCCAGACGCGCCGTCGCATTATGCGCAGGCACGTTGGGTATTTTGTAGCCTGCACGGTTAAAGTAGGCCGTCACGCCGCCAGCGGCCAGTTGCTCGTTGAAGTCGGTGAAGATTTGATTGTTATAGGAGTAATTCGCGAGTACCTTCCAGCCGTCGATCGGCCGCCAATCCGCGAGCGTTTCGATGCCGCGATGCGCTGAGCCCGGCGCGTTGAACGTATAGTTGAGCAAGCCGGCGCCAGGACTCTGCGCAATCTGCTCGTTCTGGTACCATTCGTGAAAGCCCGTGAGGCTGAAGAGCAGCGTTTCATTCGGCTTCCAGTCGAATCCGATGTCGATGCCGGTATTGCGCTGCGTTTTCAGATCGGTGTTTGCGCCCGGCCGACCTTGCTGGTTGACGAACAGCTGACCCGGATTGGGCGTGCCGTAGCCGCTCGAGGCGCGAAAATGCGTCAGCAGCTCCGGCACGATGCGCCAGGTAATCGACGCTTCCGGTCCGAAGTTCCAGTAGGTCTTGTTGGCGGTGACGCTCTGGAATGTGGCGATCTGCGCGAATCTTGGATTGGCGAGGGCGTTCACATAAGTGAATTGATCTTGCACCGCAGCAATCTTGGTCATCTCG
This sequence comes from Methylocystis suflitae, assembly GCF_024448135.1. Classification (GTDB taxonomy): domain Bacteria; phylum Pseudomonadota; class Alphaproteobacteria; order Rhizobiales; family Beijerinckiaceae; genus Methylocystis; species Methylocystis suflitae. The sequence goes on from NZ_JAMRYX010000222.1 coordinate 45,944, forward strand.
GAGGCAAGGCCAAGGACCAGAGTCACGTCTCGCGAAAGCGCAACCTCCTCTCTGCCCCGAGCGCCGAGATTCTGCATCATGGCGTTCTGCTTCGCCTGGAGTGCGCCGGTCGCGCCGGTCCCGAACGGCAACGTATTGTTGGTGTAGCTGGTGTAGCGCGTCCGGTTGAAATAGAGGCCGGCGAAATGTCTCGCCTCGAAGCCGGCGAGCGAACCGAACTGCGTAATGTCCGTGCTGGCGTTTACTGCTGGCTCGTCCTGTAAGCTGGCGGTGCTGCCGGTCGGCTGAATGATGTTCTTGTCGTCATAAATGGCTTGCGTGCGCCAAACCGTGTTGTTGTCGAAATTATGCTCCCAGCGCAGGCCGAGCACGTCGCGGCGATCGTTGCGGTTGAAGCCGGCTAAGAAAGCCGTTGTCTGGTAGCTCGAAGCGCCAGAGGGATTTAGGCCAACGAGCGACACGTTCGCGCTCGCGCATAACGACCGATTGAGATAGCCGAGAGGATTTGTAGCGCCGAGCTGCGTCAGCGCATAACAGCCGCCCTGGTAGGGGTTGAGATAATACTGGTTCAGCGACAGACGCGACGACAGATCGCTATAGAGCTGGTTGTGGATAAACTTGAAAGTCAGAAGGTCGTTTGGCGTCACCTGCCATCGTGCGGTCGCGTTGATTGTTTGTGTGTCATAGCGATTGTGAAGCGTCCAACCGTCGCCGCGCACGTCACTGGCGAATATGGCGATGTCGACATTGCCGGTATGCTTACCGATGGCCGTGAAATTATTGAGATATCCGAATGATCCGAACTCGCTGCCGACCTGCACGCCGTCGATCTCCGCGCCGGTTCGCGTGCGAAAGTTGATCGCGCCGCCATTGGCGAAGTTGCCGAACAAGGCCGACGAGGGGCCGCGATAGACATCCACGCCCGCATAGGCGTGCGGATCGGTCAGATCGGTGCGCGACAGACCATCGGGCTGCGTGACGGAAAAACCGTCTTCGAGCATCACGATGTTGCGGACGCCGAAGCCATTGCGCGCCGAAGAGCCGCGAATCGAGATGACGATGTCACGCGGCCCGTTCCCTTGCTTGAAAGAAACGCCGGGACTGTATTGCAGCATCTCCCGAACGGAGAGCAGCGGCATATTCTCGAAATCCTTGCCCTGGATTGTCGTGAACGTCTGTCCTGTCGGATCACGATAGACGGGCAGCGCCAATTTGCGCGGGCTGAATCCCGGCGGTGCCGGTTGGGCAGGGTTCGGCGCGGCTGTGGTGACGCGCGCCGGTCCGCCAACCGGTCGTCCAACGGGACCCGGCCGAACGGGACTGCGGACGCCGCCGACGCTGATCGTGGGAAGCGCCTGCTGCGCCTCCGCGGCCGACGAGGCGAGTAAGCTGATGACGGCGAACGAGGCTCCTCCAAGGAGGCGAGAGCGACGGATCATGACGATGTTCCTTGGGCGCCGATGACAGTCGGCATAACGGGAGGTGGCCGCAGCGTTGAATGCAACGCGCACGCGGACCAGTGACGTGGAGGCTGCTTGGGCGGCAGATCGAGAATCCGAACGGCGCGCTCTTGCGCGCCCGCGGCCTCAGACGCGTGAGAAGGGCGGCGCCCGTGCGCTATGCGCGCGCGACGATCGCTCGGAGAGCGGCCGCACCGCGTAGGTGGGCGCGTCGATCAGCGCATATTCGCCCAGCGCCCCAACATAGTCTGAGGCTAACGAAATCCAGGCGGGCGGCGGTTCGCCGCATAGGAGGCAGGATTGACAGTTGTGCCGATGGCCCAGCCGGTCGTTGGGCGCGGACGGCTCCCCTGCGCGCACTTGCTGGCAATGAGCTGCAAGCGTCTCTTCGGGAGAGATCGAAGCGGCGCGCGCCAGCCCGGCTCCGCCGGCGACGGTCTGGACGACCATGGCCAGGATAAGCAGCAGCGTGCGAAGCGTCGTGAGCCGCATTTTGATTCCGGTCAAAACTGACAACCCACTATTTACAATTCACTGCATCGCGGATAGTCGCGGCGCGACGAAATGAGTCTGAAATACAATTGGTGTGTCTATTGGGCCACAGTCTGTGATCGTTTGCGCGGCGATCGGCGCCCAATCAAAAACATTTCACTTTGCTGGCGCCCGTTCTAATCTTGCATCCATGTACATCTCCATCACCAGAGACATTCAGGTCACGGCGCTTCCCGACTTTCTGCCGGATCGCTCAGACCCCGACCAGGATCGCTACTTCTGGTCGTATACGATCGAAATCGCCAATCTCGGGCGCGTTCGAGTGCAGCTTTTGTCGCGTCACTGGATCGTCATCGACGCCAACGGGCGCCGCGAGGAAGTGCGCGGACCGGGCGTCGTCGGCGAACAGCCGGTGCTGGAGCCCGGGGAGACGTTTCGCTACGCCTCAGGCTGTCCGCTGAGCACGCCTTCAGGGATGATGCAGGGCAGCTATCGGATGATCACCGACGCCGGCGAGACTTTCGACGTCGAGGTGCCCGCGTTCTCGCTCGACAGCCCCCTGTCGCGTCCGACCCTGAATTAGGCCGGCGAGATGGACCGCCTGGAAGGCGCGATCGACCTGCTCTCCCGATTGGTCGCTTTCGACACGGTGAGCTCCAAATCCAATCTGCCGCTGATCGATTTCGTCGAAGCTTACCTGCGCGAACAGGAGGTGCGCTTCGTGCGCGCGCCGAACGCCGCCGGCGATAAGGCCGCCCTCTTCGCCACGATCGGCCCCGACGCTGACGGCGGCGTGCTCCTGTCCGGCCACACAGACGTCGTGCCGGTCGCCGGGCAAGCCTGGAGCGCCGACCCATTCACGTTACGGCGTGACGCGACGCGACTCTATGGGCGCGGCGCGGTGGACATGAAGGGGTTCGACGCCGCTTGCCTCGCAATGATCCCGGAATTCAAGGCGGCGCAACTGTCTCGCCCCATCCACATACTCTTGAGCTATGACGAGGAGACCACTTGTCTCGGCCCTCTCGACGTCATCGCGCGGTTCGGGGCCGACCTGCCGCGCCCCTCAGCCGTAATCGTCGGCGAACCGACGTCGATGGAGGTCGCCGACGCGCATAAGAGCGTCGCCACCTATGTGACGCGCGTGCGCGGATTCGAGATCCACTCGGCCAATCTGCATCGCGGCGTCAGCGCCGTGCATGTCGCCTGCAAACTCGTGTGCGAGCTGGAACGTCTCGGCGAGGAGTTGCGCGCGGCTGGCGATCCAAGCGGGCGTTTCGATCCGCCCTTCTCGACCATTCACGTCGGCGTGATTCACGGCGGAACGGCGCGCAATATCGTCGCCAAGGACTGTGAATTCCAGTGGGAGTTTCGAGCGTTGCCGGGCGCGCCGGCGAATTTCGCTTACGACCGGCTGGAAAACTATTGCGAGGAGCTGAGGCGGACGATTTTCGTCGGCTTTTCCGACGCCGGCATTGAGACCACCATTGAGAATCAGGTGCCGGGGCTCGCGCCGCAGCCGGGCTCCGAGGCGGAAACCCTGGCGCTGCGGCTCGCCAAGCGCAATGCGACAATCGCCGTCCCTTATGCGACCGAGGCCGGTCAGTTTCAGCGCGCGGGCGTGGCTGCGGTCGTCTGCGGCCCTGGCCGCATCGACCAGGCGCACCAGCCCGACGAATTTATCGACATCGCCGAGCTGGCCGCCTGTCTCGAGTTCCTACGCGGCCTAGCGCAGCAACTTCGCGCGTAAGGATCCTGCTTTAGTCGCAGACCCACATCCAGGTCTGGCGGTAGGGATGCCACCGCCAGCAACGGCCCACGCCGTAATCCCACCAGCGTC
>NZ_JAMRYX010000223.1 GCF_024448135.1 Methylocystis suflitae
TCTTCTCCTGCTGCTTCCTTCCGGGCCGCCAATCGAATGGCCGCCGATCGCGGGATAAGCCTCGACGGAACTGCGCTGATGCGGGCTGTGCTTGCTGTCGCTGGGGAAGGTGAGGGGCAGAACGCGCCTGAGGAAATTGCCGAGGATGCCATGGAGCTATTGGGCAAGGGCAGCGGGGCCTCATGTCGAAAATCCTCGACGGTGTCATCGGCTATTGTGTCGACAAAGGCATGCCGCTCGTTTCCGTTCTTGTCGTTCGGCAGTCGAATAGATGTCTCGATTCTTCGGCCAAGAAGGAGATTGTGCACGTCGCCAATTCGCTCGGCGTTGACGTCGGCGACTCCGAAACATTCCTTGATCGCCAGATTGAGGCTGCAAAGGAACTCGCTCGACGAGGCGTTTCGTGACAGGAACCCGTAACGCAATGGCCCGAAAGAACGCCCCGACCGCGAATGTAACGGCGGGGCGTTATTGCTGTTTCCCGCTCCCTTGAGCCGGTTTGGCCCAGGGTGCAATCTCGCTTCGGGGGGGTGCGAGATGCGCGGGTTATTTCTCATCGCTGCCGTGCGCATGCGGCGGATGGTCAGGATTAGCCCCTCTCCTAACCGAGTAGCGCGGAGTGTGT
>NZ_JAMRYX010000224.1 GCF_024448135.1 Methylocystis suflitae
TGACACCCCCAGCTGGCACGGACCTCTGCAGTTACGCTGCGCTTCGCACCGTCAAATGCCCGCACACAAAGGCCGGACACATGACTGCACCGTCCCGCGGAGTTCAAATCTCACAAAGCGCCTTGCCAATCGGGCCGTTCCACACATGAGTCGGAGCCCAATTTTGCGAGCCGATTGACACCTCATCCGAAAGTGAACTCGCTTCGCTTCAAGGAGAACTGGATCTCCTGCGAAAGCGGGGCTACCGGGATCACGCTGTGGCGCATGCCGATATCCGCGGTGGACAAGTTATTTCCTGTGACGGTCAAGCGAAGCGAAGATGCGCCGTCCGGCACCAGGACGCGCGATAATCCGGCATTCGATCAAGACCTTTGGATTGAAGCTTGGAAGCGTCGGCCGCGGCGTGTTCGCGGAGCGGGTAAGCAAACTCGTGGCGCATGATCCGCTGATCTCGGGGATCGCCGATTGCATGCTGCGGGCGCGCGCGGCGTTGTGGCAGGAATATCTGCGGCTGCACAAACTCGTCGTCGCGGTCGTGCGCAAAGACGAGTTGTATCCGCGCTTCACGGGCATCCCGGTGTCGGCCCCATTAGTGCGCTGGGGTTCAAGACCTCGGTCGACGATCCGCGCCGGTTTCGGCGCTCGAAGACCCTCGGCGCCTATCTCGGACCGACCGCCAGGCGGCGACAGTCGGGTTCGTCGATCGACGTTGGGGGCCACATCTCGAATGCGGGCAATGGCGCGGTTTGGCATCCGCTGTACGCGCTGACGAATAATATGCTCGTCCGTTTCCGTGGCTTCAGCAGCCTCAAGGCCTGGATTCTGAAGCTCGCCAAAAAACGCGGTCACAAACGCGCCTGTGTCGCGGTTGCGCGCAAGCTCGCAGTGATCATGCACGCCATGTGGCGCGACTTTTCGGAGTTCCGCTTCAAGGCTCCGCCGGCGACGTCTGGCGGCACGGCAAGCGCGCACCGTGGCTCATCGCCGCGCGGGAAGCCTTATCTTCAAATTAGGAGATCAGACTCGCCGTTTTCACCATTCATTTGAAGGTGGGGCCGTAACAGCGCTTACTGTTTTGGGGCTTGGCGCTACATGAAATTGCGGAAATCGAAGACACTATCCACCATATCCGGATTCTGCTGGATGATGTCAGCGAACGCCTTGGAGTAGACCAGCGTCACGGGAAGCTTCTTGTAGAGCGTGTTATTGTTCCAATCCATTTTCGTGAGCCCGATGATTCCGGCGCAGGTTTCATGCCAGCCGCCCGCGCCGCTGAAGCGACGGACCAGGACAGGCGATGGCGTCGGCTTGAGTGCGCCTTCTTTGTAGACGTTGTTGCTCGGATTGGTGACGTGGACGCCCTGGACGCTACCCTGTGTCCATAGCAGCGCCTCGTTCGCCGAGAGCGGAAAATAGGTGCCTCGTTCCACCGGATAGTTGTGGGCCTGCGGCGGCGAATTGAGATCAAAGCGCACGCCCTTCCAGTCCGCGCCCTTCACAATCTGAACCAGTTCGACCTCAGTACCGTCCTTGAAACTATCGAGCGCGCCTAGCAGCTCTTCTTCCTTGAACGGCGTGTTCTTGTGGATGGTAACTTTCCTGGGCGAGCGCCCGAAATGGCCGCCTTGATAAATCTCCAGGCTGCGCGAGAGCACGGACTGCATTTCATAGTAGGAAAGATAGGGGTTCTTGCGGCCATCCTGTGTGAACTCTCGCGCGTCATACGCGACGAACCGAAAGCCGGTGCCGTCCGGGTCAAAGAGCTGGCTGCAACAGGTCGTGTACTCGTTGCCTTCCCTGTCAGCCTTCATTGCGTAGCTGATGCCGATATAGGCTTCGTCCTGACGCAGGCCAGTCAGCTTCCACGGAACGCCGCCTGCCTTGGCGTAGAGCGCGACGCTTAGCCCCCACATGACATTCGCGCGGCATACGCGCGTGAAGCTCGCCTCGCGGACAATCTGAATTGGAATGTTGGATGGCGCGCAAAATGCTTTGAGAAAATCGTGAAAGTCAAAATTCTCGCCCTCGAAACACGCGGCCCAGTGTTCCGGGAGATAGACCAGCGCGACATCAAAATTGCTGCGCAGGGACTTGAGCTGGGCGAGGCACTGAAAGAGTCCGCGAGCAAGTTCGTGTTTCTCGCCGTTGCGTGCATGGTTCTCCAGCGCATCAGGAAATGTTAGGACCAGATTGTCGCTTACTGCCGCAATCGGAATCTGGAAGACCTTCAAGAATCCCGGATACTCAGGATAGTAGTTGACGGCTTCCTTCGGCTTGGCGCTGCCGTTCAACTCGCGAATGAGGGTCGGAAGTTTTTGCTGATGCAGCCTCGGCGCGACCAGCGCGAGACGCAACGTGCTGGGTGTGCCGTATTTGAGGCCGAAAGGACCGTGATTGATCAGACCCAGCAGCGGGTGTTTTTGCAATTTGCTTCCCGCAAACAGCAGGTCCGGCTCCGGCAGACTCGCATAACCCGAAAGTTCGCTTTGCGGCCCGCTCATGATACGTGCCTTTGCGAAAAGCCCGTCCGCGTGCCAAAGGAGAACGAAGGATTCTCGGCTGCGCTGCCCGAAGCGAAGGCCGATACGGTGACTTCGGTGTTTCGCACATCGGTGCCGACAAGCAGGCGAACCCAGGCGTCAAGAAGCTGATTGTATTTCTTGTTAAAGCGATCGCCCCGCCGCCTGTCCATGAATTCGTCCGCGACGCGGCGCGCCCGGCTCGGCCAGATCCAGATATCGGGATCAACAATCAGCCAGTATTTTCCATCACGTAGGTCGAGAGATATGCGCAGCGCTTCCGCCCAGCGAACGCGCTCCGGATCAGGGTGATGATCGTCGGCGGGCGCGACCAACCCGTCGATCTGGCCGTGAACCTTGCCGGTGATCTGGGCGAGGGCCGTAAATGCGGACTGATCCTGCGCATGTGCGTCAGCGATGATGAAGGCGTTCCGGCCATGTGTTCGCGTCAATAGCGGCTTGCCGCGAATGATCGCGGGGCACAGCGCCTCCTCAAGGAAGCCCTTGAGATAGAGATGATCATCCAGCGTCAGTAGCTGGTCGCCAATGTCGAAAGGAGCAAGCGTCTTGAGGTCCGCCTTAAAGTGTTCGCGCACCTCGGCCTCAGCTCCCCAGGCAAGAACCGCGTCCGCTTTTGTCAGGATCAGGCGGCCTTCTGATTTCCGCTGCACGTCCCGCAACGCGCGCCACTCTTTATCGCACGTGAAAGTGAGGCTCTGGCATTTACCAGGCAGACTGGTGAGAGGGAGCGCGTTGAGCCGCATGATCGGCTTGCGGGTCCCTGCTCCCGGCAGTGGAATCGAAACGCTCGCCGCCTGGGACTTGCGAACCTTCTTATCCAGCTCAGGCGATTTGCTCGGAAGATTGCGCCATATGCGGAGCATCAGCGCATCGTATGTTTCGATGGCGACGTATGCCGCCTTTACGCCCTTTGCGCGCGCGGCGATCAAGAGCTCCTCGACCGGTGGAGCGACCGGCACGCCCTTGATGCCCGTCCAATAGAATCCATGCGGAAACGCATTGGGAGCATCGATCGCTTGCCGGAACAGAGCCATCACGCTCTCATCGCGGCCGCTGAATCCGACGACGACGAAGCCAAAGCGGCTCGCTGCTATTTTGAGCGCCTGCGCGAGCTCGGCGTTTTGCGCGGTAAGATCTGCGGCAAGATTTTTCACGCTGTCATAGCGGAAGTCGCCATGAAGCTTGCAGTAGAACGGGAACTCCTCGTTGTTGAGGGCTTGAGCGGCCGAACGCGAGCCCTCGATGTGATAGGCGGAAAGGGAATTGCCACTTACCTCGGCGACGGCCTTCTCCACGATGCTGTCGAAATTCGTGGTGAAGGCGACGCGGCTGAGACCTGCGGAGAGCATCGCGCCGAGCACACGGTTGCCAACGGAGAGTGTGGCTTTGTCTTCGGCGAGGATACCCGCGAGATACCGGCGCTGCCGCTCCTTGTCGTCGCCAAAAATTTTTTCAAAGCAGGTCGAATATTCTTCGGGAGCCCATTCCGCAGGAAAGCCTTTCGAGGCCATGTAGGATTGAATGCGGGATCGCACGGCTTCCAGGTGCACATCCTGACGGGAGATGTCCTCATTCTCCTGCTGGCAATAGTAGCGCCGCTTCAAATCCCAGATGATGTCTGTCGCAGTTGGAAGCCCCGCAGATCTTGATGCGCCCGCGCCCAGAAACCACGCAAAATTCCGTGGCCGCTCGCAGATGATGCCCGTGAGTTGTGCCTGGTCGATGCTTAGCGGCTCGGCGCTCACAGTGAATATCATGTGGCGCGTGCCTTGCCGTGCTGCCGCACAAGCCCATCTGCGACCAGCTCACGCAGACGTACTTTTAGCGTGTTCCGATTTGCGCCAGTGATTGATGCAAGCTGCGCGACCTCCCACCTCCCTTTGAACTCATCGATTTCGGCGATGAGCTTCACGAGGTCGGGACCGATTACGAGCTTGGGCTCCCTCATGTCCAGGACGCCCTCATATCTGATTCCATACCCAATAATGCCCGATTACACCCGATTTTCCACCCCGGTTTTCTACACCCGCCAGCACTGAAGAGCCGGGACTCGGCTTCCAGCCGCGCTAAACGCACCTGGGGCAAATAGGACAAATGACTGCGTCAGCAGCGGTGGCTTGCAATCAACGCCTTGTTCACAGCAATGTGCTGATGCGAACGCCGAGAGCCGCCCAACACCACCTCTCCCACAACAACGAGATTCTGCCTTCGTGGTCTGGAGTAGTTGTGCGCCTGAAATCGTGGAGTCGGCGGAATTTGGCGCGCCCGAGGGGATTCGAACCGGTTATTGCGCAATATATGAATCCCGTGCAGCGCGAATTCTCACATTCCAAGCGATGCCGTGAGAATTCTCTGGACTTCTTTGTGGAACAGAGCGTTGCTTGAGTTCATGGACGGGCAGCAAACTGGGAGCCCTTCTCCTCACCCCGCCGGCATAGCGCCTCGGCGGGGTCATGTCAGTGACAGCGGATGCTGTTGCTCACTAAGGAGGAGAACATGCAGAAACTTACCAACAATCAATTGATCGTGCTCTCGAAGGCCGCTGCGCGGGACGATGGCGTCGCCGTTGCGCCGTATGGGATGAGCAAGGCGGCGGCGGCGAAAGTTGGATCGAGTCTCGTCGCTCGTAAACTTCTGCGGGAGAGTCGATCGAAGCCGCGGATGCCGATCTGGCGCGAAGCGGAAGGAAAGAACATCAGTCTCGTGATCACACGCGCTGGCCGCGATGCGATCGCGATCGAAGAAGACACATCGCCTTCGGATCGCATCGATTTAGAAGCGACGCGGGCCAGCGCCGTCGCAAAGACTCAGAAAGCCCGCGGCGCTGTGCAACCGGAAGAGCGTTCGATTGGCGCAGCGCCTCGCGCCGGATCCAAACAGGCGCTCATTGTCGACATGCTGTCGAAGGAAGGGGGCGTGACGATCGATGCGCTGATCAAAGCAACCGGCTGGCTACCGCATACAACACGAGCGGCTCTGACGGGGCTGCGCAAGCGCGGTTTTGCAGTCGAACGCATCCCGCATGCGCCTGGAGCATCGCTCTATCGGGTCGCGAATCGCCCCTGCCCGGCTCGGGGCTGATCTGATGACACGGTCCCCCTCGCGGCGGCGTCCGGCGGGCCTGCCGGACGCCACTGATATCAATGACGAGCTCACCCGCATCGCGGCGATGAACATCGAAGAGTTACGCGAGAGGTGGCGCGAGAAGCGGAAGCACGAACCGCTTGCCGCATTGACGAAGGATCTCATGGCCCGCGCCCTTGCACACTGGCTGCAAGAGGACCGTCTTGGCGGATTGGAGGCCCCTCTGCGCCGGCTTCTCGCGACGGTCGCCAAGAAGGGCTGCACGCCCTCCCGACGCTTGAAGATCGGTTCCGTCATTGTCCGGGAGTATCAGGGCAAAGCACAGGAGGTGCTCGTTGTCCCCGGCGGCTTCTGTTGGGAGGGGCGGGTTTATTCGAGCCTGTCGACCATCGCCTTGAAGATCACGGGCACAAATTGGAATGGGCCGCGCTTCTTTGGTCTGCGAGGCGACGAAGAGTCTGCGCGGTTACCAGACGCAGAGAAGACAATCCAATCACGCGCCCTGCCAACAAGCTCTTCAATTCGGCCCGGCAGGAATACGCCCGAGCCAACCCTTCCCCGCCCCCAACGCATAGGCGGCGACTCGCGAGCGGCCGCCTCTCCCACTTTTAGTCGGGGACGCAGCGCATGAAAACAGCCCTCGCTAAGTCTCAGCGCTGCGCGATCTACACGCGCAAATCGACCGAGCACAATCTCGACCTCGCCTTCAACTCGCTCGACGCTCAGCGGGAAGCTTGCGAGGCCTATATCAAGAGTCAGGCGCATGAAGGCTGGCGCCTCGTCGCCGATCGCTTCGACGACGGCGGACTGTCCGGCGCGTCGCTCGAGCGTCCTGCGTTGCAAGACCTCTTGGAGCAGGTCAGATCCCGTAAGATCGACATCATCGTCGTCTACAAGGTCGATCGCCTGACGCGCTCGCTCGCCGACTTCGCCAAGCTTGTCGAACTCTTCGATGCGTTTGACGTCTCCTTCGTCTCGGTCACTCAATCCTTCAACACCACATCAAGCATGGGAAGGTTGACCCTGAACGTGCTGCTGTCCTTCGCTCAATTTGAACGCGAGGTCATCGGCGAGCGCGTCCGCGACAAGATCGCCGCCTCCAAGCGCAAGGGGATCTGGGTCGGCGGGCCGGTTCCTCTGGGCTATCGAAGCGTCGGCAAGAAGCTTGAGGTCGTTCCTGAGGAGGCGGAACTGGTGAAGAAAATCTTCGCCGACTACCTGCGCGTTGGATCAATCGGCGAACTGGCGGCGGCGCTCGATCGGGAAGGCGTCAGACCAAGACCTCGGAAGCTCGCGAGTGGCAAAACGATCGCCGCCGAACGCTTCATGGTCGGTCCGCTCGCGCATATGCTTAAAAATCGCTTTTATGTCGGCGAAATCGCCTATCGCGGCGAGATCCACAAGGGCGAGCACGAGCCGATCCTCGATCGCGATGTCTTCGAGGCGGTGCAGGCGAGACTGGCCGAAGGCGCCGTCAAGCGAAAGCTCACGAGATCACGTACCTCCTCCATGCTCGTCGGTCTTCTCTTCGACGATCGCGGCAATCCGATGAGCCCGAGCCACGCCAACAAGAAGGGCGTGCGTTACCGCTATTACGTGTCTCACGCCTTGCTGCAGAACCGGAAAAGCGAAGCGGGAACCGTCTCTCGCGTGTCGGCGCCCGACATCGAACAACTCGTTTGCGACGCTCTGAGGGGGAGGCTGAACGCAAATGACGACGCATGCGATCGCGATCTGATTCGGGCCCGGATTGAGCGGATCATTATTGAATCCGATCGGATCGCGATCACGTTTCGCGAGCCGGAACTGAATGCGGATCTATCAGACTCTGAAAGCGCGCCGAACAGATTGACCGAGCTGACAATCCCCTTTGCTCCAAAACTAATTCCCCGGAAGGGAGTTGTGCATGCGCCATTGGACCAGGAGACGATCGATTCCGAAACGCGGGAGACGTTGCTGAAGGCGATCGCGCGTTCACGCGGATGGATGGAGACGATCCTTTCGGATCAGGCCGCATCGTTCGACAACATCGCTGCCGACGAAGGTCTCGCCGAACGTCATGTCCGGCGCTTGGCCGTCCTGGCGTTCCTGTCGCCGAAAGTCGTTCAGGCGATCGCTGACGGCGCCGCTCCCTCGGGTGTGACAGTCTCCAGCCTGACACAGGCTCTGCCCCATGCTTGGGCGGATCAAGAGCGACTGCTCGGCCTCGGCTAAAATCCCCCAATCACGATCTTGTCCGATTGCAACCGGCGCCGCGCCGTCTCGTGCCTCTGTTGCATCTTGATCCGGAAGCTATGACATAGGGAATAAATATCCGGAATATGCCGAAGCGCATCGACGAACCAGTCTGCGCGCAAAGCGAACCCGTCTCAGGTGGCGTCCGTCGAAAAATCCCGGACATTGGAAAATCGCCTACTGAGACTGTGCCTGAAATCACGCCGTTGAGAGCCGGATTTCCGGCTCCATAAAGTCTCTGAGACGCCAGTCCTCGCGCAAATGCCCCGAATTCCCGGCGCTTTCCCCAAAGTCCGCGTCCGGTCTCAGCATCCGAGAATGTGTGGCTGAGGACGCAGTCTCCCGCGAACCGGTCTCCCCTCTCCCCTCCCTGGCTCAAGAATAAAAACAGGGAAAATTCAGGCTTCACCCTCTCGTCTGCGATGAAACCCATGTAATTTTAGTGTCTTGACGCCGGTTCCCTGCTGCAAAAAAGGGAGGCATGTAGACGGAAACATGGGACGCGGGCCTGTTACCAGGTGAATTTCTTGTCGTTAACCGGGATCGGATTGTCGTTAGCCGGGATGCGATTGCAATTATCTGAATTGCGATTGCCGTTGAGCGGGATCAGCGCGCCGATAGTCGGGATATGAGAGTCGCTATCTGGAATGGCGGCGCCGTAAGGCGGGTGAATGTTGTCGGCCTGCGGCAACGCCTTGCGCATTTGCGATCGAACTGGGTGATTTGGGATTTCGACTCCGTCCCCCGGGTCTGGAATGGCCCTCGACCGACCTCTTGAGCGGAGTGCCTGCTGTGCAAACGCGCCCCGACCGGATCGAGGGGTGCATTGCGCTCACAGCAACGCCAGTATTTTGCAAGCATTCGGACGAGTATAAAGCGCCTTCTGAAACGCGCCGGTTGTTAAACGGCCCTTAAAGGGGCTTTGAAGCGCCTTTGAAGAGGCCCCTCCCTGCCGCGAATTTTGTTGCTACAGAAATAGCCCGCGGCCATGGCAGGGTCATGGCCGCGAAGGAGCTGGGTCTCGAAACGATCCCGACGCTGAAATTGTCGCATCTCACGCCCGAGGAAGTCCGCGCCTATGTCATCGCGGATAATAAGCTCGCTCTTAACGCCGGCTGGGACATCGACATGCTGGCGATCGAGTTTCAGGCGCTGATCGACTCGGAGTTCGACCTCTCGTTCACTGGCTTCTCTTTGGCGGAGATCGATTTCACCTTCGATCAGGCGCGGGAGGCTTCGGTCGCGACGCCGGATGGACTCGACGTCATCCCAGATTTACCCGAAGCGGCTGTAACACGCTTGGGCGATCTCTGGATCCTGGGAAAACACCGGCTGCTGTGCGGCGACGCGAGGGAGAAGCGTGATTACTCCTGTCTGCTTGGCGCAGAGAAGGCCGATCTGATCTTCACGGATCCGCCCTACAACGTCGCGATCGATGGCAATGTCACCGGGCTCGGACGCCACAGCCACCGGGAATTCGCCATGGCCTCGGGTGAGATGTCTCGCGAGGCTTTCACCGGGTTTCTGACCATCACCCTCTCCAACGCGGCTTCAGTATGCAAGGACGGGGCGATCGCGTTCGCCTGTATGGACTGGCGGCACATCCGTGAAATGACGGAGGCAGGCGCAGCCGCCTTCACCGAATTCAAGAACCTCTGCATCTGGAACAAGACCAACGGCGGCATGGGCAGCTTCTACCGCTCCAAACACGAATTGATCTTCGTCTTCAAAGTCGGGACCGCTCCCCACACCAACAACTTTGGTCTCGGCGAGACGGGTCGCTATCGCACGAATGTGTGGGACTACCCTGGCGTGAGTAGTCTTGGATCGGATCGTTCCGAGGCTTTGTCGATGCATCCGACGGTCAAGCCAGTGGCGCTCGTGGCCGACGCCATCAAGGATTGCTCTCGGCGCGGGGAGATCGTCCTAGACATTTTCGGGGGCTCCGGCTCCACCCTGATTGCAGCGGAGACCTGCGGACGACGGGCAAAGCTTATCGAATTTGACCCTCTCTATTGCGACGTCATCGTCTCCCGCTGGGAGAGACTGACGGGCAAGTCGGCCGTTCACGCCGAAACGACCCGACGCTTCGAAGACATTGCAGCCGAACGATTGCCGACCGCTCGATCGGCAGGAAAGGCGCGCATGACGTCTCGAACGAGGCGAGATCGACAAGTCCGGAAGCGCGGAGCGCTCGTCGACTGAGCCCGATCGCGTCCCGACGAAAACCCCCAAATGATACTCCACTCCTTGCCGGAGAATGATGACTTATGACAAAGCGTCGCGACGACAAATCTTCGACCGAAGATCCATCAGAGCAGTCGGAACGCTTGTTTTCCGACGAAATGGTGGATCGGTTGAAGAGCGTGCTGGTATTTGGCGAGCCGATTCCAACCCTGCCAAAATCAACGCGTTTCCAAAAAGGGCAATCAGGCAATCCAAAAGGAAGGCCTAAGAAAACGTCAAGCTTTCCGTTTCATCCCCGGATTGAGCCGCAGCCCATACAGGAATTAATTTTGGAAGAGGCCGAGCGCGGCGTCACGATCCGTGAGGGCGATAGCGTCTCTGTCATTCCAGCGAAACAGGCTCTTATTCGCGCGTTGCAGAATGCGGCCCTAAAAGGCAACCCTCACGCGCAGAGAACCTGGCTCCTCCTGCATGAGCGGATCGAACGAGAGAAGGCGATCGAGATCAAGGTGGAGAATGAATTTTGGGAAACCTATCAGCAGCAATGTCGGGAAGAAATCAGGGAAGCCGAATCAAAGGGCGCCGCGCCGCCGCTGCATCTTCCACATCCAGACGATATCATCATCCGATATGGAAAGCCGCCACTCTTCACAGGGCCGACGAACGAAGCAGAGCGCAAAGATTTGGAAGAACGCGTCAAACTCATGGACGCCTTCATTATGCAAATTGCCGTCAACGAGCGCTGCGCTTTGCCAGAAAATATAGAGGCAGGACTCCGATGCGCCGAGGCTGCGACACTATTCGTGGCGCTCGTGAACTGGACGCTGCCAAAGCGGCTCCAACTGAGCGATACCAACTTTACGACGAGGCTTATGTACTTTCAGAACATCCCGAAGCGCACACTCCTTAAATCGACCCGCGCAGCATGGAGCGCCGCCGGTCTTCATGTCCCGCGCGGCAAAATATTTCCAAAGCTCGAATTCGCCCTCGCAGTCGTGGACGGATTCAAGGCGGCCAACGCTAACAACAACTGAGAGGCCTCAAGTAGGCCTTTCCTTTAAGGCTCGCTGCGCGCTTTCAAAGTCGTGCACATGGCGTGCACTGGCTGCGGTCGGCGGTCAGAGTCGTCGCGCGCGAGAATCGCGTGACTTTTTCACGAGTGCACACGATTCCATAGCCACGCGCCAGTGTACCCGATCACATATCCGAAGATCGCCGTCACCACGATGAGCGTCGCCGATGCGGCTAAGCTGAAAGGCCCGATCACGATGTTGAGATGGATCATGTGGGCCCAGAGGATGAAATCATACAGCGTCTGGCCAATCCCGGTCGCAACAAGGATCGACCACACGAGGTGCCATCCGCCGAGAAGCGCTGCGCCTACGAGGCCAACTTTGTTCCTGTCTGCCATCTTTCCTGCCCGCCTTTCCAAAGAAACAATAAAGCCTAGGATCGAGCGTCATGATGGACGGGCCGCAATGAGCCACGCCAATCCCAGGACAATTGCGACAGCGATGGCGAGGCCCAACGCTGTCGCCGAAGGATGCAGGCCCTTTTCCTCGAAGAGCATCGGGTCCTCTTCAGGTGCCGACCCATACGCTCCCTCGGATGACGGGCTTTCTCCTCTGTACTGGCTCCACACCCACGCCTGCGGCACGCCCGTATTCCGGGCTGCGCGCTCTTCGTTTCTCCGCGTACCCATCGTCTATCTCAACAATCCCGACAACTCGGAAAAGCCACATCCGAGTTTTCTTCAGCGGCCGGCATCGCGCCTACGTTCTATCTAGAGCTGCGAGCGCGGGAGTTGATACTATGAACGTCGAAGCGATCATCTTCTACATCCTCCTCATAGACGCGATCAGCGCCAATATGATGGTGAGATTCGGGGTCAGTGGTACGTGCACAACTTCCGCACGCTTTCCCGCTGGTTTCCGCCGGCCGAAGGCTGGGTGCTCTATTACCTGGCGCTCATTTTGTGGGTCGGTTCGCTCCTCTATCGCGCTGGCATGCTGTTCTAATCCTCACAACAACGCCTGACCGCCCGATCTTCAGCGGTGCAAGTGGCTGAGCAGCCTCTCTCTCCCCATTCGGCGCGCGACACTGCATGTCATATACGCGCGGGTGCTCATGCGAGGCGTCTGCTGCGAAATTCTCGCTTCCGTATGCTTGGAGAGAAACATCCGAAGCACGAGAACGAGATCCGCCGCATATTTCGACGCGCCCAAGTCAATCGCCGCACGAATGTCAGAGACAATCATCTTACGTACGGCACTAGGGCCGCGCTTCAAATTCAAACGGTAGCTCGATAGCAGCGATTGATGCCTCGACGAAAGGACAGCCCCCGTGAAGAGTTCGTTTGTTTCGAGCGCTGCGAACTGTGCGCATTCTTCAAGGGTAATCATCGGTATGACTCCACCTTGGCCGCTCATGGCGACCATATATGTTGTTTCGTTTGATGCTGACCTCGCATTGCTCGGTGTGCTGCGCCGCAAAGAAGAGCTGCGTGCGAGCCAGGCGGAGAGCCGTCGAGGAATGAGTCTTTCTACCAAGGCATTGTGAACCCGCCGTGGCGTCGCTCGCACAATGTCATGAAAAAAATTTAATCACATTCCGATGGAACATTTTGATCCACCGCCCGTTCGCGCGTGCTGACAGGCGGTACAATGTACTAGGCAGGTCCCCCCTCGCGTTTCAGCGCGCCGATCCCGGTTCGCTGATAGCGAGGAGCAGACCTCATGCGTTCTTTCACACCAGCAAGACCGATCAAACGCAGGGCGTTTGATGTCCGCAAGAAGCGTGATCAATCGCGCGTCTCCGATGCCGAGCTCATCGCGATATTGCAACAGTGGCTCGGCGTGCGACGCGCGGGCGACGGTAAGGACATCGACGGCTCACTGCGCCGCATCTACGCGTCGCATGCCGCCGCCAAAGCGCCCCATCAAAGCGCGCCCCCTCGGAGGCCACTCTGTCAAAGGGTGACGGCGATGAAAATCGCCGCCGTGTATCAAGCCGTCACCCGATCCATCATCGCCGAGCTTGAACAGCGCGCCGCGCCCTGGGTAAAGCCGTGGAAGGGCGGCGCCCGCGCCGGCATCATGTCGGGCTGCGGCGCGGTCAGTCGCACTGCTGCGGCATTTTTTGATCAGCGCGCTCTAGCCATTGTGACTCCACGCATAAAGAGAAAGATCTATCACGCCCCTCACCGTGCAACGGCGCGAAAGCCAACGCACGAAGCTTTTGCCGACAGGAACGCTGTCGCTGAAGCGCCGGATCGCGGGCTGGGCGGCGCCGGAGCGCCGCTCGCAGCTCAATCAGTGAGGGCCCCCGAATGGCGTCGCCCTATGCGCCGGCCATCCCGATGGCGGCGACCTATGCGTCGGCCCGCCCGGCGGCAGTGGTCGATGCGGCCTCCATCCCGGCGTTTGCCATGTCTGCGTCGGCCCTCGCGTAATCGGATGGCAGTATGGAGGCCTACCGATTGTTCCCGGGGGACAACGTGGCTGGACGATCGGCCGACAGTGCGGGTATCTGCCCATCATTCCCGGAGGACAAGGCTGCGGCTCGATGATCCGTCGGCAATGTGGCTGCCAACGGCCGACCGTTCCTGGAGGACA
>NZ_JAMRYX010000225.1 GCF_024448135.1 Methylocystis suflitae
TGACTGTTTCAATCGCGTTCTCCAGAGCGCCCGCGAGCCATAGGAGCAATACGCAGTCGCCAAATGTGCGCAATCCGAAGGCTGCCGCGCCGCCTGGCAGCCCCCAAAAATGCAACCCTACAGAAAGCGCGATTAGGTACGGTAGTAGTTCCGCCAAGTGGCATTTCGCTATCGCATCGGGCCGCCCGGATGCTTGCAACTTTGCGAAAGGCACAAAGGCGAGCCCATTGATCCAAAAGCCGAGCAACAGGATTTGGGCGGTCACTGTCGCCTTAGAAGCGAACTCGGAGTTGATCCAAAGCCGAAAAAACGGTTCAACCAACAAGAGTGCCAAGAGAATTAGCGGCGTCATCACTGCCGCGAGTGAACGCAAGGCGACCGCCGCCAGTTGCTTGCCTTCGTCACCGTGCGCCATCGCCAGACGCGGGAACAACGCCGATGTCAGCGCCCCTGGCAAGACGGTCGAGCGCTGCGCCAATTG
>NZ_JAMRYX010000226.1 GCF_024448135.1 Methylocystis suflitae
TGATGACGAGGCACTACGGTGCTGAAGCGACAAATGCCCTGCTTCCAGGAAAAGCCTCTAAGCATCAGGTAACATCAAATCGTACCCCAAACCGACACAGGTGGTCAGGTAGAGAATACCAAGGCGCTTGAGAGAACTCGGGTGAAGGAACTAGGCAAAATGGTGCCGTAACTTCGGGAGAAGGCACGCTGATATGTAGGTGAAGCGACTTGCTCGTGGAGCTGAAATCAGTCGAAGATACCAGCTGGCTGCAACTGTTTATTAAAAACACAGCACTGTGCAAACACGAAAGTGGACGTATACGGTGTGACGCCTGCCCGGTGCCGGAAGGTTAATTGATGGGGTTAGCGGCAACGCGAAGCTCTTG
>NZ_JAMRYX010000227.1 GCF_024448135.1 Methylocystis suflitae
TGCCCGCTGGACAAGATCAACCGGCAGTTCCAGGCGGATCGGCCGAATGCGCTATGGGTGGCGGACTTCGCCTATGTCGCAAACTGGGCCGGCTTCGTCTACGTCGCCTTCGTCATCGACGTTTTTGCCCGACGGATCGTCGGCTGGCCGCGTCACATTCGGCGCGAACGGACTTTGTGCTCGACGCGCTCGAACAGGCTTTGCATGAGCGGCGTCCCCTTCGAGGCGCCGGCCTTGTTCATCACAGCGACCGCGGCGCGCAAGGCGGATTCAATCGGTCGTCGCAACGACTGTAAAATAGTTCATCCGATGAAAGCGTTCAACGCTTCCGCGGGCGTTCGCCAATTCAACGCTTTTCGCGGTCGCGTGTTCAAGGCCTGAGCGACAGCTTCCAAGGCTTCGGCGCTATGCTTGGAAAGATCGGTTCCCTTGGGAAAATACTGGCGCAGCAGCCCGTTGGTGTTTTCGTTCGTGCCTCGTTGCCACGGGCTGTGCGGATCACAAAAATAAATAAGCAGGCCGGTATCGATACGCAGGCGTGGATGCTGAGCCATTTCTGCTCCCTGGTCCCAGGTCAGCGATCGACGCAATTGTTCGGGGAGCCGGGTCATCGTCCGACCGATTGCATCACGAACAGCCTTGGCGCCATGCCCTGCCAAAGGTGGCCCGTTCTTGACGCGTGCCGATTCGCCATGTCCCTCCATCCGAGGAAGATGCAGAAGCATCGTGAAGCGTGTTGTTCTCTCGACCAACGTACTGATGGCCGAACTGTGCAATCCGAGGATCAGATCACCTTCCCAGTGGCCCGGAACGGCGCGGTCTTCGGCTTCGGCGGGACGTTCACTGATCATGATCTCGGACGAGACAAAAGACTTGTTTTTTCCTCGGGTACGCGCGCGTGGCGTCCGCAGCGCTCTCCCTGTTTGAAGGCAGGCGGTCAGGTCGCGTCGGAGCCCGCCGCGCGCTTGGATGAAGAGGGCTTGATAGATTGCTTCGTGACTGATCCGCATCTCCGTGTCGTCAGGAAAGTCCAATGGCAGTCGACGAGCGATCTGCTCGGGGCTCCAGGCGCACGCCCAGCGACGACTTTGGCGGGGCCCCGTTTTCCGGCCTTTCCATTCGACCTTCGGCCCCGATATTTTCGAGCCATCACCCGAGCTGATTTCGCCGGACAGCCTTTCCTGAACATACTGCCGCAGACGGGAGTTCGTCGCCAACTTCGACGGTTTTGGTCGCTGAGCCGATCGATCCGCATGCCATTGGGCGGCCGTGGCGCGGTAATCGCAGCCGCCGGAACGCCTCGCGGCATTGCGACGCAGTTCGCGGGAGATGGTCGAGGCTGCTCGCCCCAATTGGCGTGCAATCTCACAGACGCCCTGCTCTTGTGCGTAAAGAATCGCGATCTCTTCTCGCTCGGCAAATGACAGATAGCGCCCGGAAGGCGGCTTGGAATTTTTCGACAAATGCGACGGCGCCATGCCGCCAGCCCTCCGAAACCACCGGACGCCGACCGCCGGGGAGACGCCCGCATCTATACCGGCGCCATCGCTTGTACGACCCGCGGCAATTGCTTTCCAGAATTGAACAAGCTGCTCCCGGACGGCCGCTGGCGGCCTGCCAGGCGAGCGCATCGCCTTTCTGTCAGATGTTTCGGTATTTGCTCTCGTCCGCGCCATCGCCGTCTCCATTGAGATCGTTGCGACGACCGATTGAATCCGCCCAATGTGTGTCGATCAAGTACACTGAGCGCTTGAAGGACGCCGGCGTCGAGCCGTACAAAGTGGAAGTGATCTGGCGGCGTGGCCCCTGACGCTCCCTGGAGCAGGACAAGTTCGCCACGCTCAAATGAGTGGACTGGTTCAACAATAAGAGACTGCTGGAGCCGATCGGAAACATTCCGCCGGGTGAAGGCGAAGCGCACTTTTATGCGCAACCTAAAGAGCGCGCCATGGCGGCGTGACTCAAACGGCCTCCGGCAAACCCGGGGCGGTTCGCTACGTATAAACCGTCGCAGCCTGCGTGCGCCTGGCCATGATCCGCATCATGCTCAAGCGACTAACACGACCAACCAATTGTTCATGAATCCAGTCTTTTCGGATCGGTTCTTAGGGGCGCCTTTGCACACGCCCAAATGCACTTTGCTTCAGATTTGCCTTTGCAAAACGGTTCGTAGAGGCCGTAGTACCAAGAGGAGTAAGGGATGGGACCGTCAGGGGGCGCTGGGTCGCCCGGCGGTATGCGAAGGACAGGAAAACATTCTTTGGTTGCCTTTCCTTTAGCTTTCGCCTCGGCGACGCCGCTGCCAAAGACGACGCTAAGCATAGCGATGACGAGATACTTCATCATACGCGCACTCCTGTACAACAGACAAGCCTCGCCGCAACAGATCAAGCAAGCGTAAGCCAAGCACCGTCACGGCCACACTTTGGAATACGTTTGATCGCTCGTCTACAGCATTGATCAATAGACTTTAGCACGCATGCATAACAGTATTATCTCAACTCGAACATGACATTAAGATACTATTCATTGCTCCGCGAAGAAAGGTCCTTACGGCGTGACGTGGTTATTTTCCGATTGTGTCGCGCCGGCGAGTTCGGCGAGCAAGAAGGCGCACAAAATTGCGAGCCAGGCGAGCAGGCGGCGCTCTTGCCCGTGGAGGCCGCCTAGAGATTTTTGAGAGTTGTCGTATGCGTGACGCAAAAAAATATGTCGGAGACATATACATACTCGACCGTCCTTATCTCGACGCAAGCTCGGAAGTCTGGCGTGCGAGCTCGCAAGCCCGCGCTTCTCTTCGGGATCAGCCGTCGGCTCTCCTAGCATGGGATCAGTAGGAAGTCGTCAGCTTGACGATGGCGCCTGCCTTGCCGCCCTCGATGTTCACTCGAAAGATGGCTGCCGGCGACTGAACTTGGTCCAGTAACGCCTAACCCCGAAGCGTCGTTGGAGCAGACCCAGAGCGTGCGTGCTCGTCCTTCCATCGGCAAAGACGCCGAAGGTCGAGCGGGAGTCGAAGGCCCCCGGAGCAATCCATGTCTCTGCTCGGGCGGCCCCGGGCGCGATGCGCTGGAAGGGGTGTTTCTTAATTCTATCATCAAAACGTCATCTATCCGTCAAGTATTAGAGACGTCGATCAAATAATAATTCAAAAGGGGCCCATTCGGGGATCATCCGCAGCTCATCAGCTAAGATTTACAAAAGGGGGGAAATCCGTGAAACTCAAAACTTTCGCTGCCGTGCTAGCTACAAATGCGGCGCTAATTACTAGCGCAGGCGCGTTTGATCTTGATCCGGCGCTCCCGACCTACAAGTCCGTTAGTGGCATTTCGGGCCAGCTCAAGTCGATCGGGTCCGATACGTTGAACAACGAAATGACGCTTTGGGCCGAGGGTTTCAAGGCCAAGTATCCCAACGTGAAGATCGAGATCGAGGGCAAGGGCTCATCGACAGCGCCACCGGCTCTGGTAGAGGGCACTTCGCAATTCGGTCCGATGTCACGTCCGATGAAGGCCAAGGAGATCGAAGCCTTTGAAAAAAAATACGGGTATAAACCTTCCTCGTTCCAAGTAGCGATCGACGCGCTTGCGGTCTATGTCAATAAGGACAATCCGCTCAAGTGCTTGACCCTGCAACAGGTTGACGGCATCTTCTCAAAGTCGCGCAAGGGCGGCTTGAACAAGGATATCACCACCTGGGGCGACGTTGGGCTGACTGGCGAATGGGCGGCAAAACCGATCTCACTCTATGGCCGCAACTCCGCGTCGGGCACCTACGGCTACTTCAAGGAAGTGGCGTTGTTCGAGGGTGACTATAAGGATCAGGTCAAGGAGCAGCCGGGCTCGTCGGCCGTCGTGCAAGGCGTTGCGAGCGACAAGTTCGCGATCGGCTATTCCGGCATCGGTTACAAGACGGCCGATGTTCGCGCCGTCCCGCTCGCAGTCAAGGCTGGCGACAAGTGTTACGACACGTCAGCAGAAAATGCTTATTCAGGAAATTATCCAATTGCGCGCTTCCTTTACATCTACGTCAACAGGAATCCTAATCAGCCGCTAGACCCCCTGCGCGCTGAGTTCATCAAATACGCACTGTCAAAGCAAGGTCAGACCGACACCATCAAGGGTGGTTATTACCCAATCACGAACTCGCTCCGTTTGGAGAACCTGAAGGCCCTAGGGATATCGGCCAACTGATCGCCATCGCGCGCGGCGATGCCGGGCAAGAGCGAACCGGCATCGCTCCGTTTTTTCAGGGAGCGTGCGTGCCGGTGAGCGGAACATGATGTTATGACAGATGACGGCGTCCAAGGGCATCCTTCCGCCATTGGCTCTGGGGAGCCAACTGCCGCGCCGCGGCGCCCCCCGCGCACGACGCGCCGTTCGGTCCTCTTTGTCGACGCCGTTGCTAATTGGACCATCACCATTGGCGGCCTCGGCGTTATTCTCGCCGTCTTCGGCATTATGATTTTTCTCACTGCAGTCGTATGGCCATTATTCTCCGGCGGTCATGCCGTCACCCAAAGCCAGGCAAAGCTGGAAGGAGCGGCAAGCGACGTTCTTACAGAACTCGTGGACGAGTACCACACGATCGTCGTTTCCGTCGAACGCAATGGTGAAGTTGCGATCAATCACCTTGCGACAGGGCGCTTGATCAAGTCGCGCAAGTTTGAAATCGGCAAACGAAAAATTGCGTCCTTCGCGCGGACGTTGAACGGCGAGAATGTTGCGATCGGCTTCGATGATGGCACTTTGCGCCTTGGTCGCATCAAGATCGAGACGACAATTCTCAAGACCTCCGCCGTTCCAGCCGGATTGAACGAACTCGGGCGCGACGACCGCACCGATGGCGACGCTGTGTATTCCGTCATCGATGACGACCAGGTCCGTCGCATCGCGGTATCGGTCGACTTGGACGAGCCACAACAAATCGCTCCTGAGGGAGTGGCCCTGGTAGCTTTGGATTACCGTCTGGGCGGCGCCGTCGAGCGGCCGACACGCTCGTTCGTGTCAATTGACGCTAATGGCGCCGTCCGCCTCAGCCGCCTCGAAACCAAACGCAGTCTGTTGGGCGGAACGCGCGCACAGACAACTCTCAACTCGATCGACCTTCCATCGCTGCCAAAAGGCACGGAGGTGGCATCGATCCTCATGACGAGCTTGGCCGACCAGCTTTATGTCGTCGAGGACGCTGGCAACGTATTCCGCTATGACACCCGCGATCCTCAAAAGCCAATTTTGGCTGAGCGTACCCAGCTGACGCCAGATGGCGTTGGCGTGACCGCGCTCGGATTTCTGGCCGGCGAACAGTCGATCGTGGTCGGCGGCGCGGATGGCTCCGTCAACGTCTTTTTCCGGCTCCAGCGCCCTGGCGCCGATACAGCGGACGGGTTCGCGCTCGTCAAAACGCATGAACTCGAGCGCCAACCCGATGCGATTGTCGCTCTAGCGGCGAGCCCGCGAAGCAAATCCTTCATCACCGCCGATGCGAACGGCAATGTCTGGGTGCGGCATGCGACCACCGACCAGACGCTATTGAAGCTCGCGGCTCCTGGAGGCGCGGTGACTGCGGTCGCGATAGCTCCGCGCGAGGATGGCGTCGTGGCGATCGGCAAGAATGAAGCTGTCTGGAATTGGCGTATAGAGATGCCGCATCCAGAGACTACCTTCTCGTCCATTTTCGGCAAGGTCTGGTACGAGGGATACCCTGAACCAGGCTATACGTGGCAGTCGTCCTCGGCCACAGACACGTTCGAGCCCAAACTCTCTCTCGTCCCGCTCGTCTTCGGCACCATCAAAGCTGCGTTCTATTCGCTATTGTTCGCGATTCCGATCGCGCTGTGCGCGGCGATCTACACATCTGAATTTGTCGGGCCTGGCGTGCGGAACATTATCAAACCGACCATGGAAATGATGGCGTCGCTGCCCTCCGTCGTTCTCGGATTCATCGCAGCGCTCGTCCTGGCGCCCATCGTCGAGAGTTGGATCGCAGCCATCGTGTTGGCAGTTGTGGTCCTGCCACTCTCCGTCTTTCTTGGAGCCTATCTGTGGCAATTCGTACCGCAAAATATTGCGCTAAGGGTCGGTGGCGGCAGCAAGATGCTTTTCATTGGCGCTGTGCTCGTAGTCGGCGTCATTTTGGCGCTCAATCTGGCGCCCTGGTTCGAATCCGCCTTGTTCGGCGGAGACTTCAAGGCGTGGGCAAATGGCGATGTTGGATCGAGCCGCCCGTTTATGGCCCTCCTCACTTGGCCCGTGTCCTTCGCAATCCTGTTGTTCGCCGATGCCCGGGGGTTTTTGCCGTTCATGCCAGGCGGCGGCTCCTCCCGTCAGCGTGACAACGCGCTCGTAGACTTGGGTCGATGGCTCGCCTTTCTGGCAGGTTCGCTCGGGCTCGCTTGGCTGCTCGCCACGGCGCTTCTGACCCTCGGCATTGACGCACGGGGCGCCGTCGTCAACACCTATGTCCAGCGCAACACGTTTGTCGTCGGATTTGCGATGGGCTTTGCGGTCATTCCCATCATGTACACGATCGCCGAGGACGCTCTGACGGCGGTTCCAGAACACTTGCGTGCGGCTAGCCTCGCCTGTGGCGCGACCCCTTGGCAGACCGCCATTTCGATCATCGTGCCGACGGCCTTGAGCGGCATCTTTGCCGCAGTAATGGTCGGCCTGGGACGTGCCGTTGGGGAAACCATGATCGTCGTCATGGCGGCCGGGAACACGCCGGTCATCGACTGGAACATCTTCAGCGGTTTGCGCGCTCTCTCGGCCAATATCGCCGTGGAGCTCCCCGAAGCAGTCAAAGACGGGTCGCTCTACCGAATGCTGTTCTTGGCGGCGCTCGCTCTGTTCGTGATGACGTTCGTCATCAACACCTTGGCCGAGATGGTCCGGCTGAAGTTCCGGAAACGTGCTGCGCAGTTATAAAGGACTGCCATGGATAACGTGACTACCGATCAGGCGGCGATCCGGCCAATTGATGCGCCGTCCGCGGTGGTGCGGCGCAGCCCCGCGACGGCCCTTTCAGCGCGCGGCGAGCCCTTCATGTGGGCGCTTGGCGCTGCCCTAACGATCGGCATCGTCATGGTTATCGGCTTCCTGTTATTCGTCTTCTGGAATGGCTTGGTAACGTTTATTCCGAAACCTGTCGCCGTCGTGACCCTCAGGTCTGGCGCCATGGTTGCCGGCGAGCCGACCCGTCCGGAGCTCTATCGACTGTCTCCGGACGCCATAAAAGCGCTGCCGCCCGCTGAGGCAGCAAAAGTAGCGGTGAATGGCGGTTATGGACATCGCACGCTCTACCGCATTGGAAACTACGATCTCTACAACGAGGACTTTCGCTGGGTTTCCGACCACGACGTCGATAAGATCGACTATCCCGAGGAAATGGTCTTCATCGAACGATTGGAATGGGGCGTCTTCGTTGGCCGCATCAGGTCGGTCAAGATCGGTGATCGAGATCTGGCCAACCCCACGCCAAAGGATCCCGCGCTTGTTGCCGCGCACAAGGAAGCGCGCGCGCGCTGGCAGACGATCCGTCGTATCGAGCGGGACCTTATCGGGCGCGTCAATCATGATCTGGAAGTTCTTCGTCTTGATGTTCGGCGCGCCGAGATCAAACATGGCCCGGCCTCCACACAGGCCGAGAAGGCGAGACTAGCCGAGGCGGCGCAAATCCCGTCACTCAAATCCGAGTACGATCGGCTGACGGGCGAGGCCGTTCGCCTCAATTCGATCGCCCAACTCAACACCGTGACGCTCGCCGACGTCACTGGCAAGGAGAAGGTCCTGCCGCTTTCGAGCCTGGTGCGGTTCTATCCCGCTAATAATCTGTCCTTTTTTGACAAAGTCTCCATCTATCTGTCGCGCTGGGGCGAGTTCCTAAGCGCTGAGCCGCGCGAGGCCAACACTGAGGGCGGCGTTCTACCCGCCATCTTTGGCACGGTCGCGATGACGCTGCTCATGGTCCTCGTCGTCGCGCCGATGGGCGTCATCACCGCTCTTTATCTGCGTGAATACGCCAAACAAGGGCGTCTCGTCTCGATTGTCCGTATTTCGGTTAACAATCTGGCCGGCGTCCCGTCGATCGTCTACGGTGTCTTTGGACTCGGCTTCTTCGCTTACGGAATCGGCGCTCACATCGATGACCTGTTCTTCCCCGAGCGGCTTCCGGCCCCTACTTTCGGCACCGGCGGAATTCTCTGGTCCGCGCTAACATTGGCGCTCCTGACGGTGCCCGTCGTAATCGTAGCGACGGAGGAAGCGCTCTCTGCGGTTCCACGCTCAATGCGCGAGGGGTCGCTGGCCTGCGGCGCCTCGAAGTGGCAGACGATCAAGAACATCGTCTTGCCGCGCGCGATGCCCGGAATCATGACCGGGATCATTCTGGCGATGGCCCGGGGCGCCGGCGAAGTGGCTCCATTGATGCTCGTTGGCGTCGTCAAGCTCGCCCCCACGCTGCCGTTCGACGGCTACTTTCCCTTTGTGCATCTCGAACGCAGCTTCATGCATCTCGGCTTCCACATCTATGACGTGGGGTTTCAATCCCGCAATTCAGAGGCCGGTAAGCCGATGGTCTTCGTCACAACTTGCTTGCTGATTGCGGTCATTACTTTTCTGAATCTCGCCGCAATTGTCATCCGGTCGCGACTGAAGCGCCAATTTGCCGGCAACCAGTTTTGATGAGGGACGCACCGATGTCGGAGGTTGTGGACGCACCCGTCAAGCCGGCGTTCGAACCGGCATCCCTTCATCCCATGAGGGGAGAAGACGGTGAGATCATACAGATACGGCAGTTCAATCTTTGGTACGGAGCTTCTCAGGCGTTATTCGACAACAATTTCTCGATTGAGCGCGGCTTGGTAACGGCGCTTATCGGCCCTTCGGGCTGCGGCAAGTCGACCTTATTGCGCTGCTTCAATCGTATGAATGATCTCATCGACAATCTTCGCGTCACCGGAAAGATTGTGCTCGACAACGCCGACATCTTCGCGCCGAACATCGATGTCATTGCGCTGCGCAAACGGATGGGCATGGTCTTTCAAAAGCCCAACCCTTTCCCGATGTCGATTTACGAGAATGTCGTCTATCCGTTACGAATCGATGGCGTGCGCAGTAAGTCGAGGCTCGACGAGACCTGCGAACGAGCGCTTAAAGACGCAGGGTTATGGGACGAGGCGAAGGATCGGCTCGAATCCTCGGCCCTCGGCCTGTCAGGAGGACAGCAGCAACGGCTTTGCATTGCTCGCGCGATCGCGGGCGACCCGGAGGTTTTGTTGCTGGACGAGCCTTGCTCGGCGCTCGACCCGATCGCAACGGCGAAAATCGAAGAATTGATCGACGAACTGCGTGGGAAATACACAGTCATCATCGTAACCCACAACATGCAGCAAGCCGTCCGAGTATCCGACAACACGGCCTTCATGTATCTCGGGCGTCTCATCGAATACGGCGACACCAATACCGTTTTCGAGAATCCGCAGCGACCCAGAACGCACGACTATGTCACAGGGCGCTTTGGATGACCGTCGGCTCTGCGAAGCGCACGGTAAGCGAAAGGCTAGATGACATGACTGAACATACCGTCAAGTCTTACGAGCAGGAGTTGCACGAGCTCACCCAGTTGACTGCGCGGATGGGGGCTCTTACTCAACAGCAGTTTCGTGACGCCATCAGCGCGTTGATCAATAGCGATGAAAACCTTGCCAATCATGTGATTTCCGCTGATGACGCTGTCGATGAACTTCAGCAACGGATCGAGCAGCAGGCCATTCACCTGATCGCCAAGCGCCAGCCGGTGGCTGATGACTTGCGTGTGATCGTCGGGGCGATGCGCATTTCGATCGATCTCGAGCGCATTGGCGATTTCGCCAAGAATATCGCCAATCGGATGGCCGTAATAAAGGACGATTCGCATCCAAGGGGGTTGATGAAGCGCTTGGAGGATATGGCCGATCTTGCGATCGCTCAGATTGAGAACGTACTCGACAGCTACGCACAACTCGACGCTGCAAAAGCGATCGCGGTGTGGAACCGCGATAAAGAAATCGATGGCATGTACACATCGCTATTCCGCGAGGCGCTTACCTATATGATGGAGGATGCTCACAGCATCACCTTTTGTACCCATCTGCTGTTTTGCGCAAAAAACATCGAGCGCATTGGTGACCATACGACAAATATAGCTGAGATGATTTACTTCGTGGTGCGGGGCTCGCCCCTCAAGGGGGCGCGACCAAAAGGCGATACGTCGGCCACGGTGGCAGCAGCGCCTTCCGGTTAGGGAACTTGAGACGTCTAACCAGCCACGACAGCTCTCATCTTGATCTTCGACGAGAGAGCCGTCAAACGAGTGACGCGGCCAATGCTGGGGTTCAAATCCTTCCGATCAGCTGCAGTGACGCTCGCCGGGGTCGAGCT
>NZ_JAMRYX010000228.1 GCF_024448135.1 Methylocystis suflitae
TGCGCGACGAGCTTCGCGTCACGGAGCGCGAAGTCATCGAGCAGGTCGCCGCCGCCGGCAGCATCCTGAAATTGAAGACGCGGCGCAGGCCGGAACGACGCAGAAATATTTTTGCCGGAGTCGCTGCGTCGCGTCCATCGTGGGCGGGGCTGAATAGAAAACTCGGCATTTTTGGCTGGTTGGGACGAACTATTTTGGCGGCAGCGTCTCAACAAAATCGACCGCGAATTGCGCGTAGCTGGAAAGCTGGGCATCGGTCCGAATGGCTTCGGGGAGTATCGTAGCCCATCCCTTCATAACCTTGCCCGTCAAATCCATGGGCTTGACGCCTTCGCGGGTCAGTAACTCCTTAGCTCGCGTTTCGCCGACACGAAGAATGAGATTCCTGTTGTGGACGCCGACGCACATGTTGCCGTTCAGAGTGAAGCAAACGCCGCCAAACATGCGGCGCGCTTCGACATGCCGGTGGTGCGCGAGAACAGCTCGTAGTCGTTCAACAAGAGCGGGGTCGGACGCCATTCGCGCCTAACCCTTCATCATGGGCGGCATTGTTTCGAAGCGCGGCAAATTTGTATCGGAGATATCCCAAGAAGCGCCGCGGCTCGCGTAAACGATCATTTGAGGTTTGAACACTTCGAGGTCGTCGAGGCTCGACGCCCTGAGGAAGATCAAATCGGGCATTGCGTCGTTTAGCGAATATATCGGTGCGCCGCAGCGAGGGCAGAAAGCGCGCGAGACCATATGCCCGCTGTCAGCCGGTTTGTCGTAGACGGTCACCTCCCCTGACATTGTCACAAAGGCGCGAGGAACGGCGAGATGCGAGCTATGACCCGTCCCGCTGCTCTTGCGGCAATCAGCGCACTGGCAATGACCGGACATGAGCGGATCGGCGTTGCATTCATAATGGACAGCGCCGCAAAGACAGCGGCCTTGGAAGGCTTCCGGCATTGGATTTCCTCCTCGATTGTGCGTTCATGCCGCACCAGATTAGATGAGTGACTTGTGATTCGCAAGTCACTATCAGCCAACGATGCGCGCCTTGAAAAAACTCAGGTCGGGATGCCCGATAGCCACCTCTCTCGATATTTTTGGCGACCGATGGACGCTTGTCATCATGCGCGATCTTGCAATGGGGAAAACGCGGTTTGGAGATTTTTCTCAATCCCCTGAACGCATCCCGACCAACGTGCTGACAGATCGACTCTTACGATTGGAGGAATTCGGCCTTATCGAGAAAAGCGCTTATCAAAAACATCCAATCCGGTACGACTATGCGGTGACGCAGAAGGGAGCCGAATTGCTGCCTGTGCTGCAAGCCGTTTGCAAATGGGCGAATAAGCATCTGCCAGACACATGGAAAACGCCGGACAAGTTTCTCTCACTGAAGCCGTCAGACCTCACGGTAAAAAAAACCAAAACCGGTGAGTAGGCTCTCGCCATATCAGTTAAACTTCCGCCTCCGCGGCGAGTTCCAGCCACTGTTCCTCAGCGGCGGCGAGCGCCTGTGCGAGCTCCTCGCGCTGCGACGCCAATCGCGCCGCCTCCTGCGGATTGCGCGCGAAGGCGTCGGGCGCGGCGAGCGCCTCGTCGACGCGGGCGAGAAGCTGCGCAAATTTCTCGACGCGCTCCTCGGCGGCGGCGAGCTTGCGCCGCGCCTGCCCGGCGTCGCGGCGCCTTGGCGCCTGCTGCTTTGCCGCCTCTTGCTTTGCCGCCTCTTGCGCCGGCGTCGCGAGCGCGCGCTTGGGCTCATCGTCGCGCGATTTTGAGAGCACCAGCCGCGCATAGTCGTCCATGTCGCCGTCAAACGCGCGCACGGTTCCGTCGTCGACCAGCCACAGGCGATCGGCGCAGGCCTCGAGCAGATAGCGGTCATGCGAGACCAGAACGACGGCGCCTTCATAATCATTGATCGCCTCGATCAGCGCGGCGCGACTGTCGATGTCGAGATGGTTCGTCGGCTCGTCGAGGATCAAAAGATGCGGCGCGTTGAAGGTGGCGACGCCGAGCAGCAGCCGCGCCTTCTCGCCTCCCGATAGCTTGGCGATAAGGGTTTCGGCGCGCGCCCCGGAAAATCCGGTCTGCGCCGCGCGGGCGCGAATGCGCGCCTCGGGAGCGCCCGGCATCAGCCGCGCGAAGACGGCGTAGGGCGTCTCGCTCTCGCTCAGTTCGTCGACCTGATGCTGCGCGAAAAATCCCGCCTCGAGCTTTGGCGCGCGCACCATCTCGCCGGCGCAGGCCGCCAGCCGCCCGCCGAGCAATTTGGCGAAGGTCGACTTGCCATTGCCATTGGCGCCGAGCAGGCCGATGCGATCGTCGTTTGAGATCGACAGCGTGAGCCGCGACAGAACGACCCGATCGCCATAGCCGACCGCCGCTTTCTCCAGCGCGATGATCGGCGGCGACAGCGGCTTCTCGGGCGAGGGCAAATGAATCGGCAGGACCGAATCGTCGACGATCGCCGCGATTGGCTCCATTTTGGCGAGAAGTTTGAGGCGCGACTGCGCCTGACGCGCCTTCGTCGCCTTGGAGCGGAAGCGATCGACGAAGGCCTGCAGATGTTTGCGCTGCTCTTCCTGCTTCTTGGCGCCCTTGACGGCGAGGAGCTGCGCCTCCCGCCGCTGCTTTTCGAAGGAGGAGTAGTCGCCCTTATAGAGCGTCAGCTTTCCCCGCTCGAGATGCAGAATATGAGTGGCCACGTCGTCGAGCAGATCGCGGTCATGGCTGATGACGACGACGCTCGCCGGATAGCGCGACAGATAATCGACGAGCCACAACGTGCCTTCGAGATCGAGATAATTGGTCGGCTCGTCGAGGAGCAGCAGGTCGGGCTGCGCGAACAGCACCGCCGCAAGCGCGACGCGCATGCGCCAGCCTCCGGAGAATTCCGACAGCGGCCGACGCTGCGCCGCGGCGTCGAAGCCCAGCCCGTGCAGAATCGCGGCGGCGCGGGCGGGCGCCGAATGGGCGTCGATGTCGGCGAGCCGCGTCTGAATGTCGGCGATGTCGTGCGCATCATGGGCGGCCTCGGCCCGCGCCAGCAGGTCGGCGCGCTCAAGGTCGGCCGCCAGCACGAAGTCGATCAGCGCCGTCGGACCGCCCGGCGCCTCCTGCTCGACGCGCCCAAGCCTTGTGCGGGCGGGAATCGAGATCGCGCCGCTTTCGGGGGCGATTTCGCCGCTGATCAGCCGGAACAGCGTGGTCTTGCCGGCGCCGTTACGGCCGACGAAGCCCGCGCGGGAGCGTCCCGGGAGGAACACCCCGGCGTGGTCGAACAGCAGCCGGCCGCCGAGCCGGTAGACGAGATCGTTGATCGTGAGCATTGCTGCGATGCTTTAGGGCCTCGCCCGAAGGGGCGCAAACGCGGCCAAGCGCGGCGATCTGGCGCCGCGGTCGGCCTTGTCTTGCGCCGCCCGCGCCTCTATACACGCCCTCGCGCCGCCGCAATGCGGCCGCGCAGCCGCGCCCATCGTCTAGAGGCCTAGGACGTCGCCCTTTCACGGCGAAAACAGGGGTTCGAATCCCCTTGGGCGCGCCAATAAATCCAATATCTTACGACTGAAGCTTGCCGGCGACTGGCGCGCGCGCCCAACATTTCCCGATAAGCGTCGCTGGACGCCAGCGACAGCGCCGTCCAACCCAATTCCCTGGCCTATCGTTTTGGTCGAACAGAAGATCGAAAATGCACCCTCGCCCTCCGACGATCGCGGATTATGCGCTGAGGGGCATCCAAGGGCCTCATCTTCATCGATCTGCCGAGGACGCGCCGCTACGTCTGCCGGGAATGCGGCGCCAGGAAGGGGCCGGTCGCGCCAGACTGGCCGCCGTATCGGGCGAGCCTTTATTCGTGCGAGGCTAAGGCGGGCG
Source organism: Methylocystis suflitae (assembly GCF_024448135.1). Classification (GTDB taxonomy): domain Bacteria; phylum Pseudomonadota; class Alphaproteobacteria; order Rhizobiales; family Beijerinckiaceae; genus Methylocystis; species Methylocystis suflitae. The sequence continues at coordinate 3,865 of NZ_JAMRYX010000228.1, forward strand.
CGTCGGACATGAGAATTCAAGGCACTCGAATGCAATGCAACAGAAGGTCATTGGTTAGCGTTCTCGCCTGTCTGGCGTTCGCTCACTTTTTAACGGGCGCGGCGCGAGCGCAGCAGCCTGAAACAAAAAAATTTGGCGCTTGGGAAATGCAGTGCTCGCCGTCCACAAATAACGTCAAGCTATGCGCGTTGGTCCAAAAGGCGGCGTCGGAGGAACAGCCGAATGTCGGCTTAATGGTGGCTGTCAAAAAAGCGGCCGACACGCCCAATGGCGTGATCCAAATTTTCGCGCCGCTGGGAACTTTCTTGCTGGAGGGCGTGGGGATCAAAGTCGACGAGGTTGAATTCCCCAAGCTGCCATTCTTCAGATGCACTCAAATTGCCTGTGCTGCGCAAGGCCCTATCAGCAACGACCTGATGAGCAAGATGCTCAACGGCAAAAATTTGCTGATGACAATTTACGTTAATCCCGGCGAGGGACTTCGCCATATATTCGCTCTCGATGGCTTTAAAGACGGCTACAATGCGCTGCCGCAGTGAAAGCCGAAGGCATGTGCGGCCCGCTTTACGCAGCATTTATCCTGGGAAGAGCTCCCGCGCCTCGCCGACTTGATCAGGACAGCCGCGGAATCTGGCGCCACGCCGACAACGCCTCACTTGTCAGAGAAGAGCCGTCGGACCTTTCGCTAGGTTCTGACGGCCCTGAATGTGAGTGTCGCCACTGCGGCTGATTAAATGTATTCCACCGAGAACTTCATCGTCACAGTGAATGCGAAATTGTCGCCGGGAGCCGGAGAGGCCCCCAGAACTTGCGTTTCATCGCTGACCTTCTCCCGAGCAAAGCCAACCGGGAATTTGATATTACTGTCCGCGTTCCAGGCCTTTTCATCGGACTCCAAAAAGCCGTCGAATTCGGTTCCCCAGACTTCGATTGTGACCGGCAAACCGCGCGGGGGCACTCGCTTGGGTCCGATCACACAATGAAATTCAGCAGGAAGGTCAAAATTTCTTTTATCAGGCTTGGTGTCGTCAACGTCTTCATTATTGTATTTGAAACGCGCCACATCGCTATCATCTTCTTTCACGGCGATGTTGAATTCGGCCTGGCTTGAGTTCATGGGATCGCCGTCGTTTTGGACATGCAATTTGGGAAATTCAAGGCTCACCTTGCGTTGAAGGGTCGTGAATTGCTCGATCGGCAACACCTGCCACCGCCCCTTGGCGTCGCTGAGGCGAACCACTGCGAAGTATGAGTTGCCGGGCGCCAGCGGCACGGCCTCAACATCGTGAAAAGCTGCAAACGGATTGGCCAACGTCGCCACCGGCTTATCGAAAAACGGAACCCCATAGGCTTCGTATTCCGGCTTATTTAGCCCGACCTGCAATTTGAGGAAGGTGCGTTCAGATCCAGTCGCAATTTTGCGTAGGAAGAAGGTCCCGCCAACCAGCGAGCCCTGATCGGTAATCCAGTCCTGATTGCCGCTGTCCCTGAGAAGACCGGCGATGGTGATGATTGCTGGCTGGCTTCCTCGACCGTGATCTGACAGGGCGACCGGCGCAAACTCTTCTGCGACAGCATATTGAAGGAGCTGGCCCGCAATGATTGGGTCTGACTCGAATGAGCCGCTCTGTTCGGCAATTTGAGCCTGTTTGGCGGTGCGCGCTCGGCTCTTAGCTACGAGGTCGACCTTTTTCCAGCTCTGCGGAATTCCTGGATCAGCGCTGGTCCCGATGTAACGTTGAAACATTACCAAAGGCCGGTCGTTGAAATCATATACGATAGTTGTCGTGTCGCTGATAACGCCATTATTGGGATCTAGAAAGACAGTATCGGGCCTTGCTTCAAACCTGAACATGACCAATCTCCATTTGATGAAAACAACAGCCTAGGCATATGGGTGAGATCTGGCGCTGTCCGTGCGACCGCGCACGCGCGCTCTTGCGGACGTCGCCGGACAAGTTGCAGGAAGGATTCGCGCTCAACAGCCGCGCGATTCAACTGCGCGCTCGCTTGCTCGACTCCACTCGGGCGCTATCTCCGTACATCTGCGCCTGAATGACGTTTCACGTGGAGGGTGGGATGAAGCCTCTCTTTGCACTCGCGATTGCAACCGCGCTATCAGGCGCGAGCTTCTTGGCTTTCACGAGCGCCACCGAAGCGGCCCCCTTCTCGGTTTTAGAAATCATGCGGCCCCTTCTGACGCCAGTGCAATATGGGCCCTACCGTCAGTACGATCCCTCGCAGCGGTACAGCCCGCACACGCGCCAGAATTCAATCGCCGGCAGAGCAGCCTTTTGCCGCTGCCTCCCCTATTCTGCTGGGGCAAAAAGACTGGTTTGCCGCTACCCCGGAAGGCCGACCACCGTTCAAATCGTCGATCGCTGCTACTAAATTGGGCCGACCTCCGGCGCGTGTCGCCGCCTGCGTACCGCTCTCGAGGGGAAGCAGAGCGGCAAAAGGGAGCGCAACTCCGACGATAAGGCCAAACTCAGGAATATTTCGCGCCGTGATCGCGGCTGCGGGGTTCAGATTCACGGAAGATCGCTCAAGCTCTTCGCGCCGGGCCCGGGCGTGATCAGCGTCGGCCATTGACGCGAGCCGAACGGCACTTGCGGCGGCAGGACCACATTCATCTTGCGCTTCGCGTCTTCGTCGATGATCGCCTGCCGCGCGTCTCCGCCCATCAATTCGAAATCCATGAGATGGTAGTCGCCGAAAAAGGCGGCGCCAACGGATCGGTCGGCGATGATGCGCGTCAGCGAGTCCAGCATGTCGTCGGGCGTCGTGGTGAATGATATTGTCTCGATCAGCATCAAGCGATCATTGATGGCCTCAGGGCCGAAGAACTGCGCCAGCACGCTGAACAGGACGTTGTTCTGCCGGGCCACGTAGATCGTGTTGCTGGCCGCATAGGTTTTGTCCCAGTCGGCGCCAAGCATCTCTTTCCAGCCGCCGACGACATCCATCCAATGCGCGACCTGGGTTTGCGCCGCCCAGGCGATGTTTTTCTTCAGCAGCGGCGACTGCGTCTTGGCGAATTTTTGCAGGCCTTCCGCTGAGATCGCATTGTTTTTCAGGCACTCGTCCATGAACGCGATATTGTTTCGCAGAATGCTTCGATTGTTTGTTCGCCAGTCTTTTTGCATTCCGCTCGCGTCAAGCGTGTCGAGCGCAGATTGCATGCGGCTCCTATACGCCGCCAATGCGGCGCGCCATGTCGTGTCCTTGGGACTGTTCAGATACGGAACGACGACTTCGGCTAACGCCATGGTGCTGTGGCCAACCGATTTCAGCAACTGATAGACGATCGGCGCCTGCGGCGCCTCAATCGGCGCCATGCCTGGGCGATAAAGGATAAATCGCCCGCCGGCGCCGGAAAACAGTCCGAGAATGACCGGATGCTTGGCGAGGATGTTTTTCTTGAAGATCTGTGCGGCGTCGCCGTACAGCTGGAACATCGTCGTATTCAGCTGCAGTAGATTTTTGTTGGCGATGTCGGCGGGGCTGGCTGTCTCGACGCCGACAAGTCCTGTGAAGTAGCTTGGCAACTCCGTCGCGCACGCGGACGAAGCCGATAATCCAAAGACGACAACCGACGACAGCAGCTTGCGGAGTCCGCTCGTCGTGAGCGTGGTGGGCATCATGAGACTCTCCAGTTCGATGAGGACAGCATAGGCGCGGCGTGGACGGCCAACTGTGTCGATAATTGATGCGGTGTGTCGTGTGATCGCCTCACCGGAAGGCGCGCAGGGTTCGCTTATCCTCCACTATTTCGGGCACACTGCCCCGGTGTTGATCCAAGCCTCGACGAGCGCCCCCGCCTCCTTCTGCGTTCCCGGCGCGGGCTGGCGGCCAAATCCTGGCGACCAAGCCCAACCTACGAGCGTGTCCTCGCCAATGTGACGCGCAAGCGCATCCAGAGAACGGCCGCCATTGCGCGCCTGATCTTTGATCTGCGCACAGATCTCACCGAGCGTTTTGCCTTCCCAGCCCATCACGCGCGGCGCGAGACGCCATTCGTGATGACCGGGAACGCGGCCGGGCTCGAAATTGGCGTCCTGATGGCAGATCGGACAGCGCATCGCCGGGAGGCCACGGCCATCGGGTCCTCGTTCCACTGGCGGCTGGTGAATCCGGCCCAGTTCACCCTGATGCGGACGATCGCCGGCGGGATGGCAATTGACGCAGCGTGGACTGGTCAGGACTTTGCCGAGTTCGGTAAACAAAGCCGCGGACCGCGTCGCGGCGTCGCCGATGCCGGCGAATGTTTCTGGCGTAGCGAGCGTCGCCGATCGGCTGTCGGACATCGCGCATGTCATCAGCCCCACGGCCGCTGCGAGAACCGCAAATTTCATCTTCGGTCCCCCTCCTGCGCCGCACTCCTGCGAAACGCCGTTTTCGCTACGTCAGATATCGTCCCGGATCGGCGAGAATGACGTCGCGCACCGCCTCGTGATACTTGATGTAGCCCGTGCACCGGCACAGATGGCCGTCAAACGCGTCAGCGATCGTTTTCTCGAGATCGGCGCGCGCCACCGGCGTCTTCGCCAGACGCTCGAGCAGGACCTGTCCCTCGTTCAAGAAGCCGGCTGTGCAATAACCGCATTGGAACGCGAAATGATCAATGAACGATCTTTGCAGCGCAGTGAGCTCGCCGTTCGTCGCATGGCCTTCCACGGTCCGAATGGATTTCCCATTGAAGCTCGCCGCCGGAACGATGCAGGTTGGACTGGTGTGGCTCGTCCCGTCCGGATCGTCGATGATCACTGCGCAACTGAGGCACTGCCCGGCGCCGCAGCCAAATTTGGTGCCGGTGAGTCCGAGGCGCTCGCGCAAAAAATCATTCATGGTCAGCTCGTCGCGCACCGTCACCGGGCCGTATGCGCGCCCATTGATCCTCATGCGCACAGTCGTCACGTGAGCGCTCCCTTGAGCATTTGTTGAGTCACCGGCAAGGCCTGGAAGCGCCGCCCGGTCGCGTCGAAGATCGCATTCAACAGCGCGGGAACGATGGGAATCATGACGACCTCAGCCATGCCCTTTGGCGGATCGTTCGGCAGCGGGGGCAACACTTCGATCTCGAGTCCCTGCAAAGGCAGGTCCGACCCGCGCGCAATCAGGTATTGCCCAAGATTCCACTGCCCATTGCCGGGTCCGTCTTCATAAAGCGGCAGCGATTCGAGCAGCGCGTAGCCGACGCCCATCGCGAAACCGCCCTGCGCCTGGCCAAGAACGATTTCGGGCGTCAGCGCGCGACCGCATTCGAGGACAGTATATGCCCTGTCGATGCGCAAGGCGCCGGTGGCGCGCTCAATTTCGACACGGACCAGCGCGCCGCACAGCGATGTGTAGGAGGTCCCGATCCGGTTGAATACGGTGGGCGGGTATTTTACGTCGGCGCGATCTAAGCGAACGAATTTTCCTGAGCCTTTTCGCACCGCCAGCGCATCGATTTCCGCCGTCCACGCTTGTCCGCCGATCGCAAAGGTCGCTTTCGACCACGCCCACCGAGAGAAGCTGTGCGCCATCGCCGCGGTCACGCCTTTGCGCGCATGGGCCCTTGCGGCGATCTCCGATAGCGGCAAAGGTCTCAACTCCGGCATCGTGAGCCGCCCCTGCTCCCAACGCGCCGCCTCCCATCTCGCGGCTCTCGGATCGGTTGGCGCGAGTCCCCACAATTCGAGCGCCGCTGGCCACAAGCCGAACCGGAAGATGACGCGGGCCGCTTCGGACGCCGAATGAGTCCCGACGTGCGCGCCAATCGAGGAACTGGTTGGCGAACTGATCGCCGGAACCCAACGTGGATTGCGTTGCGCGGCGTCCTGCGTCGCCTGGTCCATCGTGTAAGGGTCGCCGGTGGTGACGAGCCCGAGCGCGCCGAAACGGTCGACTTCCGCGACGGCGACTTCGTCGGCGACGGCGCCGAGATGGGCCGCCACCCGGTTCGCAAGCGCCGTCCCTATGCCGTTACCCATCTCGACGTGATCGCAGCGGATGGAGATCCGACCCTCTGGGTCGACTTCAACTAACGACAATGAAGCGTCGGCTCCACTGCCGTAATCCTTGGTGACGCAAGCCACGCCCGTGCCGACAACGCTCCCTGCGCGCCGTCCACGCGCCTTCTCTTCGGCGCGGTGTCGCCAGATCGCATGCTGTTCCAGTCGGTCCAAGATCTCGGGCGTGCGAACCACGACGTCATAGGTGTTCCCCGCCATTGTCCGACCGCCGGTCCTCAGCGCGTTGCGGCGGCGGAATTCGATCGGATCGATCGCCAGCGTCGACGCCGCCTCGTCGATCAACACTTCCAGCGCCGTCATCGTCTGCAGCGTGCCATAGCCCCGCATCGACCCTGCCGTCACGCCGCGTGAATGCAGCGCGACGGTGGTGACGTCGACTTTTGGAACGTCGTAGATGCCTATCGCGGCGTTTGCGGAAACGGCCGCCACGCTGGCCGAATAATTGGCGAGGCCGCCGCCATCCAGCACATGGTCAGCGGCGAAGGCGGAAATTTTGCCTGTCGCTCGATCAACGCCGATGCGCGTGTGGATCTTGAATGCATGCCGCTTAATTCCGCCCTGGAACTGCTGATAGCGATCTTGGGCGAGCCGCACGGGGCGACGAAGGAACATCGCCGCCAGCGCGACGTAAAGCGGGAACGGCGTGTGGTCGCGCCCGCCAAATCCGCCGCCCATATAAGCGAAATGCGCATTGATATGCGCCGGCTTGAAGTTGGCGCGGGCGTTGCCCAGCAGAGTTGCGACTGAGGTTGCGGCGTCGTACGGCGACTGCACGCCGAGCACGAGCTCCAGGTTTTTGCGATCGGCGTCATACCAAGCGAGACCGCATTCCGGCTCGAGAAACATTGGATCAACGGATTGGGTCTCGAATTCGCGGTCGAGAACGAGAAGGCTTGGAGCGTTGGCGTCAAGTTCGGCGCGGATCTGTTCGCCGTAGCTCGCCGCACTGGCGTAGGCGGCCCCTGTCGGCACGGGGAGCCGCGCCCATATTGGCCCGCCCCCGTCTTGAAAGAACCCTGGACTGACCCAGCCATCCTTGACCGGCGAGCAAACGTCGGGCGCGTCAGGCGTCGCGCCGGCGACGCGCGTGAATCGAAACGCGCCGTAATCGCGCTCGACGACGGGACCGGTTTCGGCGCCGAATTTCAGGAGCGCTTCATTGCGTAACGCCAGCCGCGCCTGATCGAAAGCGTCGAAGCTTTCATAGATCAACAGAGCCGCCGGCTGACCGAGATACAAGGGCGTCTTGCCCACCGGGCAGAACAGGTCGCCGGTATAAAATTTAGGAACGCGAGCGCCGATGCGCGCGAGATCAGCTGCGGTGACTATCACGGAGGGTTTCAAAGCGCCGCTCAAGCGCGTGAGATCGACACCCTCGTAGATGTGCATGGCGTTCGCCGTCCGGATGAGCATGGCGTGCGCGGTATGCGCCGGCCATCCCGGGAGATCCGCGGCGCGGAAATCGGACGCGTACAGCTTCGCCCCTGTGACTTTGGCGACTCCATCAATCCGACCCGCGCCCGTGGCGGCCGGATTCCAGCGTTGTCTTCCGGGCAGCGTCTCGCGTGCGGCGAATCCAGGTTCATTTGCTAGGGCGAGACGCGACAGGCTGAGCGCAATGCCGCTCGCGGTGACCAATTTGGCGAACTCGCGTCGAGAAGCCTTCACGCTCCGACCTCTTGGCTCCGCCTCGGCGACCGCCAACGGCGATGCTTTCATTCGCATGGGCATAGACCGCCGGCAAGCTCGGCGCGCCGCGCCCTGGTCTTTACAGGCGCTGATCGGTCGGACATCGACCGACAAATTGACGATGAAGTCGCCGTAAGCGCTTTGCGCGATTGGGCTCTAGGTAACCGCATCGCAACGCCATCGCGCCGCCCGACAAGTCAGTCGTCGTTCACTGGGACGGCGTTATCGCAGTCGTCGATCACAGTGAAGGATCGCCGCCGTGACGACGTCGCGGCTATCGGGCTCCGCGCCCGCTACGCCGCGGCGCGCAGTTGGGCGACCCGCACCGGCACGGGCGGATGCGAGAAATAGAAGGTGGCGTAGAGCGGGTCGGGCGTCAGCGTTGCGAGGTTGTCGCGCGTCAGCCGCGTCAGGGCCGAGATCATCGGCTCCTTGCCGACGATATCGCGGGCGAAGGCGTCGGCTTCGAACTCCGCCCGGCGCGACCGCCACGCGAGCAAGGGCGACAGGACATGCGAGATCGGCTCTCGCGCAAGCAGCAGCGCGACGAGCACCACGCCGGGGTCGTTCGGCAGGCCGAACCAGCCGGCGAAGACATCCGAGCCGAAGGCCCACCACAGCACCGCGAAACCGATGAAGGCGATCGCGGCCGCCAGCGCCAGCATCTGCCGCACATGGCCGAATTTGAAGTGGCCAAGTTCATGCGCGAGAATCGATTCGATCTCGTCGGGCGAATGTTTCTCGAGCAGCGTGTCGAAAAAGACGATGCGCTTGGCTTTGCCGAAGCCGCTGAAATAAGCGTTGCCATGCGTGGAGCGCGTTGAGGCGTCCATCACAAAAAGGCCTTTCGACTCGAAGCCGCATCTGGCGAGCAGCGCCTCCATACGTTGCTTCATGGCGCCGTCTTCAAGCGGCGAAAATTTATTAAAGAGCGGCGCGATGACCGTCGGATAGAGCACCGTCATCGCAATCGCGATGGCGATGAAGGCGACATAGGCGATGAGCCACCATGTGTCGGGAGCGGCGCCCAGAAGCCAGAACATGCCAAAGAGCAAGGGCGTCGAAATGGCGAGTTCCAGCGCGCCAGACTTTGCTTGGTCGATGAGAAACTTTTGCGGCGTCAGCCGATTGAATCCGAACCTTTCTTCGAGCCAGAAGGCGCGCGCCGCGGCGAAGGGCATGTCGATCAAACTGCCGATCACGCCAAAAACGAGAACGAAAAGAACGCTGCGAACAAGGCCAGGTTCGACGAAGGCGGCGATCGCCGCATAAAGCGGCGCGAGCCCCAGCGCCAGCCACGCGATAGAAATTGCGGCGTCGAAAATCATTTCCGCGACAGAAAATTCTGTTTTTGCGATCGTATATTCGGCGGCGCGGCGATGATCGTCGAGCGTGACTTCCTGCGCGAAATCCGCCGGCACCTGATCGCGATGGGCGTCTACCGTCGCCATCTGCCGCATGCGCAGATACACGCCAAGGCCGGCGGAGGCGGCGATCGCCAGACAAATCACGACGCCCATTGCGCTCATTCTTCTCTCCCGCAAACTTTCATGCGGCAATATAGGAAAGCGCGGCCTGCTTTGCGAGAGCGCCGCCTTATGTCGCCGCTGAGCGGGGCCGCCGTGCGCTCGCGATAACGCTCATCTCATGTTTCATGCAGAGGAGGTCTTCTCCTGACCGTCGCATGGACGAAAGCCTGGACACGGTTGATGTCGTTGGCGCTTCGGCCTGACCGCGACCTCGGCGCGCTGCTTGGGCGCGCTGTTTGAAAGCGCGATCTCGCCTCGCGGCGGGTGCGCGACTTCGCTCTCGGCGCAAAGACGCGCGCGACAGCGATCCATCTGCGATACGACGAAGGGGTCAATCCGCCATGAGACCGCTGGTCGAGCCCGCTCGAGGTCTATAATTTGGCGATCACGCCTGCGACTCTCTTTAAGGCTGAGAGCGTCGTCTAGCGGAGGACGCGAAACGGAGTGCGCCATTGAGACTGTCGTTCGCCATCGCGACTATCGCCGCTCTTCAAGGAGCGGCTGGGGTGTCTCTCGCCGCCGCCGCGGCCCATGCCGACGCGAGTCCCTTTCTCGCGACGGCAAGCCAATTTCTCATGATCCACGCCGCCGCCGGCGTCGGCCTCGCGGCGCTTATCCGCTCGACGCCGAAACCGAGGGCGAATTGGCTCGCCGCTATCGCGCTGGCGCTCCAGGCCGGGGTCACGCTGTTCGCGGGCGACCTTGGCGCCCGGGTGTTTTTATCGGGGAAGCTGTTTCCTTTCGCCGCGCCGATCGGCGGCGGACTGACGATCCTGAGCTGGTGCGCTCTCGCCGTCTGGGCGGCGTTCGCCATGTTCGCAGCAAATTCGCTGCAAAAGCCGCCCGCAAGCTAGACAACTGCGGCATTCCGCCCCACCATTTATTCATGTCGGTTTCCAGCTCCGGCCTTTCGTCCTCGGCCGCTCAAAGCGATGACTCCCAACGCACGAGCGATCCTTTGCTCGGGCGACGGCTGCTGATTGTCGAAGACGATCCCTATATCGCGCTGGCGCTGGAAGAGACGCTCGCGGAATTCGGCTTAGTTATCGCGGGGATGGCGCGCAGCGTCGACGAAGCGGTGCGGCTATCCCGCGAGGACGGAGTCGATTTGGCCTTGCTCGACGTCAATATCGGCCACGAAAAGATCGATCCGGTCGCCGACGCGCTCGCCGCCCGCGGCTGTCCCTTCATTTTCACGACGGGGTGCGGGCGCGCGGGGCTGCCCGAGGCGCATCTTGAGCACGCCATGGTCGAGAAACCGTTCTACGTCGAAGAGATCCTGACCGCGCTTCGCAGCGAACTGTCGCGCGCCGAAGAGCGCTAGGGTCGGCGTTTCGCCACTATATCGCCGCCCTTGGCCGCGACAAGCGACGTCTCAAGACTCGCTTCAGGGAGCACGCGGCTGCAGCCCTCCGCCATAACCGACAAGCCCTCCGCATCGCTGAGAGCGCGCCGCCCTTCAGGCGCTGCGCTTCGGCTATTGGCGACGGCCTTGGCGGCGGGAGCGGCCCTGGCGGCGATCGCCGCCGTCGTTGCGCCGTGGCTTTTCTCTCCCGGCGCTCTCATGGACGCTGTCGCCGACCAGCTCCAAGGCTCTTCGGGGCTTTATGTCGCCGCGCGCGGCCGAACGAGCTTCTCGCTCTTTCCGCGCCCAAGCATCGCGGTCGAAGGCGTCGCCTTCGCCGACCGCAATGGCGCGCTGCTCATCGAATCGAGCGAGCTGCGCGGCGACGTCGACGTTCTGCCGCTGATCGCCGGACGCCTCAGAGTCGCGTCGGTGAAGCTCGTGCGGCCGCGCGCCCACATTGATCTTGACAG
>NZ_JAMRYX010000229.1 GCF_024448135.1 Methylocystis suflitae
TGCGCTTCGCGCTGAGGGCGCCGCGGAGTCGGCGCTCGAAGCGTTCTCCCCAAATCCCAGGCGGCGCAGCGCCTCCGACGGCGAAGGCATGTCGGCGGCGTAAGCGAGCCGCACCAGCACCATGTCGGCCGCCGCCAACGGCCGCTGCGCGCCGCGCAATTCGTCGACGCCTTTCATCAATATTTGCCAGGCGCGCGTGAGCGCAGGAACCGAAAGGCGCGTTGCGGCCTCTTCGCCGCGACGTTTCTCTTCGGGCGTCAACGCCGCCGACTGGGCGGTCTCCGGCGCAAGCTTCAGGCGTGTGGCGAGATGGGTGAATTCGGCGAGCTCCAGCAGCACCTGCGCCGGATCGGCGCCGCCGTTATACTGATCTTCGAGAATGGCGATCGCCTTGGCGATATCGCCCGACATCGCCGCTTCGAAAAGGTCGATGATTCGCGCTTTGTCGGCGACGCCGAGCATCAGCCGCAGATCCTCGGCGGCGATCGCGCCGCCCGCCGAATGCGCCGCGCCATAGGCGATCGCCTGATCGAGCAAGGACAGCGCATCGCGCGCCGAGCCTTCCGCCGCGCGCGCGATCATGGCGAGCGCTTCCGGCTCGATGGCGACGCCTTCGGCCTTGCAGACGCCCAGCAGATGATTGGCGAGCAGACCGGCGTCGATGCGGCGCAGATCAAAGCGCTGGCAGCGCGAACGCACCGTCACGGGCACCTTGTCGATTTCCGTCGTCGCGAAGATGAACTTCACATGCTCGGGCGGCTCTTCAAGCGTCTTCAGGAGACCGTTGAACGCGGCCTTCGAGAGCATGTGCACTTCGTCGATGATGTAGACTTTGGTCCGCGCCATCACTGGGCGGTAGCGGGCGTTGTCGATGATCTCGCGGATGTCGTCGATGCCCGTGTGCGAGGCGGCGTCCATTTCGAGCACGTCGACATGGCGCGAATCGATGATCGCCTGACAGTGGACGCCGAGCGCCTCCATATGAATCGTCGGCTGATTGATCGCGGGCCGCCCGTCTCCTGCCGGCAGTTCATAGTTGAAGGCGCGCGCGAGAATGCGCGCGGTCGTCGTCTTGCCGACGCCGCGCACGCCGGTCAGCAGATAGGCCTGATGAATTCGATTGAGATCGAAGGCGTTTTCGAGCGTGCGCACCATCGGCTCTTGGCCGATCAGGTCTACGAAGGTGGTCGGTCGATATTTGCGCGCCAGCACGCGATAGGCCGACGGCGGCGCCTGATCGGCGCCAAATAGCGAAGGCCCCTCGTCAGGCGCCAGCGATGGCCTCGGCGGATCGTGCTCGTGGTCCATCTGCATCCATCCGGCGGCAGACGAGCGACGAACAGCGCAGTATATTGCGCTACGCCATTCGCTGCTCGCCGAAGAAGGTGGGAGGCTGAACGAAGACCCGCCCAAGCTCGTTAGGGCTGCTTCCTTCCGGACCTGACCCGGTTGGCGAGTGAAGCGTCCACCGCCAACCTCCCGGCCCCTTATTTGGCAGACGAGCGCGAGGGATGCAAGGCTCCGGACCGCGGCCTTTGCTTTGGGCGTTCACCTTTCGCCCGGAGCAGGGGTGCGCAGGCGCGGCGCACTTGCTAAAGAGAGCGCAAATTCGAGGGATTTGCGCTTGAACGCCGTCACCGCCACTTCCGCAGAACGAGAAGCTACGAGCCTTGCGGCCATCCTCGCGCATTTCGCGCGCGAGGGGTTCGCACGCTGCGAGCCGCGCCTCCTGCAGCCGGCCCATGTATTTCTGGATCGATCCGGAGAGGATTTCCGCGGCCGGCTTTACCTGACGAGCGATGGCTCAGGCGCTGAATTTTGCCTGCGGCCGGAATATACGATTCCGGTCTGCCTCGATTATCTCGCCTCCGCTCGGGCGGGCGATCCGGCCGCATATGCGTATGGCGGCTCGATCTTTCGCGCGCCTGAACATGGCGCGACCGGCGACGGCGAGTTTCTTCAGGCGGGGCTGGAGAGCTTCGGCCGCCAGGACCGCGAAGCAGCGGACGTCGAAATTCTGGCCGCTTCGCTCGAGGCCGCGGCGGCGGCCGGCGCGACGGCGCTCAGGGTCCTGATCGGCGACGCCGGGCTCGTCGCGGCCTTCCTCGAACGACTTGAGATGCCGCCGGTCTGGCGGCGGCGTCTGGCGGCCGGGCACGCGCGCGGCCAAAGGATATCCGATATTTTTGCCTCGCCCGAACGCAATGGCGGATCGGAACAGTCGGGCGTCTTGGCGGCGCTGACCAAAGTCGACCCATCGGATGCGCGCCGTCTCGTCGAGGACTTGCTGTCTATCGCCGGCATCACCGCCGTCGGCGGCCGCAGCGCGGCTGAAATCGCCGAACGCTTTCTCGATCAAGCGACGCTCGCCGAAGGCGCGGGAGTGTCCAACGAGACGCGCGCGTTGGCGGAGACTTTTTTCACCATCGAAGGCGCGCCCGAGTCAGCTTCCGCAGCCATGCGCCGGCTGGCCGCCGACGCACAGCTTGACCTCTCCGCCGCGCTGGACGCGTTTGACGCGCGCGCCGAGGCCATCGCCGCGCGCGGCCTCGCCGTTCACGAGATCCGCTTCTCGGCAAGTTTTGCGCGTCATCTCGACTATTACACCGGCTTCGTTTTCGAGGCCCGCCACTCCAGCGAGGGCGAGCCGGTGATCGGCGGCGGACGCTACGACAGACTGCTCAAGACGCTCGGCGCAGCATCGGACATACCGGCTGTCGGCGCCGCGATCTGGATCGACCGTCTTTCCCCGAGCGCGGGAGAAGCATGATGGCGCCCGTGCAAAAACTCATCATCGCCTCCCCCTCAAAAGGCCGGCTGCAGGAGAACGCCGCTGCCTTCTTCGCGCGCGCCGGCCTGGAGCTGACGCAAGGCCGCGGCGCGCGCGACTATCGCGGCGCCGTCGCCGGAGTCGAAGGCGCGGAAGTCGCCTATCTCTCCGCGTCCGAGATTACGCGCCGGCTGGCCTTGGGCGAAGCCCATCTCGGCGTCACCGGCGAAGATCTGGTGCGCGAGGAGATCGCCGACGCCGACAAGAAGGTGGAGCTTCTCGCGCCGCTTGGGTTTGGCGCCGCGAATGTCGTCGTCGCGGTTCCGCAAGCCTGGATCGACGTGCGCTACATGAGCGATCTCGCCGACGTCGCCGATGGATTTCGCACACGCCACGGCCGCGGGCTGCGCGTTGCGACGAAATACGTCAACACGACGCGGCGCTTCTTCGCCGCTCATGGCGTGTCCGACTACCGCATCGTGGAAAGCTCAGGCGCAACCGAAGGCGCGCCCGCGGCGGGCTCCGCCGATCTCATCGTCGACATCACGACGACGGGCGCGACGCTCGCGGCGAATGCGCTGAAGATCATCGAGGACGGCGTCATTCTCCGCTCGCAGGCCAATCTCGTCGCCTCGCTGACGGCGCCTTGGAACGATGCGGCGCGCGAAGCGGCGCGCGTCATTCTCTCCCGCATCGCCGCGGAAGAAGAAGCGCGCACGACGCGCGACGTGCGCGCAAGCCTGCCAACGCCGAGCGAACATATCCTGCGAGAGGCCGAGGCGAGCTTCGGCGCCGGATTGCGCAACATGGACTACGAGTCAGCGACGTTTTCCTGTCCGGCGAAAAAAGTGGCGGCGCTCGCCGATTGGCTGATCGCCCGAGGCGCCAAAAGCGTCACCAGCGCGCGGCTCGATTACATCTTTCAGGCGGAGAACGCTTTGTGGAGCAGGCTGGCGGCGCGGCTTGGGTGATCAAAATGTCATTCCCGGCGGGTCGAAGACCCGACCGGGATTCCAGAGCCGCTACACTGAATCCAAGATTTTTCTGGATTCCCGATCACGCGCATCGCGCGTGTCGGAAATGACAAGCCGCAAACTCACGCTTCCATCAATGCGCCGACATGCGCCGCAACGCTGCGCGCAAGATCCTCTGGGCGATAGCCACCTTCGAGCAGCGAGACGATGCGACCCTTGCAGCGGCGTGCGGCGATCTCCATCACGCGCAGCGTGACGTCCCTGAAATCTTCGGCGATGAATCTTAATCCGCCGAGCGGATCATGGAGATGAGCGTCGAAGCCGGCGCAAAGAATGATGAGATCGGGCGAAAACGCATCGACACACGGCAGAATGCGAGATGACAGCGCCTCACGGAATTGCGTGCCGCCATCGCCCTTTGCGAGCGGCGCGTTGACGATCGTGTCATGCGCGCCGGTTTCGCTCACCGCCCCGGTTCCGGGATAAAGCGGCATCTGATGCGTCGAAGCGTAAAGCACGTTTCGATCGCTCCAGAAAATCTCCTGCACGCCATTGCCGTGATGCACGTCAAAATCGACGATGGCGACGCGCGACGCGCCATGCGCCGCGCGCGCATGCAGCGCCGCCACGGCGGCGTTGTTAAAAAAGCAAAAGCCCATCGGCGCGTCGCGCGTCGCATGATGTCCCGGCGGCCGCATGGCGACGAAAACATTCTTGGCGTCGCCGCGCATCACCGCATCGACGGCCGCGAGCGCGCCGCCGGCTGCGCGCAGCGCCGCTTCATGCGTGGCGCCGTTCATGGCGACGTCCGGACCAATGCGCGCATATCCCTCTGAAGGCGCCGATTTTGCGAGAAGCGCGAGGTGTTCAAAACTATGCGCGCGCGATAAAGCTTCCTGCGACGCTAAAGGCGCTTCGGCGCGCATGAGGCCTTCGAAACGCGCTTCGTCAAGCGCGCGCAGAATGGCGCGAAGGCGCTCCGGCCGCTCGACGTGACCCGGCCCCATGTCATGCGCGAGCGCAGCAGCATGTGTGACGAGCAGGGTCGAGGCCGTCGCGGCGCGCGCGCCGGAACAGGCAAGGCTTGCGCCGGCGCCGATAATGGCTTGCCGTCGCGTAAAGCCATCAATGTAGCGTTTTCGCGGCATTTCCGGTTCGGTCCGTGGCTCAACCATACAACATAGGTTCGCCCGGCGAGTATCGGCCGGATCTAGATTTGACCGCAAGAAACGCATTGCGGCGGTCGTCGCAAAAGATGGATGATGCGCGGAATGCAGATGAACGACATGACGCAGGCACATTCGCTCGACCCCGACGAGACGCGCTGGGCGGCGGTTGTCGCGCGCGATGCGCGCCGCGATGGCGACTTCTACTATTGCGTCGAAACGACTGGCGTCTATTGCCGACCCTCCTGCCCGTCTCGGCCGGCGAAACGCGCCAATGTGCGCTTTTGCGCCACAGCCGCCGAAGCGGAGGCGGCTGGTTTTCGTCCTTGCCGCCGCTGCCGGCCCGAGGCGCCGTCGCAGCAGGAACAGGACGCGCAGAAGATCGCCCGCGCCTGCCGAATGATCGAAGCGGCCGAAGCGCCGCCGACGCTTGCGCAGTTGGCGCGCACGATCGGATTGAGCCCCTATCATTTCCACCGACTGTTTTCGCGCATCGCCGGGGTTACGCCCAAGGCCTATGCTCAGGCGCATCGGCGCGCGCGCCTGCGCGACGAACTCAAAGAGAGCCGCACAGTGACAAAGGCGATCTATGATTCTGGCTATAATTCGAGCGCGCGGTTCTACGCGACGGCGAAGGACACATTGGGCATGACGCCAAGCGCCTATCGCGCAGGGGCGCCATGCGAGACGATCCGCTTCGCCATCGGCCAGTCGTCTCTGGGCGCGGTGCTGGTCGTGGCGAGCGCGAAGGGCATTTGCGCCATTTCGCTGGGAGATGACCCCGAAGACCTGCTGCGCGATCTGCAAGCTCGATTTCCGCGCGCCACGCTCGTCGGCGGCGATGCGGGCTTCGAAGGCTATGTCGCCGCGGCGGTGGGCATGGTGGAGCGACCGCAATCATCTTTTGAACTGCCGCTCGACATGCGCGGCACGGCCTTTCAACAGCGCGTCTGGGCCGCGCTGCGCGAAATTCCCGCGGGAGAAACGGCAAGCTACGCGGAGATCGCCCGACGCATCGGCGCGCCGAAAGCGACGCGCGCCGTCGCGGGCGCCTGCGCGGCCAATCCGGTGTCGCTCGCGGTTCCCTGCCATCGCGTCGTGCGCAGCGACGGCGCGCTTTCCGGCTACTATTGGGGAGTAGAGCGCAAACGCGAGCTGCTCGAACGTGAACGCAAACCGTGAACCGGCGGCGCATTACGCGCTTCGAAGCGAAGCATGTTCTTCATTGATCGCGTCGTGCAGCTCTTTCCATAGAGCATTGATGCGCACGTCCGGCCCCCAGTTGTAGAGCGCCTTGGCGACCTCCGCGATCGTCTCATTGATGGGTTCGCTTTCCCCCTCCTCCAACTCGAAAGAGAAGAGCTGCGGCGGCGCTTCGCCTTTCCAGGCGTCCCAATGTTCGTTCGAATAATTGGAAACGCCTCGCTGCGCCGCGAGCAGTTCTGGCGCGTATTTGGCGAAGCGTCGGCGCAAGGGGCCGTCAGCCGCCTCTGCACGATAGGCGTCGCGCACAACGAAATAGCGCACATGCTGCAGTTCATGCGCGAGACAGCAGCCAAGGCGCGCGTCGCTCATATGCGGATCGTAAAAAATTTCGATGCGGCCATCGGGAAAAGACTGTCCCTCCGAAGTGAAGCTTTGGCCGAGATAGTTGAACGTCTTTTTCTGTGGGCTGAGGGTCACTTTGCTGAGGTCGTAGCCGAACTCCGCCACGAGCGCCGCGAGCGTTCGCCGCTTCCTTAAGAAATCGGGCGCGTTTTCGATCTCGCTCACCGTCTGCACGGGCGCCGGGTCGGCATGCGGCATGCGCCGCGCGGCAAGCCTTGAGCGGAGAAAAGACAGCGCGTCAAAACCCCGCCGCTCACGTCCCAGGCGCACTTCCGAACGGCTCCTCATGCGTGATCACCCAATCGAATTCGGGATGCGCCGCGGCGACATGTTCCCACCATCGCCGGCCGTCCTGCAAGCGCGGCGAAAGGTCGTTGACCCGCAGCAGCCGGAACGCGCCGGGACGCTCCTTTACCCCGGCGATGACGGCCTCCACCATCGCCCGCCCCAAGCCGCGCTGCAAAGAGTTGATCTGTTCGAAAACCAGCGACGGCGGCTCATACGCGCCGGCGAGCAGAAGCGCGATCCCAGACGCCTCCCGCCCGTCGGGCGTGGTGATCAATTTCGAGGAGGTCGAGGCTTTGATTTCAAAGAACCCGCGCCCGTATGGCCGCGAATCGACGAATAGGCCCAGAGCCGCGAGATTGCGGGAGATCGCCTCGGCGATCGCCAGCATGGCTGCGTCCGGCTGTTGAACCGCCGGCTTCCTCCACCAGAACCGCAAAACGTCCCAAAACGCCATACAGCCTCCTAAAAGGGGGGCCCAGATCGCCGTGCCCTTCCCGCCATTCCATGCGATAAAGGACCATGGCGACACCGATTCGCAACGCTTTCGACCCCGGCTTTGGCGTCTATGTCCACTGGCCGTTCTGCCTGTCGAAATGCCCCTATTGCGATTTCAACAGCCACGTGAGGCGCGGCGACGTCGACGAGGACCGCTTCGTCGAGGCCTTCAGCGCGGAGCTTGCGCATCGCGCCGCGCTGACGCCCGGGCGCGAAGTCCGCTCGATTTTCTTTGGCGGCGGCACGCCGTCGTTGATGTCGCCTTCGACGGCGCAAGCCATTCTCTCCCAGATTTCGAGCCATTGGAGTCTCGCCAAAGACTGCGAAATCACGCTCGAAGCCAATCCGACGAGCGTCGAGGCTTCGCGTTTCAAGGGGTTCAAAGCCGCCGGCGTCAACCGCGTCTCGCTCGGCGTGCAGGCCTTGAACGACATTGACCTTCGCGCGCTCGGCCGGCAGCATTCCGTTGCAGAAGCCCTGATGGCGCTCGACGTCGCCAATTCCGTCTTTGAGCGGACATCGTTTGATCTGATCTATGGCCGCTCGGGCCAGACCGCCGCCGCCTGGCGAAAGGAGCTGGAGCTGGCGCTCACCCGTTCGCCGGAGCATGTCTCGCTTTATCAGCTGACGATCGAGCCGGACACGATGTTCGAGCGCATGGTCAACACCGGCAAGATGGCGTTGCCCGACGCCGATACGCAGCGCGCGCTCTGGGACGTGACGCAGGAAGTCACCGCCCGCGCCGGCCTGCCGGCTTACGAAGTCTCCAATCATGCGCGGCCCGGCGCCGAGTGTCGGCACAATCTGGTGTATTGGCGCTACGGCGAATATGTCGGCGTCGGTCCCGGCGCGCATGGGCGGGTGGTCACGCCGCGCGGGCGGCGCGCCCAGTCCACCGAGCGGCATCCCGAGATGTGGCTGACCTGCGTCGAGACCGAAGGCCACGGCATCATCGAGGACGAATTGCTCTCGTCCGAGCAGGAAGGCGACGAATTCCTGCTAATGGGGCTGCGGCTGCGCGAAGGCGTCGATCCGCAGCGCTATTTCCTGCTGACCGGCAAACGCTTGTCGCAGTCGCGCATCAGCGAACTGATTGGCGACGGGCTGGTCGAATTCACCCGCGACAACAGGCTGCGCGTGAGCTCCGAGGGTTTCCCGGTGCTCGATGCGGTGGTCGCGGACCTCGCGGCGTAGCGGCGCGCCGCCGTTCTTGTCGCAGCGGTCGCGACCGTGACCTATATCGTAAGGATCACCGCTCCCTCTGATGCAGACGCGGTGAGCGCCCTTCTGGCGGCGAGCTATTCAACTCTGTTGGCGTCGCATTACGAAAAGGCGGTGCTCGAACGAGCCTTGCCTTTCATGACAAAGGCAAATCCGACACTCCTCGCATCTGGCGCCTTCTACGTCGCGCAGAGCAGCCACGGCGAACTCATCGGAT
The DNA here is from genome assembly GCF_024448135.1 of Methylocystis suflitae. Taxonomy (GTDB): domain Bacteria; phylum Pseudomonadota; class Alphaproteobacteria; order Rhizobiales; family Beijerinckiaceae; genus Methylocystis; species Methylocystis suflitae. The sequence goes on from NZ_JAMRYX010000229.1 coordinate 8,740, forward strand.
GCGGAGGCTGGTCGCTTGAGCATCCAGGGACCGCCAAGATCGTCCGAGGGGAAGCGCATATCCGACATTTCGCCACCCATCCCGGCTGGGCTCGCTTGGGCGTCGCGCGTTCCATTATGAATCGGTGCTGCATGGACGCTAAGGCTCGGGACGTAAGCGAACTTCATTGTTGCTCAACGTACGCTGCCGAAAATTTTTACAAGGCGCTAGGATTTAAAACGATAGCGGAGGCGAATGTCCATCTTGATTCGGAGACGTCATTCCCGGCCGTGCTGATGCGACACGCATTGCCGTGAGGCAGATTCAGCCACATGGAAGCGTCGGCTTCTGCACATGCAGCGAACCTGAGAAAGCAACCGGCGCCGCTCCAAGAGTCGGCGCCGGCTTCGCAATATGCGGCGGGTGACTTAACGTCGATAGAGCTGCTCTAGCACATCCGCGCCGAGGAGTTCGTGAAGACGGCCAAGGATCAGCAGCACGACGCCGAAAGTCGCTAGCGACATCCAGCCGAAAAAGACGAAGCCCCAATGCAGCGGACCTGCAAAGCCTTCGTCCATTGCCCAGAACGTGTGACCCCATTCATTGAATCCCACATTCGGGATCGTCATGAAGACGCCGACGACAAGAACCACGAAGGCGAGAGAATAGCCCTTCGCGAAAGTCGGCAGACGCGTTTTCGCATAGCAGAACGCGCCGAGCCCGATGATCGAAAAAAGCGGATATGCAATATAGAAGGTGATGATATTGCTCGGCGTGAAATCCGTGTCGCGCACGGCGGTCATGTGCCAGACCGCCGTCTGCTCCGAAAAGAAGCTTAAGCCCCAAAACAGGGCGAGCGCGAAAACGAGCAGCCACTGGACGAGATAAACAAGCCGTCGCGTTTCGGCTGAGGCTTGCAAATTCGCCAGATCGCGATCGCGCGTGCGCCACAGAAAGCCGACGAGGCCGACCGCGCCCAAGCACGACGCGAGAATCGCAAATTGCAACAGGCCCAACCAATAGAGCTGAAACTCTGGCGAGAAGGAATCGAGGCCGAAGCTCCAGGCGAAGATTTGTTCATAGAGGCGCAGGAAGGCCACGAAGAACATCAGCGCCAAAACGCCGATAAGAACGGGCCTGGTGTCGATAATTCGTTCGGCGCTTCGGGCGGCGGAACGGGCCTCTGCTTTTGTCATGCTCATAAGTCATCTCCAAAATTCTGGTTATGGGGGGCATGCCCCTTCGAATGGTTTGATGCGCGCGCTCGGCAGTCGCCGCGTCTGCTATCGCAGCCGTCGCAACAGGATCCGTTGAAGGATCTTTCGCGAACGCGCTCTCGCTGCATCGCCATCGCAATGATGGCGGCTGCGTTGGATTTCAGCGCGAGAAAAACTTCAGCCCTGTCGGGGAGGAGCTCGTGGCGATTGAGGCGCGCGCTTTGGCTCGATGCGCGGCGCGTGACCGAACCTCTCCAGCGGAGGCGAATGCGCCTCAGCTGGAAAAATCAGAGCGATCGAAACGACTGGCTTGGAAGGAGGCGCGTCCAACGCGCCATTGTGAAGAACGCAACAGAACCCATGGCGATGGCGTTCATTTGGGAAAAGCGGCGCTTCGCCGTTCACCGCATCCTGCGGCGCGCAGATTGTTCCGAAAGCGACGCCTTCTCCCAGCGCAATGGCGCCTGCACCCGCGCTCGTGGTCTGCACGAGCAGAAGGAAAGCGATGAGCGCCGCAAAAATGCGCGCGCGCTGACTTTTCCGCTGGAAGATTGGATCCACCGCCGCCTCTCGGGTTCCAAGTACCGAACTTAGGTTTCAATCCTGGGCGCGGTCAAGCGAGGTAACGAAAAACCGCTGTGCGACCAAGCGACGCGTCATTTTTGATGCATGACAAAGCGAATGCGCGACGCCGCTTCACGCTTGATTACATGACTCGCGCTCGATCCGGGTTGGTCGGATTCCGGGACAGTGAGTCTGTCGATATGGACTTGCTTCTCGCAGTAACCCTCCAGCTTTGCCGTCACTGTGCGGGGGCGCGCAACTTTCGATCGGCCTTCCGGGTCGCACATGATGTTCGCCCAGCAGACTCGCCGAGTCGGAGGCGCGACCATAGATCTATCGAGCGACGCGTTATGCGGCGCATGAGTGGAAAGTCCATGCCGGAGGCGAAATCAGGCCTTGAGCGGGCGTCGATGCGCCCCGTGGAAGACGCCCAGGAGATCGTTCTTGAGGTCGTCCGCGGTCTCGTCATCGAGTTGCATCCGGATATGGTCGAGGCGCGTCTCGTGCAGCTCGACAGCGACCTTGATCGCGATCTGGCGCTGGATAGCCTGACCCGCGCCGAGCTGTTGCTGCGGCTCAACCGCAAATTCAAGGTGCAGCTCTCCGAACGGCTCCTGGGAGAGGTCAGCCGTCCCCGCGATCTCCTCAACGCCGTTCTCGCGGCCGGCGCCGCGGTCGCGCCTGCGGCGCCTCGTCCAGCTCCGCACCTTACGCTTGAGTCTGTGGACGAACCGCTCGAGGCCAAAACGCTGGTCGAGGCGCTGGCTCAACACGCAACGCGGCATGGCGCGCGCGAAAATGTTCTTCTTTGGCGCGCTGAAGGGCCTCCGGAGCCTCTGACGTATCACGACCTCTATCACGCCGCCCGGGCCGCGGCTGGCGGCCTCATCGAACGAGGCGTTGGCTCTGGCGATCGCATCGCGATCATGCTGCCGACGAGCCGTGATTTCTTCGTTGCCTTTTTCGCGGTTTTGTTCTGCGGCGCTGTTCCCGTTCCGATTTACCCGCCATTTCGTCTATCGCAGATTGAGGATCATCTGCGCCGCCAAGCCGGCATATTGTCGAACGCTGAGGCCTGTGCGCTGATCACCAACGACGAGATCAGAATTGTCGGACGCTTGCTCTACGGGCTGGTCGGCGCGCTTCAACACATCGTGACGATTCCCGAGTTGAGCTCTGCGGCGCCTTTGCCCGCGCCATTGCCGGCGCCGCCCGACGCGACAGCGCTCATTCAATACACCTCGGGCAGCACAGGCGACCCCAAGGGCGTTGTGCTGTCGCACGCCAATCTTCTCGCTAACATTCGCGCCATGGGCGCCGTGTTGAAGGCATCCTCGGCGGACAGGGTCGTCAGTTGGCTGCCGCTCTATCACGACATGGGGCTGATCGGTTGCTGGCTGGGCAGTCTCTACTATGGAGCGCCTGCGCTGATCATGTCGCCGCTGTCTTTTCTCGTTGATCCGGCCCGCTGGCTGTGGGCGATCGACGCTCATAAAGCGACGATCTCGGCGGCGCCGAATTTTGCGTACGAGCTCTGCCTGAAGGCCATCGACGATACGAAGCTCGCCAATCTCGATCTTTCTTCGCTGCGCGCAATCATGAACGGCGCTGAACCGGTGAGCCCAATATCAATAACGCGCTTTGTCCAACGGTTTTCGGCTTATGGCTTTCAGCACCAGATGATGACTCCCGTCTACGGCCTCGCGGAAAATGCGGTGGGGCTCGCCTTTCCGCCGCTCGGCAGAGGACCGCTCATCGATCGCGTCGATCGGAAAGCGCTCGATCGGGACGGCGTGGCGCGCGTGGCGGGCGCCAGCGGCGAGGATGTCATTTCCTTGGTGGCTTGCGGGCGTCCTCTCCCGCATCACGAGATCCGCATCGTCGATGACTCCAGTCGCGAATTGCCTGAACGCCAGGAGGGACGCATCCAGTTTCGCGGGCCATCCGCAACGCGAGAATATTTCCAAAATCCGGAAAAGACTCGCGCGCTGTTCGACGGCGACTGGCTCGAGACGGGCGACCGCGGCTATGTCGCCGGCGGCGACGTTTTCGTCACCGGCCGCATCAAGGATTTGATCAAGCGCGCGGGGCGCAACATCTATCCGCAGGAGCTCGAAGAGGCTGTCGGGTCGCTCGAAGGGACGAGAAAAGGCTGCGTCGCGGTGTTTCCCGCGCTCGACGCGCGCGCCGGCACGGAACGACTCATCGTTCTGGCCGAAACGCGCCTGACCGAAGACGCAAGGCGGGAATCGCTGCGCAAAATGATCGTCGAGGCGTCCCAAGCCTTGCTTGATCTCGCACCGGATGAAGTCGTCCTCGTTCCGCCGCACACCATCCCGAAAACCTCGAGCGGCAAGATACGACGCTCGGCTGCGCGCGCTATGTTCGAATCCGGTCGGCTGCGCGTGAAAAGCGAGAGCCCGCAATTGCAGCTTGTCCGCATCGCCCTGTCGGGCGCAGCGCCGCGGCTGCGCAAAGCCCTGTCCAACCTCGCGACCTCGGCATACAATGGCTACGCGTGGAGCGTGCTGACGTTAATTGGCGTTTTCGTTTGGCCATGCGTGCTGGCGACGCCAAAGCGGTCATGGCGTCACCGCCTTGTCAGCGCCGCGGCTCGATCGTTTTTTCGCATGATCGGATGCCCCCTCTCGGTCACGTGCGACGCGCCGCTCCCGCAAGACAATGCGATCCTCGTCGCCAATCATTCCAGCTATCTCGACAGCGCCGTGCTGGTCGCCGTCTGCGCGGGAGAACTCTCCTTCATTGCGAAGGAAGAGCTCGCGCATCAGCGCGTCGCCGGACCCTTCTTGCGGCGACTCGGCGCGATTTTCGTTCGCCGCTCTGATCCGGCAGGCGGCGTCGCCGACGCCAGGGAAGCCTTGAAGTCGGCACGCGCCGGCGTGCGTCTGGTCTGGTTTCCGGAGGGCACCTTTTCGCGCATGCCGGGACTGCTAGGGTTTCATATCGGCGCGTTTTCCAGCGCCGCGCAGTTGGGGCTTCCAATTGTGCCGATCACCATACGCGGCACGCGTTCGATTTTGCGCAGCGATTCATGGCTGTTCAGGCGAGGCCCGATCGCCGTCCATATCGGCGCGCCGATCGCGCCCGAGGGCGATGATTTCCAAGCGGCGATCGCGTTGCGCGACGCCGCCCGCCAAAGAATATTGGAGCGTTGCGGCGAACCCGACCTCGGTCACGAGCGCGTGGCGTTGACGGGGTAAGCCGACTCGCGACGACTCGCGATCAGCCCCGCGACGCGGCCCTCACCCCATTTGCCCGCGATGGCGCAGGAAGTGGTCGGCGAGCACGCACGCCATCATCGCTTCGCCCACCGGAACGGCGCGAATGCCGACGCAGGGATCGTGACGGCCCTTCGTAATGATCTCAGTCTCATTGCCAGAGCGATCGATCGTGCGGCGCGGCGTCAGAATCGACGACGTCGGCTTCACTGCAAAGCGCACGACGATGGGCTGGCCTGTCGAAATGCCGCCGAGCACGCCGCCGGCGTTATTGGACAAAAACTGCGGTCCGTTTTGTCCGGCGCGCATCTCGTCGGCGTTGTCTTCGCCGGTCAGCTCGGCGGCGGCGAAGCCCGCGCCGATCTCGACGCCCTTCACCGCATTGATCGACATCATTGCCGCGGCGAGATCGGCGTCGAGCTTGCCGTAAACCGGCGCGCCCCAACCAACCGGAACGCCCTCGACGACAATCTCGATCACCGCGCCCACGGAGGAGCCATCCTTGCGCACGCCATCGAGATAATCAGCCCATAATTCCGCCGCGCGCGCGTCCGGACAGAAAAGCGGATTGCGCTCCACCTCGTCCCAGTCGAACCGCGCGCGGTCGATTCTGTGCGGGCCAACCTGCACCAGCGCGCCGCGAATCGTCACGCCGGCGATGACCTTCCGCGCGATGGCCCCGGCGGCGACTCGCGCCGCGGTTTCCCGCGCCGAGGAGCGCCCGCCGCCGCGATAATCCCGGACGCCATATTTCGCGTCGTAGACGTAATCGGCGTGGCCGGGCCGATATTTGTCGGCGATCTCGCCATAGTCCTTTGAGCGCTGGTCGGTATTTTCGATCACGAGCGCGATCGGGGTTCCGGTCGTCACCTGTCGGCCATCGCCGTCAGAAAAAACGCCCGAAAGAATCTTCACCTCATCCGCCTCCCGCCGCTGCGTCGTGAAGCGGGATTGTCCCGGCTTGCGCTTGTCCAGAAAGCCCTGGATCTCCTCCGCTTCCAGCGGAATTTTCGGCGGACAGCCGTCAACGATCGCGCCGAGCGCCGGCCCGTGGCTCTCGCCGAAGGTGGTGACGCGGAAAAGATGGCCGAAACTGTTGTGGGACATGCGATCTTCTAGGCTTGGCGTCGGCGACGGTCAAACGGCGGTTTCGGGGTCCAGCGTCATGACGCGGCGCGCGCGCGCCGCTAAGATAGGCGCATGACCCTCACGCATAAGCCCGTCGGCCCCGGGAGCCACATCTTCCTCGTTGACGGCTCCTCCTTCGTCTTTCGCGCCTATTTCCAGTCGATCCGACAGGATGCGAAATACAACTATCGCTCCGACCGGCTGCCGACCGGCGCCGTGCGGCTGTTCTGCACGAAGCTGTTGCAGTTCGTGCGCGAAGGCGCGGCCGGCGTGAAGCCCACGCATCTCGCCATCATCTTCGACAAGAGCGAGCATTCCTTCCGAAAGGATCTTTATCCAGAATATAAAGCGCACCGCACCGAGCCGCCGGACGATCTCATTCCGCAATTCCCGCTGATGCGCGCCGTCGTGCGCGCTTTCGGCCTCACCCCGATCGAACAGGACGTCTACGAGGCCGACGATCTCATCGCCACCTATGCGACGCAGGCGCAGGCCAAGGGCGCGGACGTGCTGATCGTCTCGGCCGACAAGGATCTGATGCAGCTCGTCGGTGCCGGGGTCAGAATGTACGACCCCGCCTCGGGGACGGCTGGAACGAAAGGCGCGCGCGAAGAACGCCTCATCGGCGAAGCCGAGGTCGTCGATTATTTCGGCGTTACGCCGGACAAGGTCGTCGACGTGCAGGCGCTCGCGGGCGATTCCACTGATAATGTGCCGGGCGCAAGAGGCATCGGCGTCAAAACCGCTGCTCAGCTCATCAATGAATATGGCGATCTCGAAACGCTGCTCGCCCAAGCGCCCGGCATAAAGCAGCCCAAGCGCCGCGAGGCGCTGACCGAGCCGGACGCGGTCGCGCGCATCCTTCTTTCGAAGAAGCTCTGCGAACTGGTTCGCGACGTCCCCCTGGATACGCCGCTCGAAGACCTTGGCCTTCATCAACCAGACGCGGCGAAGCTGATCGCTTTTCTGCAGGCGATGGAGTTCACGACGATCACCCGCCGCGTCGCCGAAATGTATGGGCTCCAGGCGCAGGATATCGAGCCGGATCCCGGTTATGTGGGCGCGGCCGGCTGGCGCGGGCGCAACGGTGAATTGTCCGAAATCGCGGCGCCCGCTGCTGAAGCGCCGAAGCGCGTTGAGAAAGCAACAAGCGACGCCCTCACGCCCGCGAGCCTCGTCGCCGCGCGTCACGCCGAAGCGAAGGCGGTCAAGATCGACCGCTCCAGCTATGAGACGGTCATCTCGGCCGAGCGTCTGGATGATTGGATCACGGAAGCCGCTGGCGCAGGACTCGTCGCGATCAATGTCGAAACGACCTTGCCGGACCCAATGCGTTGCGAACTCATCGGCGTCGCCCTGGCGACCGCGCCAGGACGCGCCTGCTATGTCCCACTGCAGCATCGCTCGGGCGACTCGGCTGACCTTTTTTCCGGCGCCAATTTGGTCGAGGGACAGATCCCGCTCGACACGGCTCTCGCGCGATTAAAGCCGCTGTTTGAGGACGCCTCGATTCTCAAAATCGCACATAATATGAAGCATGATCTGCTGGTTCTTTCGCGCTACGGAATCGACGTCGCGCCGATCGACGACGCCATGCTCATGTCCTACGCGCTGGACTCGGGACGTGGCGATCATCGTCTCGAAGAGCTGGCGCGCAATTATTGCGGACACGAGGCTCTGACCTTCGCCTCCGTCGCCGGCGCGGGCCGCAATTTTCTCGGCTTTGCCCGCGCCGCGCTCACGGCGGCGACGGAATACGCCGCCGAACGGGCGGACATTTCCCTGCGCCTTTGGCGCGTGCTGAAGCCGCGGCTTTTGGCCGAGCGCATGACTGCCGTCTACGAGACCTTGGAGCGGCCGATGGTCGCGACGCTCGCCCGCATGGAGCGAAGGGGCGTCACCGTCGAGCGCGCGACCCTGTCGCGACTCTCCGGCGAATTTGCGCAGGACATGGCGCGTCTCGAGGCCGAGATCTTCGAACTTGCCGGCGAGAGTTTCAACCTTGGCTCGCCCAAGCAGTTGGGCGACATTCTTTTCGGCAAGATGGGGTTGCCCGGCGCGAAGAAAACGGCGACCGGCGCCTGGTCGACTTCCGCAAGCGTTCTCGAAGACCTCGCCGTCGCCGGCAATGATTTTTCACGCCGCATTCTCGATTGGCGACAGCTCTCCAAGCTCAAGAGCACCTACGCCGACGCCCTGCCCGGCTATATCAACGCCGAGACCGGTCGCGTCCACACGAGCTATGCGCTCGCCGCCACGACCACGGGCAGGCTCTCTTCATCCGAGCCCAATCTGCAGAACATTCCCGTGCGCAATGAGGCCGGCCGCAAAATTCGCAAGGCCTTTGTCTCGGCGCCCGGCCATGTGCTGATCTCGGCGGATTACTCGCAGATCGAGTTGCGGCTGCTCGCCCATATCGCCGACATTCCTCAGCTCAGACGCGCCTTCGCCGAAAACCTCGACATTCACGCGATGACGGCGAGCGAGATGTTCAATGTGCCGATCAAGGACATGCCGCCCGAAACGCGCCGCCGCGCCAAGGCGATCAACTTCGGCATCATCTACGGCATTTCCGCCTTCGGCCTCGCCAATCAGCTGAGCATTCCGCGCGAAGAGGCGAGCGCCTACATCAAGCGCTATTTCGAACGCTTTCCCGGCATTCGCGACTACATGGATTCAACGCGCAAGACGGTGCGCGAGAAAGGCGAAGTCTCAACGATTTTTGGCCGAATCTACCACTTCCCCGGCATCTCCTCGGCCAATGCGTCAGACCGCGCCTTCTATGAGCGCGCCGCGATCAATGCGCCGATTCAGGGCGCGGCCGCGGACATCATCAGACGCGCCATGATACGGATGGACGAGGCGCTCATTCGCGCCGGTCTCTCGGCGCAGATGCTTCTGCAGGTGCATGACGAGCTTGTCTTCGAAGCGCCGAACGATGAAGCCGAGGCGACGATCGAACTCGCGCGCCGCGTCATGGAGCAGGCGCCCGCGCCCGCCGTCCATCTCGCCGTGCCGCTGAAAGTCGATGCGCGCGCCGCCGCCAATTGGGACGAAGCCCACTGAGGCCCTCACAGCGTCTAATCGTCGCTTCCCTGCGCCTCACCCGTCGCGAGTCCAAAATTTAGTCGCGACCAAAACCGCTCGTGGAAATAATAGAGCGCGAAGATCGCGATCATTTCAACGCCGGTGATTTCGGCGGCGAGCGCGGCGCTTTGGACGAAGGCGTAAACGATCAGGAACGTCGAAATGCTTGCCGGCAGGAGCCAGGACAACGCCTTCACCAGGCTGCGCGTCGGGGTCGGTCGAAATGACTCCCGCGCCAGCGGCAGTCCTTCCATGGAGGCGTAGCTGAGCTCCGTCAGCGGCGGCGCGACGCGGCCATTCGATGCGGCGACGGCTTTGACCATGCCGACCGCGACCGTTTCATTGGTGATGCGGTCGATGAGAATGAACCCGCCTGTCTCGCGGTTCTCGCCATAGGGATCGCAGGCGATCACGGTCTCGAGCGACAGGCGCGCGCCGCCGATCTCGTTGAAGGCGAGCGTCGACCCTTCGGGAAGCGGCTGCGGCAGGCCGGTTTCGATGTCGATTCGCGCGTCGACCGCGGTCACGGCGGCCGGCGCAGTCTTTGTCCCGAGCTTTAAGAGATAGCTCTTGCCGACGACAAGAGGCTCACGCACGAGCCACAACAGCCTCGCTTCGAGACGATCCCCGGTCTTCGCCGGCGAGACGGGCGAACACAAAAGATCGCCGCGCGAAATGTCTATCTCTTCGGTGAGCGTGAGGGTCGCCGACTGACCGGAAACGGCGCTTTCGAGATCGCCGTCGAATGTCACGATCCTGGCGACGCGCGTGTCGCGCCCCGAAGGCAGGACGCGCACGATGTCGCCCGGCTGAATATTGCCGCCGCTGATGAAGCCCGAAAATCCGCGGAAGTCGAGGTTAGGCCGATTCACCCATTGCACGGGCATGCGGAAGGGCGCGATCCGCGTGGCGTCCTCCACCGCGACGCCCTCAAGATAGGAGAGCAGCGGCGGCCCGTCGTGCCAAGACATATTGGCGCTGTGGTGGACAAGATTATCGCCATCCTTGGCGACAAGCGGCGCGACGTAAATGGACGCGAAGCGAAGATGGTCGGCGAAGGCATGAAAATCCGCTTCGATCTTGCGGAACACCTCTTCGCTGTAGCCGACGAGATCCATCTTGTTGACCGCGACGACGACATGGCGGACGCCGAACATCGAGGTGATGACGCTGTGGCGCCGCGTTTGCGGCAGGATGCCCTTGCGCGCGTCGACAAGCAGAATGGCGAGTTCGGCGGTCGAGGCGCCGACGGCCATGTTGCGGGTGTATTGCTCGTGGCCAGGCGTGTCGGCGACGATGAACTTACGCCTGTCGGTCGCGAAATAGCGATAGGCGACGTCGATGGTGATACCCTGTTCGCGCTCTGCCGCAAGCCCGTCGACGAGCAAGGCGAAATCCAGCTCTTCGCCCTGAGTGCCATGCTTTTTCGAATCGCTTTCCAGCGCCGCGATAATATCGTCCGGCGCGAGATCGGCGTCGTACAGCAGACGACCGATCAGCGTCGATTTGCCGTCGTCGACCGAGCCGCAGGTGATGAATCGCAAGAGCGGCTTCTCGCCGATGAACCGCGCTGGCGCGCGCGACGGCGATGCGGCAGCGACGGCGCCGTGCATGTTAAAAATATCCTTCCTGCTTCTTTTGCTCCATGGAGCTGGAGCCGTCGTGGTCGATGAGCCGCCCCTGGCGCTCCGAGGAGCGGCTTTCGCGCATCTCCGTAATGATCTCTTCGAGACTGGCGGCATCGCTTTCGATGCCCCCCGTCAACGGATAGCAGCCGAGCGTACGAAAGCGCACCATCTTATGTTCGATAGATTCGCCGGGCGCGAGTTCCATGCGCGCGTCGTCGACCATGATGAGCGTGCCGCCACGGCGCACAACCGGCCGCTCCTTGGCGAAATAGAGCGGAACAACGGGGATGTTTTCGCGCGCGACGTAGTCCCAGATATCCGCCTCGGTCCAATTCGACATCGGGAAGACGCGCAGGCTCTCGCCGGGCGCCTTTCGCGTATTGTAGAGACGCCAGAATTCCGGGCGCTGATTCTTCGGGTCCCAGCGATGCTGCGCGGTGCGAAAGGACAGCACGCGCTCCTTGGCGCGGGATTTTTCCTCGTCGCGACGCGCGCCGCCAAAAGCAGCGTCGAATTTATACTTGTCCAGCGCCTGCTTCAGCGCCTCGGTCTTCATGATCTCGGTGTGAAGCTTCGAGCCATGAACAAAGGGGCTGATGTTCATCTCAATCCCTCTGGGATTGATATATTCGATGAGTTCGAGGCCAAGCTCTTTCATGCGACGGTCGCGAAACTCGATCATCTCGCGAAATTTCCAGGTCGTATTGACATGGAGCAGCGGAAACGGCGGCTTGGATGGATAAAAGGCCTTCATGGCGACGTGCAGCATCGCCGCCGAATCCTTGCCGATCGAATAGAGCATCACCGGCCGTTCGCATTCAGCGACGGTCTCGCGCATGATGTGGATGCTCTCGGCCTCGAGGCGATCGAGATGGCCGAGCGAACGCGTCGCAAGCGCGGTCATAGGCTCGCCTCTTGCGGCGCGCCGCGTCGCAACACGCCGTCGTCGCCGACATGGAGGCCGCATTCCTTCTTGTTGTCTTCTTCCCACCACCAGCGTCCGGCGCGTTCGTCCTCGCCGGGCAGCACCGCGCGCGTGCACGGCGCGCAGCCGATCGATAGAAATCCCTTGGCGTGGAGATCGTTGACCGGCACTGAAAACTCCTCGACCGCGGCGACGACCGCGTCGCGCGTGTAATCTGCCAGCGGATTGAGCTTGAGCACCCTGTGGGTCTCATCGAAGGCGATGAGCGGCGCCTCGGCGCGCGCCTGTGACTGATCCGCTCGAAGCCCCGTCACCCAGCCCGAAACGCCCGCGAGCAGCCGCGACAGCGGCTCAACTTTGCGAACATGACAGCAGGCCTTGCGCGCGTCCACGGACTTGTAAAAGCCGTTGATCCCCTGCTCCTCGATGAGCGCTTCGAGCGGCGCGGCCTGCGGATAGACCGCGCAAATACGCCGCGCATAGCGCGCTTCGGTGCGCTCCCACAGTTCATAGGTTTCGGGAAAGAGCCGCCCCGTGTCGATCGTCGCGACGTCGATATCGAGACCCTGCGTGAAGATCGAATGCGCGATGAGCTGATCCTCGACGCCGAAACTCGTGGTGAAGACGATCCGACCGGGAATGAACTCGCGCACGAGCAGCAAACGATGATCGAGATCGAGCGGCGCCAGTCGCGGCGCCAGCGTTTCGGAGATCGAAGGCTTCATGAGCGCACCGCCTTTCGGCGAGCTTCGAGGATCGAGCCACGCCCGGCGTAGCCGCGCTGATAGCTCATTGAATAGGCGTTGAGCGCGCCGCGCCACTGTTCTTCGTCCTGGCGATCGGCGAGATCGTCGGGAATTTCGATTGTATCAAAGCCGCAACCGATCGCGTGAGGATATTGGTCGGCGACGAGACGTCCGCTGGCGCGCAACTCGCCTTTAAACTCCGCCCGCCGCAACAGGCGCGCCAAAGAGAAGCCGCGGCCGTCAGCGAAAGCCGGGAAAGCGATCGAGATGAGATCGAGCCGCGGTAGGGCCGCGATGAGCGCCGACGGCTCCGTCGTGTTTGGAACGATCACGCCAAACGTGGCCATCGGCCCAAGGACCTCCACGGCATGTTCGAGTCGCGGCAATGACACGATGAACTTGCCGGTCTTCGGCAACGCTTCCTCGTCGGCAAGTCGGCGCCATGTATCTTCAATGAAGCGGCCGTCAGATATCAGCGCCATCTTCGCCCTCCCGACGCAGAACGTCTTTGAACCGCGCGTGACCGATGCGGCGCCAGGTGTCGATGAAGGCTTCGCCCTCCTCGCGTTCGGCAAGATAATAATCGACGAGATGTTCGACGACGTCGGGCACCTGCTCGGCGGTGACCCCAGGTCCCAGAATTTCGCCGATCGAGGCAGAGAAGGTCGGGTCGCCGCCGAGCGTGATCTGATAGGACTCCTGGCCCTTCTTCTCCAGGCCGAGAATGCCGATCGCGCCGACGTGGTGATGGCCGCAAGCGTTGATGCAGCCGGAGATCTTAACGCCGAGTTTGCCGATGCGCCGCTGCCTGGACATGTCGGAGAAGCGCTTCGAGATCGCCTGCGCGATGGGAATCGAGCGCGCGGTGGCAAGCGAGCAATAGTCGAGACCGGGGCACGAGATGATGTCGGAGACGAGGCCGGCGTTCGCCGTCGCGAGCCCGGCGGCGTCGAGCATGCGCCAAAGCGCGAAAAGATCGTCCTGCTTCACATGCGGCAGGATGATGTTCTGCTCATGGCTGACCCGCAGTTCGCCGAAACCGAAGCGCTCGCTGGCGTCGGCCAGCACCCGCATCTGATCAGAGGTGGCGTCGCCGGGGACGCCGCCGATGGGCTTCAATGAAACGGTGACGATGGCGTAGCCGGGGATCTTGTGCGCGCCGACGTTGACGTCGACGAAATTGGAGAAAGCCGGCGACTCCAATTTCGCGGCGCGCATCGAGGCGGACGTCGCCGGCAGCGAGTCATAGGGCGGCGGCGCGAAAAAGGCGGCGATGCGCTCGAATTCCACGGAGTCGTGGGCAAAGGGCGAGCGGTCCATCGCCGCGAACTCGGCTTCGACCGCGGCGCGGATTTCGTCAATTCCCCTCTCGTGGACGAGAATTTTGACTCGCGCCTTGTATTTGTTGTCGCGCCTGCCGAAGCGGTTATAGACGCGCAGGATCGCCTCGAGAAACGCGAGCAGATCCTCGCGCGGCACGAAGTTGCCGACAACCTTGCCGATAAAGGGCGAACGGCCGAGTCCGCCGCCGACCACGACCTGATAGCCGATCTCGCCCGCATCGTTCTTGACGATGCGCAGGCCGATGTCATGCACCAGAATCGCGGCGCGATCATGCTCGGCGCCCGTCACCGCAATCTTGAACTTGCGCGGCAGGAACGAGAACTCCGAATGCAGGCTCGACCATTGGCGGAGAAACTCCGCCGTCGGACGAGGATCTTCGATCTCGTCCGGCGCGACGCCGGCGAAATGATCGGCCGTCACATTGCGAATGCAGTTGCCCGAGGTCTGGATGGCGTGCATCTCGACTTCCGCCAGCGATTCCAGAATGTCCGGCGTATCGACGAGCTTGGGCCAATTGTATTGGAGGTTCTGGCGCGTCGTGAAATGGCCGTAGCCCTTGTCCCATCTATCCGCGATATCGGCGAGCCGACGCATCTGCCGCGCCGTCAGCGTGCCATAGGGAATAGCGACGCGCAGCATATAGGCGTGTAGCTGGAGATAGAGCCCGTTCATCAGCCGGAACGGGCGGAACTCCTCTTCGGTCAGCGCGCCGGCAAGCCGCCGGCGGACCTGCTCACGAAACTCCGCGACGCGTTCACTGACAAAGGCCGCGTCATATTCATCGTAGCGATAGGTGGTCATCGGCGCATTGGGCCGCTGCGCCACACGCAAATCGACCGCCGTCATAACGCGCCCTCGTCCGCCTGTTTGCCGAGATCAAGGCGAACGCTCGGTCCCTTCACGCGCATCTTTTCTCGATAATGTAACGGCGTCGGCGCGCCGTCGCTCCCGATCTCGACATCGGCGAGATAGACGTCGACCACGCGATTGGCTGAAATGTCGCGCTTGCCCAAGGTTTCGAGCTCCGTCGCCTCGTCGGCCTTCCGCGCCACCCGCGCGCGGCGGTGGTCGCGCTCCCAGCCCGAGGAGCCGAGAAACACCACTTCGCCGTCCGTCAAATTCGACGCGATCAGGATCTGGGGATGTTTAAAGACGGGCATCACGTTTCCTGCGCCAGCTTTAGCCGAAGGCCGCTCATCTCATCGGACCAGATGATCTGGCAAGAGAGACGCGAATTTTCGTAAAGCATCGGCAATTCATCGAGCTTTTCGACTTCCTCTTCGCGCGGCGGCGGCACGCGGCGGGCCGACTCCGCATCGAGGACGATGTGGCACTCCGCACATGCAAGAGCGCCGCCACAGGTGTTGTCCATGCCGACGCCATGGTCGCGCAAGATCTCCATCAACCGCCAACCTTCGACGGCTTCGAGTTCATGGACAACGCCGTCACGATCCTCGACGTGAAGGGTCGGCAGACTTTGCTGCGACGATTCGGCGGGCCGCCGCGCGACGATATTCTCGATATTGCTCATGCCTTGACGCGCCGACCTGGTCCGCGCCAGCGAGCAGCAACGGACGTTCTGTATTTCGAACGCATAAACCTCCAAACCGCACGAATGTCAATTCACGATCTTATTGCGGTGCTTGCGTTTAATAACATATTTAATGTGTTGTTTTAAGCGCGTCACAATTGGAGCGCCATCCGCAGTTAGCTGAAACAGGGCATGACAAGCGCCGAAAACCATGTTTGTTAAGCGCTTGTCATTCATTAACAGCGGCGCCAGCGCGACATGCGATAGGAGCACCCATGGTTAAGAAGCCGGTCAAAATTACCAGGGAAGCGCCTGCGAAACGGGAGCCGGAAAGCCGGCCGCGAAAGGCCGAGGCTCCGGCCGCCGCCGCGAACGCCGCCGCTCGCCCGGCGGTCATCCTCGTTGGCGCGGACAAGGGCGGCGTCGGCAAAACCACGATCGCCAGAGCCATCCTCGATTTTCTTTCGCTCAATGACATCCGTACTCGCGCTTTCGACACCGAAACGCCGCGAGGAACGCTTCATCGCTTCCACCCTGACGAGACGTTGATCGTCGATCTGACCGAACCGGCGGACCAGATGAAGATCATCGACACGCTGAATACCTCGCAGGCCAAGGTCAGCGTCATAGACGTGCGCGCCGGCGGCTTGAGTCCGGCGCTCGGAGCGCTCGACGAAATCGGCTTCTTCGATGCGGTGAAAGGCGGCGAATTCCGCTTCGTGCTGCTGCATGTGATCGGGCCCTCCATCGCTTCGCTGGAGGAGATCGCCGAAATTGCGCCCTACGTCGCTGACGCCAACTATTTCATGGTGAAGAATCACGTCAACGACACGACCTTCTTTGAGTGGGATCCACAAACGCACGCGAAATATTTCGAGCATGTCGTCACCTCGGGCGAGATCACGATCCCCAAGCTCAGCGAACTCGCCTACGAGCAGGTCGAGCTATCCGGCACGCCGTTCTCGACATTCATCGGCAATCAGGACGCGCAGGGCCGGCCGGCGGAGCATTCGTTCGTGTTGCGCGGCTACGTCCGCACGTGGCTGGCGCGCGTCGCCGATGAGTTCGAACGTGTCGGCCTTCTCGATCTTGTTGGCGAGAAGAGGCGATAGAGGGTCGCGGCGGCGCGCATCTCTCCGCGAAGACCACATGGCGCGTCGCACTCTTGCGTTCTTCGTTTGCTCGCCGCACTCGCGAACAGGCGTGACGACAGCGGCGCGTTTGCTGACCGACTATTATTTGTCGCGCAATATCGGCGTCGAAGGCTTCGACACGGATTTCCGGGAGCCGCTTTATGCAGTGTTCTTTCCGGAAGCGACGCACATCGTCGACCTCAGCGAGATCAAGGGGCAGATTTCGCTCTTCGACCGCCTGCTCGTCGCCGACGAAACGCCGAAGATCGTCGACGTCTGGCATCGCTCCTATGAGCGCCTGTTGGCGACCATCGCCGAAATTGGCTTCCTTGAAGAAGCGCGGCGGCGCGGCGTGGAGCCGATCGTGCTCTTTCAGACGGACGTCACGCAGAGCGCGGCGAACAGCGCGCTCACCCTCAAGACCACATGGCCAGATCTGACCATGAGCATCATTCACAATCGCGGCGCCTCGCCGCTCGGCCGCGACTCCATGGCGATTCTTGCGCGCTATCCAGCGAGCGGCAAATTCGTGATCCCGCGTCTTGAGGCGCCGATCGCGCGCGCGCTCGACGACATCGATCTGTCACTGTCCCGCTTCATGAGGGAGCCGCCGCCAGGAATGTCGATCGTGGTTCGCGCGGCGCTCAAAGCATGGCTCTTGCCAATCTTCACTCAGTTTCAAAGCTTCGAACTGCGACTTGAGCTGCAGTCGAGCGAATGGCTTCGTTAAGGGACGCGCTTCGTGGAATACCGCAAACTCGGCGACAGCAATCTCTCCGTCTCCGCCATTTGTCTCGGCTCAATGACGTGGGGACAGCAGAACAGCGAAGCCGAGGGCCATGCGCAACTGGACTATGCGTTCGATTGCGGCGTCAATTTCATCGACACGGCCGAAATCTATTCCATTCCGCCGCGGCAGGAAACTCAAGGCTCCTCCGAGCGCATCATCGGAAGATGGCTCGCCGCGCGTAAAAACCGCGACAAGGCGATCATCGCGACTAAGGTCGCCGGCCGCGGCGACGCCAACTGGCTGCGTCCCGGAGGCGCCGGAACGATTCTCGACGCCAAGAACATCAACGCTGCGATCGAGGGATCGCTGAAGCGGCTGCAGACCGATTACATCGATCTCTATCAATTGCATTGGCCGGATCGTTCGCTGCCGCTGTGGGGCGCAGGCGGCACGGTCTATCGACGCCCGACAAAGCGCGACGAAATTCCGATTGAAGAGACGCTGGAAGCGCTAACGCGGCTCGTCAAAGCCGGCAAAGTTCGTCACATCGGCCTGTCAAATGAAACGCCGTGGGGCGTGGCGCGCTTCCTGCGCGCGGCGGAACTCGGCCATGGGCCGCGCGTCGTCTCGATTCAAAACGCCTACAACCTCGTCAACCGCACTTTCGAGATCGGTCTCGCTGAGTTCACTGAGCGCGAGCGCGTCGGATTGCTCGCCTATTCGCCGCTCGCGCAGGGATACCTCACCGGAAAATATCAAGGCGGCGCGCGGCCGCCCGGCGCGCGCACGACGCTGTTTGAGCGCGCGCAGCGTTATGAAAAGCCGGAAGTCGAACGCGCGGTCGCCGCCTATTTGACGCTCGCGCAAGATATGGGAGCCGATCCGGCGCAGCTCGCCATCGCCTTCGTAACGTCCCGGCCCTTCGTGACGTCGAATATTATTGGCGCGACGACGATGGCGCAGCTCAAAACCGACCTCGAGTCGGTGGAGTTCAGGATCACGCCTGAAATCGAGCGGCGTATTGACGCCATCCACCATCTCCACAGCAATCCCGCGCCATGACCGGAAGCGCAACTCTTCGCGCGGAGACGCCGGAGGATCATTCCGCCATACGCGGGCTGCTTGTTGCGGCTTTCGACCGATATGGCGAGGCCGAACTCGTCGAGGCGCTTCGCAAGGAAGGCGACCTGGTTTTTGGCGGCGTCGCGGCTGTCAACGGCGTCATCGTCGGCTACGCCGCCCTGTCCAGGATGAACGCTCCCTTTCCGGCGCTCGGACTCGGTCCTGTCGCCGTCGCAGCGGCATATCGCGGAAAAGGGATCGCCAGCGCTCTTTTGCACTGGAGCTTGGCGCGTGCGCAGGAAGACCAGTGGCGCGGGATTTTTGTGTTGGGCCACGGCGCCTTTTACGGCCGTTTCGGATTTCGACCGGAGCTTGCAGCCGGCTTCGGCACGCCATATGCGGGGCCGCATTTCATGGCGCTGGCGCTTAACGGCGCGCTTCCAGCCAAGGAGGGACCAGTAGACTATGCGCCAGCCTTCGGTCGGCTCGGCGCCTAACGCTCAGGCGTGTCCCGCATGTGTCGACAGCCGTTCTGGATCGACGCCGATCGAGCGCAACGCGCGCGCATATTTGCTCCCGAGGTCGTGATCGAACAGCAAAGCGGGATCGGTCGGACAATTCAGCCATCCATTGCGCTGAATTTCTTCTTCGAGCTGACCCGGGTCCCAACCCGCATAGCCGAGCGCCAGCAGCGCGCGGTCCGGGCCGCGCCCTGCCGCGATCGCGCGCAGAATGTCGATGGTCGCCGTGAGCGAGACGCCGTCGTCGATCGGCAAGGTGGAATTGTCCAGGAAGAAATCCGGCGTATGCAGCACGAAACCGCGGTCGGTCTGCACCGGCCCGCCCGACAGAACCTGGATGTCTTCGGCGCGGCTCGGTAGGCTGATGCGCTCTTGAGGCGCGATCACTTGCAGCTGAACGAGCAAATCAGGAAAATTGCGCACACGGGCCGGCTGGTTGACGACAATGCCCATGGCCCCTTCTTCGGAATGGGCGCATAGATAGATCACCGCGCGCGCGAAGCGCTGATCCAACATGCTCGGCATCGCGATCAGCAATTGGCCGTCGAGAAAGCGGCGCTCCTCGGAACGCCCGCTGCGGCGCTCGCTCACCCTCTCCGCGAAATCTTGCTTCTTGCCGCTCGGCCTCATAGGGTCATGCTACGCCCGCCGCGTCCTCTCGACAAGCGGCGCAGATCACGTAACTGACTGCCTTGACTGGGGGACGGGGCGCCGAAGGAACACGATGCGCTCAAAATTCTTTCTCTTCGCGACGCTAGCCGTCACGCTGGCGCAGAGCTTTCCAGCGGCGTCGCTCGCGGAGAACACAGTCTTCGCGTCTACGACCGTAAAGGGAACGGC
Source organism: Methylocystis suflitae (assembly GCF_024448135.1). Classification (GTDB taxonomy): domain Bacteria; phylum Pseudomonadota; class Alphaproteobacteria; order Rhizobiales; family Beijerinckiaceae; genus Methylocystis; species Methylocystis suflitae. Next base: position 28,414 of record NZ_JAMRYX010000229.1, read on the forward strand.
CTCGAGCGCTCGGCTCTTGTCAGCCGGCCCTCCGCAGGGCGGGGCTTACCGCGCCGCCGTCGAGATCGCTCTCGCGCCGGAAACCATCACCTATTGGCGCCAGCCTGGCGAGGCAGGCTCCGCGCCCGCGTTCGATTTCTCGAGATCGGTCAATGTCGCCAAGGTCGAACCCTCCTTTCCCGCGCCAAAGCATATCGACGAGGCCGGAACCACCGTCGCCGGCTATGATGCGCGCGTCGTCCTGCCGTTGAAGGTGACGCCGCGCGATCCCAACGCGCCGGTGACGCTCAATCTCGTGCTCGACTACGCCTCCTGCGGCAAGATCTGCCTGCCGGCGCGCGCCGATTTGTCTCTGGAGCTGCCGCGCGACGGCGCTTCGCCTCATGCGGCGGCGATCGCCGAAGCCGAACGGAGCGTGCCAAGGAAACTCAGCGCGGCCGAAGCCAAAAAGCGCTTTACGGTTTCTCGTAATAGCGCGGACGGGTCGTGGCGGCTGCGCTACCTTGGACCCGGCAAGGCCAAGGACGTCTTTGCCGAAGCGCCTGAGCCGTTCTTCATTGAAAGCACGCGCGCGGGCGAGGGCTTCGAGCTTAAACTCTTTTCCGGAAGCCAAACCGCCAAGGCCGCCGACGCGACGTTAACGATCGTCACCGACGCCGACGCTTTCGAGGCCCCGGCGCGGCTGGAGTGAGCGCGAGCGGCTTTCGCCCTACTCCACCTCAGCGTCGACCGGCGTCGCAGCTTCATGATCGAGCTTGGGCGTGCGCTTGAACGTCGATTTGCGCCCGCGCAGGGTCTGGAGGATCTTCGCGCCATTGGCGAAGGCGAGATAGATCATCAGCGGCGGAATCGACGCGACCGTTTTCACATAATCGGCGACGGTCCCGCGCTTGAGCGCCAGATAGGGCGGCAGCGTGATGCCGAGCGCCACCAGGACCGTCATGATTCCGATGATCTCCAACATCCCGGCGAAGGGCGCGAGCGATCCGTGCAGGATCACGCCGAGGACAAAGGCGATGAGACCAATGGCGGCTGTGGGGAAGAAAATCTGATGAGCGATCAGCGAAATCGCCATCACGCGGCGCGTCAGGCTCCATGGCGAACGCCAGATCGGCAGGACGGTCTTTTGCGCGACCTGCACGAATCCGTTCGACCATCGCCTTTGCTGGCGGCGGAAATCGCGGATTCCCTCGGGCACCTGACCGGGAATCGGCGGCTCCGAGACAAACAGCCCATGCCATCCCTGGAGCGCCGCGCGCACGGTGAGGTCGAGGTCCTCGCATAGCGAATAGTCGGACCAGCCGCCGGCGTCCTCGACCGTCGCGCGTCGCCAAATTCCGCCGGTGCCGTTGAATTGAAAGAGCCAGCCGGCATGCGCGCGCGAACGCTGTTCGACGAGATAATGGCCGTCCTGCACGAGGCCCTGGGCGCGCGTCAGCCAGTTTTTCTCGAAATTCTGGAACTCGCAGCGCGACTGCACGAAGCCGATGCGATCGTCGGTCAGAAAAAGCGGGACCGTGCGCTTGAGCCAATTGGGCGGCGGACGGAAGTCGGCGTCGAGCATTGCGATGAAGGGCTCGTCGGTGAGCGTAAGGCCATGCGCGCAGGCGCCAGCCTTGAAGCCCGAGCGATCGGCGCGCCGCACATGGTCGATCACGGCGCCGCCGGTGCGAAGCTCCGCCGCCACTGCGTCTGCCCGCGCGCTCGTCGCATCCGTCGAATCGTCGAGAAGCTGGATGCGCAGCCTGTCCTTGGGCCAGTCGAGAAGCGCGACGCAGCGCAACGACTGCTCGGTGACGAGCGGCTCGTTGAAAACGGGGATTTGAAGCACGACCCGCGGCAGATCCGTGTCTGGGATGGCGGGCGCTTCGGGATCGCGCACGCCGCGCAGCTGGTCGTAACAGAAGCGGCCAATGACGATCAGATAGCCGATTCCGATCGCCATCAGGATCGAAGCGCAGACCATCGCGACCGCGTCGACGAGGAATTGAAAAAGCCCCAGCACCAAACGGCCTATCCTTCTTCGTGCGGAACCGGCGAGGGCTTCGCCCCGGCGCGCGCATTCACGCTGTCCCTCGCCCAAACCACCTGGTCAGTGACCCAGGCGTTCAACCAGACCGCCAGCATCGTCGCCTCGCGAACCACAAACACCGCGGGCGCGGCCCACGATAACTGCCATCCTTTGGCCACAGAAAGCAATGTCTCAAGCGCAAACCACAGCAGAAGCGTCGCCGACGCGGCGGCAAGTGGCGCGATCCCGACGAGCGGCGCCGCGAGCGACGAAGCGATAACTGCTGGAACCGCTTGGCATATTGGCTCGGCGAGGAAGGAGATGAGTTCGTCGCTGCGGCGAATGACGCTCCAGCGCAATTGCCGCTGATAAACATCGTCGAACGTGCGCGCGCCGAGCTCCTGGCGCACAAGCCTGTGGGAAAAGACCGCGCGTTTGCCGATCCGCCGCATCGCCTTGGCCAAGGCGTTGTCTTCTCCGACCGTATGGGAAATCGCGTCAAAACCTCCCGCGCGCAGGAAGTCCGAACGTCGAAACAGCATGATTTTGCCAACGCCATGCCCCTGCCCCAGCGCCGAGGCGAGAAACAGCATGCGGGCATGCGGACCGTTAATGATCGCAGCCTCGACTTGCGCGGCGAAATTCTCGAGTCGCGCGCAATACGGAATGGCGCAGACGAGCCCGACCTCGTCCGTCAGCTGCCTGACGTGCTGCGCCAGCGCGTCGGGCTCGAGCAGCACATTGGCGTCCTTCATCAGTATGACATCGTGCGTTGACTGCATGAAGGGCGCGTAAAGATTGTCGACCTTCGGACTTACCGCGAACTTCGCTGTCGAGCGAAGAATGCGCGACGGCACAGACGGGTGACGCGCGAGAATGGCGCGCATGCGCTCGACGGCCGCTCCCTCGATGTCGGTTGTGGAGACGGTCACGTCGAAATCGCGGTAATGCTGCGTCAGCGCCGATTCTTGCGTGCGGTCGAACTGGTCCTCGAGCATCTTGACGGGAAGCACGACCGAGACCGGCGGCTGGTCGCGGCGCGTGGCGCGGCGCGCGGCGAGCCAGGGCTGCGCGATCGTCGCCGCGACAGAGACGACAAGCAAAGCGACGGCGATCATCCAATAGCCGGCAGCGGCCCAAGCAAGGACGGTGAAAGCCGTCACGAAATCTCCCGTTCCGGCGTCTCCGGCACTTCGGCTGGAAACTGGCGCATGACGCCGTCGACGAGCGCCGCCGGCAAGAGGGAGAAGACGCGCATCGCCCAATACATGTAACGCGGAAAGGCGATGACGTTGCGACGGCGGTCCAGCCCGTTCTTGATGATGCGCGCGGCTTCTCCGTCGGACATGGCGCTGGGTTGCCAGGATTCTACGCCCGCCGACGCTGACCTCTTTTTTAAGAGAGTGCGCGCCGAAAGGGGCGTCTTCACGATGGTGCGCGCCGACATGGGCGTCTTCACATAGCCCGGCACAATCAGCGCTACATGGACGCCATGGGCTGCGAGCTGGGCGCGCAGGGAGTCCGCCCACATGTGCACGCACGCCTTCGCCGCACAATAGGCCGGCGAATGCGGGAGCGCGCGCACGCCCGCCATCGAGCCGACAATGGCGATCCTGCCGCTCTTTTGCGCGCACATCGGCAGAATTGCCGGCTCGACGGTATTGAAAACGCCATCAACATTGATCTTGAGCATTGCTCGGACCGCCTCGGGCGTTTCGAGAAGCTGGCCGGGCGAAAGGCCTGTCGCGACGCCGGCATTGGCGACGAGAATGTCGATGGGGCGCTTTTCATGCGCAGATTGAACGATGCGCGCCATCGCTTCGCGATCCCGCACGTCGGCGACGTGGGTCTCCGCCTCCTCTGCCCCGGCCGCGAGACAGGCGCGCGCGGCGGCGTCGAGCCGCTCCGCGTCGCGGCCAAGCAAGACAAGGCTCGCGCCTTCGCGCGCATAGGCGAGCGCCAAGGCGCGCCCAATGCCGCTTGAGGCGCCGGTGATAAGAACCCGAACAGCGCTCTTAGCCATATGCGCGCCCCGCTCCATGGCGCAGCCGATCATTCATGTGGCCGGCCTCGGCCGCAAGGTCGCTTCGCCGACGATGCCGGGCGCCCGCGCCGCGCCATAGGCCACCAGACGGACGAAAATCTCGTTTTCAGTGGCGCGCAACACGCGACCCGACAGCCTGACGGTCTCGCCGCGCAAGATCGGCTGCACGAACTTCCCCGCAAGCGAAGCGATGACGAGGTCGCCGCGCCAGGCTCTCAGCATCGGTTCAAACGCGGCCAGAAGCTTCATGCCATGTACCGGCGGCGCGGCCAGCCCGATCGCCGCCGCCACGGCGTCGTCGAGATGCAATGGATTGGCGTCGCCCGAGACCTCGGCGTAGCGCGCAAGCGAAGGCGCGTCGAATGGGCCTATGACGGTCTCCGGCAGTATGTCGCCGACCTTGATGGGATCGCTCATGACGCGCTCCCAAATCCCGCGCGCGGCACGAGCCGCAATATGGTTTCGATTCGTGCGCAGGGCTCGCCTTGGGGCGTTGCGACTGTCCCAACCATCGTCAGACGCGGCGGCGCTTCCTCGCTTCGCATGGTGACGCTCAAGTCGTAACTCTCACCCGCGACGAGGGGCGCGTCATAGGAAAAGCTCTGCGACTCATGCACGGGCACGACGTCGCGCTCGGCGCAGAGGTCGCGCACAACCGAAAAAAGCGAAGGCTCGGCGAGCCAGATCGCCGGATAAGCGAGCGGAACGCTCACGCCGTCGCCGCCAGTTTCTTGCGCATAGGCCGCTGCGCGCGCCGGATCAACGCGCAGCCGAAAAGGCCCCAACGCAAGCGGCCGATCAGCTTGCATGACGCACGATCAACACGGCGTTGATCCCTCCGAAAGCGAAGGAGTTCGACATAGCGGCGTCGATCTTGTGCTTGCGCGCCGCGTTGGGGACGACGTCAAGCGGGCACTTGGGGTCGGGCTCCAGAAAATTGATCGTCGGCGGCGCGATCTGTTCGCGAAGCGCGTGTATGGTGATGGCGAGCTCCAAGCCGCCGCTCGCGCCGAGCGCGTGGCCGTGAATAGGTTTCGTCGACGACACCGGCACCACCCGTCCATAATCGCCGAATATGCGCAGAATCGCTTCGGCTTCGGTGATGTCGTTGGCGTGGGTCGCGGTGCCGTGCGCGTTGACGTAATGAATTTCCTGCGGAGTTATTCCCGCGTCTTCAAGCGCCAGGGCGATCGCGTTCGACGCGCCTTCAAGATCCGGCCGCACGGGGTCCTTGGCGTCGCTCGTCGTGCCGTAGCCGACGAGTTCGCATAGGGGCGCGTGGCCGCGCGCTCGCGCCGCCTCCTCCGTTTCCAGAACGAAAACCGCCGCGCCTTCGCCAAGCGACATGCCGTTGCGGCCCTTGGAGAAGGGGCGGCATAAATTCGGGCTCAGCACGCGAAGGCCTTCCCACGCGCGGATCGTCGCGTTGATGACGCAGGCCTCGGCGCCGCCGACGATCGCCTTGTCCACGAGGCCCTGTCGAATCATCTGCATGCCAAGTCCGATCGACTGCGTCGCCGACGAGCAGGCGCTGCCGATCGCGAATGTCGGGCCGAGGCAAGAATAGCGCATCCCCAGCGTCGCGGGCGCGGCGCTCGGAATGAGCTTGGGAACGCTGAGCATCTCGGGCCGCGTTCCTTCGACGTAATAGCGGTAGATGCCGTCCTCGATCGTCGTCATGCCGCCGATGCCGGAGCCGATGATGACGGCCGTTCTCGGCCCGGCGACGTCCTTGCGTCCGAAACCCGCCTGCGCCACCGCTTCGTCGGCGGCGACGATGCAGAACTGCGTAAAGGGATCGCAGAACGGCAGAACGTTGGGTTCGATGTAGTCAGCGGGATTGAAATCGGGCACCTGCGCCGCGATCTTGATGCGCCCGTCATAAGGGCGCTCTGTCTTGAGCGGACGAATCTGGGCGACGCCGTCGCGCGCCGCTTCCCATAGCTTTTGCGCGCCGACTCCAGAGGCGCAGACCGCGCCCATTCCAGAAATAACGACGCGGCGCCCCTCGGCCCGCGCTCGCGAGAATGCCATCTACTGCTTCTCGCGCTCTTTCTGGATGTGGTCCGCGATCGCCTCGATCAGACTTTTGACGTCTTTGGCTTCCTGCAGCGACCCGTCCATGGGGATGTAGACGTTGAACTTCTCCTCGAGCGCCGTGAGAATCATAACGATGTCGACGGACTTGAGGTCGAGGCTCTCGATCGACGCGTCGGGGGTGATCTTGCTTTTGTCGACCATACCTTCCGACGCGATCACTTCGACGATCTCGTCGACGAGCTGATTCTTGTCCTGCGGATTATCAGTCACGAATCCCTCCGTTTCAGGCTCTTCGCCGCCCGGCGACAGCCCGCGCTTGCGCGCGACGCATTGACGCGGCGGCCCCGATCCAGCGCCTTTAAATCGGAGCGCGTGGCCAGAACCGCCCGCCTCTGGCTTTTCCGCTCCAGCGCCCTGTTTCCCGCCCTCGGGCGCAGTCGGCACTGGTTAAGGCGTTTGGTCCCGAAAATAAAGCCCGCCCCGCTTCCGGCGGATTTGCAGTGGCCCGGCGGAGCGCTTCATGCGAAAACGCCGCCCGAAACAACGGAGGGCGACAGCGAAAATGACGGGACAGGAGACGGCGCTGGCGGGGGTCTTTCCGCAGGCCACTGACGCGCAGTGGCGCGTTCTTGTTGAGCGGGCGCTCAAAGGCGCGTCCTTCGAAACGCTCGTCTCCAAGAGCTACGACGGGCTTTCCATTGAGCCCATCTACGCCCGCGCCGCTGGTTCGCCCTTCCCGGTCCTGCGCAAAAACCCCGGCCGCTGGGCGATTCTCGCGCGCGTCGACGTCCCCAACGCTGACGTCGCCAACCGCTTGGCGTTGCAGGACCTCGACGGCGGCGCCGATGGATTGCATCTCGTCTTCGCCGGCTCGATCGGCGCCTACGGCGGGGGTCTCGTCGGCGACGACGATGACGCAATCGCTCACGCGCTCGCCAATGTTCGCCTCGATTACGGCATTCCGCTGACGCTCGACTCTTCGCCGCGCGCGCCCGGCGCCGCGCAGGCGCTCATGCGCTTTGTCGACCGCCAACATATTGAACCCTCGCTCACCCGCGTCTCGTTGGGCTTCGATCCGCTGGGCGCGCAGGCGCGGCACGGATTCGCCGCGGAGCCCTGGACGCACGTCTCCAGGAGCTTCGCGCGGGACGTGAAGGCGGCCGCCGACGCCGGCTTCGTCTACGCGACCGCCGTCGCCGACGCCCGCGTCGTGCATTCGGCGGGCGGGACCGAGTCGCAGGAGCTGGCTTTCGCGCTTTCTTCCGGAATCGCCTATCTACGCGCGCTGGCGGACGCCGGAGTAGACCTCGACGCCGCGCGCGGACTGATCGCGTTCCGATTCTGCGCCGACGCCGACGAACTATTAGGGGTCGCGAAATTCCGCGCCGCGCGCCGCCTTTGGGCCCGCGTTGAAGAGGCTTGCGGCCTCTCTCCCAAGCCGGCGCTGGTCTTCGCCGAGACAGCCTGGCGGATGATGTCTCGGCGCGACCCTTGGAACAATATTTTGCGTGGGACGCTCGCCACGTTCTCGGCGGCGGTCGGCGGCGCCGACGCGATCTCCGTCCTCCCCTTCACCCAGGCGCTCGGCGCCCCCGACGACTTCGCGCGACGGCTGGGGCGCGACACCCAGCTCGTGCTGCAGGACGAATCCCATATCGACGCCGTCGACGATCCGACGAGCGGCGCGGGCGGCTTCGAGGCGCTGACAGACGCGCTTTGCGAGCGGGCGTGGGGATTTTTTCAGCGGATCGAGGCCGACGGCGGCCTTCCCAACGCGTTGGAGACGGGAGTCTTTCAGGCGGAGGTCGCCGAAGCCGCCGCGTTGCGGGCGAAGAACGTCGCGCGCGCCAAGGATAAGCTCATCGGCGCGAACCAGTTTCCCGACATTCACGAGGGAGCGCTCGACGTCCTCGCGCCCTATGACGCCGCGGCTGAAACCGTTGAGCCGCCAATAGGCGCGCGAAAGAGCGTTCCGCTCGCGCCGCGCCGTCTCGCCGAGCCCTTCGAACGGCTGCGCGAGGAGTCAGACGTCCGCCTCGCCGAATCGGGCGATCGCCCGAAGATTTTCCTCGCAAATCTTGGCCCCGTCGCCGCATTCACCGCGCGGGCGAATTTCGCCAAGAATTTTTTCGAGGCCGGCGGCGTCGAAGCGGTTTTTGGACCCGAAACCGAGTCCACGACCGAATTGGTCGACGCCTACCGGGAGTCCGGCGCCAAACTCGCTTGCCTCTGTTCGTCCGACAGAATCTACGGAGACTCGGCGGAAACGGCGGCGCTGGCGCTAAAGGGCGCAGGCGCTGAGCTTTATCTTGCCGGCCGGCCGGGCGAACTCGAGGAGCGTCTGCGCCATGCGGGCGTGACGCAGTTCATCTACGCGGGCTGCGATATGCACGGCGCGCTGCGGCAGGCGCTTTCGGAGGCCAAATGAGAATTCTAGCGTTGGCGCTGGCGGTCTGCGTATTGGCCCAGGGAGCGTCCGCCAAGCAGCCGCGGAGCCAAAAGGCGAAGCCGGACAACGAACAAGCGCTGACCGGCCCCGTCGGCGATCCAAGCGGCAGATGGAACATCGAAGCGACGACGACGGTGGGAGAGTGCCCTGCTCTCATTCCGCCGTCCGTTGACATCATCGACAGTAAAATCGTGGCCTCGCCTGGGCCGGCCGTCTCGTCCTGGGGCTATGTCGACGAGCAAGGCACAATCGTCGCGCGATTCACCGGCCAAGGAGAACGGGTCGCGCGCTTCCACGGGATGCTGCGCGGCGGCAGAGGCTCCGGCGCCTGGTCGTCCTCGACGGACCTTTGCGGGGGAACCTGGCGCGCGTCGCGCAGCGACGCTGCGGCGCAGTAGCGCGCCGTTACCGGGAACGCTCCTCGAAATAGCTGTCCTCGTCGCTCGGGAACAACCCTTCGCCGCGCATCGGACGCGCCGCCTGCACGACCGTCGACGCCGGCGAATCGGCGCCGGCGGACCGCACGCCCAGCCCGTCGCGCTGGTAGATGTCGTCGCGGAACTGGGTGACGCCGTCCGGCGTCGCCCACGCGGTGATATAGACCCAGTAGACCGGCACGGCGGGCGTGATCTTGACGTCCACGCGTTCGCCGGAGGCAATGACCTGATCAATGTGGTCGCGGTCCCAGCCGGGCGTCTCCTTCAGCAGCCAGGCGACATAGTCGCGAACGTTCTGAAGCCGGATGCAGCCCGAAGAGACGAAACGGAAGTCGTCGCCAAACACGCCCTTAGCGGGCGTATCGTGCATGTAAACGCCATAGGGGTTGGCGATGTCGATGCGCACGACGCCAAGCGAGTTGAAATCCCCGCCGATGTCCTGGCGGAAGCGGAAATTGAGCGCGTCGAGCGAGCGCCAATTGATCTGCTCGGGCTGTAGCTCCTGATTGTCCTTGCTGTAGACGCGGATGTGATTGGCGTTGAGATAGTTGGGATCCGCCTGCATCTTGGGGATCAGATCCTTGCGGATCACCGACGCCGGCACGGTCCAGAACGGATTGAAGTTGACCTGGATCGCCTTGGTCTGCATCACAGGCGACTGGCGGTCGATCTTGCCGACGCCGGCCATGTGATGGGTGACGACCTCGCCGTTCTCGACTGTCTCGACCGAAGCGGCCGGGATGTTGGCGGTGACGTAGCGGTTGCCGAGGCCGTGCGAAAAACTGCGCAGACGCACCAGGTTGGTCTCGAGCTGCTTCAGCCGGGTCTCCGCCGGCACATTCATCGCCTGAACGGTCTGCTGATTGACGACGCCGGTCGGAATGATGCCGTGGCGCGCCTGGAACCGGCGCACCGCCGCTTCGACATAGGAGTCGAAGACCGGGCTCGCGCCAGTTTCGGCCCCGATGTCGCCGGAGACGATCAGGCGGCGACGTAACACCGAGACTACCGGACTGTTGGAGCCCAGCCGCAGCTGTTGGCCCGCCGGCACCTGCGGCCAACCGCCCTCCGCGGCGATTTGGCGCAAACGCTCGATCGCCGCTTCCGTAGCGGCCACCGTATGAGTCGAAAGTATGGGGGTCGTCGAGCGCGAGACGGTCAGGCGGGCGTCGGCGTCATAGTGCTGCGCCCACTCGGCCTGTCCGTCCTGGTCCCAGGCGGCTGAGGCGGGCGTAATAGCGACCGCGCCAAGGACGAGCGCGGCGCAGCGGGCAAACTGGAAAATTGCGGATTCTCGCACAGATCGCTCCAATCGCATCGCCGGAGTGCTCCGACGGTCAAGCCGAAAGACGACGCCGCCTAGAGGACCGCGCCGGCTCTTTCGATCGAGTTGTGCATCTTCGGCGTTAACAAGGCGCGAATAGTCCGGCGATTTTGTGGCCTGCCGGGCGCCCGAACAGCCGCCCTCAAGTCTTGGCCCCCAAATCTTCGCCCTCAAGTCTTCGCTCCTGATCCTATCCGGCTAGTCCACGCGGACCCAGCCGCTCAGGCCCAGGCGCTCTTGAGGCAGGAAGCGCGACTTATATTCCATTTTGCGCGAACCTTCGACCCAGTAGCCCAGGTACACATGCGGCAGACCAAAGGCGCGGGCGCGCTCCGCATGATCCAAAATCATGTAAGCCCCAAGCGACCTGTGCTCGAGTTCAGGCTCATAGAAGGAATAGACCATCGACAGCCCGTCGGAGAGCCGGTCTGTCAAGCAGCAGGCGACGAGCGCGCCAATCTCGCCATTGCCTTGGGCGAGACGATATTCGACGAGCCGCGTGTCGACGTGGCTGTCTTCGATCATCATCTGATAGTCGATCATGCTCATATCGGCCATGCCGCCGTCGGAATGGCGGGCGCTGACGTAGCGGCGAAACAAGGCGTATTGCTCAGGCGTCGCCCGCGCCGGCCGTGTTTCGGCGACAAGCTCGGCGTTACGCCGGCGGATGCGCCTCATGCCGCGCGACGGCGTGAACTCATCGATCTTGACTCGCACCGACACGCAGGCTCGGCACTGCTCGCAAGCGGGGCGGTAGGCGATGGTCTGCGAGCGACGGAAACCGGATTGCGTCAGCGTGTCATTGAGCGCGGGGGCGCGCAGCCCGATCAGATGCGTGAAGACCTTCCGCTCCTCGCGACCCGGCAAATAGGGGCACGGCGCCGGAGAGGTTAGATAGAATTGCGGCGCGTCGCGCGGCTCTTTCGTCACGCTCTAAGATCCCAGATCCACAACTAATCTAGAGCGCCCATGTGGCGTGCGCCAAGGGTGATTTGCGGCGTCGATTAGCGGATTTTAGGACGAGCGCCGTAAAACGATGACGTCCGCGAGCATGTCGTGCAGGCAGCGCTTATCGCCCATGAACAGCGAAACGAGCAGCAGCGGCGGGAATAGCCAAGTGACATAAAACAGCACGGCATGGACGGCCGCCTGCAGAAACGGCACCGGGTCTCCGTCCATGGTGCGCATCTCCAGGTCCATAAAGGCCATGCCGGGCGTCGCCATTCTCCGCCCCGACACCGTCAGACCATTGTAGAAAAAGGCGACGATCGGGAACAGCGGCGGCAGGATGAACGCCGACAATCCCGCGCTGAGGATGAAGAGAGCGACGAACAGCGCCGCCGACATGCCGGCGACAAGAATTAGATCGAGCATGACGGCGACGATGCGGCGCGTCCGGACGCCCTCCAGCGCCTGTGGCGGAATGTAAGGCGCGGCGCGCCCCCCGATGGGGGCCATTGGGCGCTCACGACTGGAAAAGGGTTCCCGCTCGGTCATTAAATTTACGGCCTTTCTGGTGTTCCGCCAAAGATCGGCGACCTTAAGGCCGGTTTCAAGTGCGCCGCTCGGGCTGCGGAATTCGGGGATTAGTGGCTGCGCCGCCTTGACGAGCGCCGCCGGTTTGTCGCAAGGCTCGCGCCCAGCCGGCGCGCGCCCCGCCCGCCCGGAGCAGCCTCGGGAATTGCACATGGACACCAACGCCGTCGACGGCGGACATTTGCGCGCCTTCATCGAGCGGATCGAGAAGCTCGAGGAGGAAAAGCGTGCGATCAGTGACGACATCAAGGACGTCTACGCGGAAGCGAAAGGAACCGGGTTCGACCCCAAGGTGATGCGCAAGATCGTGTCGATACGCCGTTTGGATAAGCACAAGCGGCAGGAGGAGGAGGAAATCCTCGACCTCTATCTTTCCGCGCTCGGCATGGAATAGGCTCAATCAAACCCATAGCGGACTGGCCTCTGGGGGCGGCACCCCTCATGCACGGCGTCAGTGGGCGCGAGTTCCGAGACTCCACATGGATTTTGGCGCGCAAGATGAAGTCGTGCGCTTTCTCGCCTCGCTCGAGGGCGGCGCGGAGCGAATCGTCACGACTCACATTTCCGTCGTCGCGCTCTGCGGAACGCACGCCTATAAGCTGAAGAAGGCGGTGGTCTTCCCCTATCTCGACTTTTCGACGCCGGGCCGCCGATGGGAGATGTGCGAGCGTGAAGCGGCGCTCAACACAAGCTTCGCGCCCGAACTTTATCTCGGCGCGCATCGCGTGACCCGCGAGAGGGATGGGCGGCTGGCGCTCGACGGCGCGGGCGAGATGATCGACGCGGTGGTCGTCATGCGGCGCTTCGCCGACGAAGACCTCTTCGAACAGATTGCGAAGGACGGCCGCCTGACGCCCGTGATGGTGGAGGCGCTGGCGCGCCTAATCGCGAAGACCCATGACGCGGCGGCGCCCAATTATGAAAAGGGCGGCGCGGCGGCGATGCGCCGAACGCTGGACGATACGGCTTTGAGCTTGCGCAACGCGGCGGCCGCAAGCGCGAAGCAAATCGATTTGCTTGTCGCCCGGCTTAGCGGAGCGCTCGACGCGCAAGGCGCGCTGCTCGACGCGCGCAAGGCGCGGGGCAAAGTGCGCCGCTGCCATGGCGATCTGACGCTGCGCAACATCTGTCTGTTCGAGGGCGCCCCGACGCTCTTCGACTGTCTCGAATTCGATGACGAGATCGCGACGATCGACGTGCTGTATGACGTCAGCTTCCTGCTGATGGATCTGTGGCAAGTCGGCGCGTTTGGCTGCGCCAATCTGGCGCTCAACCGCTATCTCGACGCGCGCGACGAAACCGACGGCCTGCCGCTTCTTCCCTTCTTCATGTCGTTGCGCGCCGCCATACGCGCGCATGTCGAGGCGTCGCAACACAACCCCGAACGCGCGCGCCTCTATTTCGATCTCGCGATGACTCTGCTTGCGCCGGCGAAAGCCGCCGTCATTGCCATCGGCGGTCTCAGCGGGTCAGGAAAATCGAGCGTCGCCGCGGCGCTTGCGCCCGTCATCAGATGTCCGCCCGGCGCGCGCGTCATCAACAGCGATCGCATCCGCAAGCGGCTGTTCGGCGTCGCGCCGACCGCGCGTCTTCCGCAAGAGGCCTATGCCAGCGCCGTTTCGGCGAAGGTTTACGGCGAGATGTTCGACGCATCGGCGCGAACGGCCGCGCTCGGCTGGCCTGTCATCGTCGACGCCGTCTTCGATCGTCCCGAGGATCGCGAAGCGATAAGAGCCGCGGCCGAGCGTGTGCGCGCGCCGTTCCTTGGCGTCTGGCTCGATCTCGATCTCGACCAACGCGCGGCGCGCGTCGATGCGCGCGTCAACGACGTGTCCGACGCCACGCGCGACGTGCTCGAGGCGCAAATGGAGAAGGCGACGGGCGAGATCGACTGGCTCAAGATCGACGCCTCGAAGGATGCGGCGACAATCGCCGCCGAGATTGAGAACGCTTTGAAGTCGTCATCGCAAGCCGCCAAACTGTGATGTCAATTCCGACGCGCGCGACGCGCGCGATCGGGAATCGAGAACGAAACTCATCACTCACGCCATTGCTCTGGATTCCCGGTCAGGCCTTGGGCCTGCCGGAAATGACAATCGGCAAACGCCTATCCTTGCGGAGCGCGTAAACGATCACGGCTTATGGAATGAGCACCGCGGCGCCTTGCAGCCGACCCTCGCGCAGATCGGCGAGCGCTTCATTCGCCTGCGCCAGAGGATAGCGTGTCGCATGCATGTTCAGCGGAATCGTCGGCGCCAGCGCAAGGAACTCGCGCGCGTCTTCGCGCGTGAGATTGGCGACCGAAAGCAGTCGACGCTCCTCCCAAAGCAAGGCGTAGGGAAACGTCGGAATGTCGCTCATGTGAATGCCGCCGCAAACGACCGCGCCGCCTTTCATCGTCGCGGCGAGCGCGCGCGGAATGAGCGCGCCGACCGGCGCGAAGATCAGCGCGGCGTCGAGCGGCTCCGGAGAGGGCGCTTCGGAATCCTGCGCCGACGCCGCGCCGAGCGAGAGCGCGAATTCCGCCGCCGCCTGATCGCCGGGCCGAACGAATGCGTGAACGCGCTTGCCCTGAGAGATCGCAACCTGAGCGATGATGTGGGCGGCGGCGCCGAAGCCGTAGATGCCGATCGCTTCCGCCGGACCCGCCATCTTCAATGTGCGCCAGCCGATGAGGCCCGCGCACAGCAATGGTGCGAGCGTCGCCGAATCGCCGGTCTCGGTCAGCGGGAAACAGTAGGACGCGTCGGCGATCGTATGGGTCGCATAACCGCCATCGCGCGTGTATCCAGTGAAGAGCGGATCGTCGCACAGATTTTCGCGCGCGCTCAGACAGTAGGGGCAGTGCCCGCAGGTGTGGCCAAGCCAGGGAACGCCGACCCGCTGTCCAAGCGAGAAGCCGGTCACCCTCCGACCGATCGCCTCGATGCGCCCGACAATTTCGTGGCCTGGAACGATCGGAAGCTTCGGCTGGGTCAGTTCGCCGTCGACGACATGGAGATCGGTGCGACAAACGCCGCACGCCTCGATCTTGAGCCGCAACTCGCCGGTGCCGGGCGACGGGATCGGCCGCTCCTCCACGACGAGCGGCGTATTCGGCCGCCGCAACACCATCGCCTCCATGGTCTCCGTCATCGCAGCGACTTCCTGAAAAACAGCCGAGCGTGTCCAGGAGGAAAGCCGACGATCTCGCCGGCGCGCGTAAATCCAAGATTTTGGTAAAAAGCGGCGGCTTGCGGGTCGAATGTGTCGACATAGATCCCAACGCAGCCGCGGTCCTTGGCCAGCCGCTCGGCTTCCGCCATGAGCCGACGCCCCAAGCCGCGCCCACGCTGCGACGCCTCGACCCAAAGATGACGAACGTAAAGCCAACGCCAGTGGGAGGCGCCGTTCAAACCGCCGGCAAGCGTCCCCTGCGGATCGCGCGCCACGATGCAGAGGGGCGTTTCGTCGCGCGGGCCGAACTGACCCGCGATCGCCTCGCCGAGCCTGGCCGCAAGCTCGCTCGACTCCTCCGACTCGACCGAAAGGGCGATCTTCTCAATCTCTTCCTTCTTGATCATGATCGCGCCGTGAGACGGGTCCTCGTTCTGCTATTGTGGGCGTGCATCGCCGGCGCCGCAACGGCGCGCGGCGAAGACAGACCTTGCTCGTCCGTCGCACTTATCCCAGGACCCGCGCCGACAGGCGCGCGCGTGCGCGACTATGCGCCAATTTTCGAACTTTGCGCCAAAGAGAGCGTCTTGCGGCTCGCCATCCGGCGCATGAACGTCGACGGAACGCCCCTGCTCCTCACCGTCGATCCGCAATCGCTGCAGACATCTCTCGAGCGCGCCGCTTGCTGGCGCTGCGAAGCGACGAGCGATGCGGCGCAGGCCGAGACGCGCTATCTCAAGGCGCTGCATCCGCCGCCTGACCCGACGCGTCCGCCGGCGCTCGCCAACGCCGGCCTCATTCACGGCGCCGGCGGCGGCGCCTTTGTGACCGGCGACCTCTGCCCCAGCCGCAAGCCGCTGGACCGCGCCTTTTTCGAAGAACTCGCCGCGCAGGGGCCACGCACGCCCGTGATGCTCGCCGTCTCCGGCGGCTGGATCGCCCGGCACGGCGCCGACTTCGCCTGGCTGCGCGAGAAGGCGCGCAGCGGCGCGCTCGACATCGCCTGGGCCAATCATTCCTACAGCCATCCCTATGTTCGCCGCCTTCCGGACGGGCGCAATTACTTCCTGCGGCCGGGCGTGGACGTCGATCGCGAGATTTTCGAGACGGAAAAGCTCATCATCGCCGAGGGCGAAACGCCTTCGGTATTTTTTCGCTTTCCGGGTCTCGTCGCCGACGCCGCGCTGCTGGGGAACGTCCGCAGCCGGCATCTCATCGCGCTCGGCGCCGACTCCTGGCTCGCGCTCGGCTTAAGGCCCCGCCCGGGCGCGATCGTGCTCGTGCACCCCAACGGCAATGAGCCGGTGGGCATAAAGCTGTTTTTGCGGCTGATGCAGACGGGCGTGATGCCGTCGCCCCTACGCCCCATCAACGAGGCGCCATGAACCCCTATTTGACGAGGTTGATCGTGTAGTTGTTGTTGCTGCCGATATATTTCTCGCGGAAGCCGACCGTCCGGCATGTCGGCGAGCAGCAGGTGTTGATGCACCACTCATAGGCGCTCTGCGGCACGCATGTGTTGAAGGGGCCGCTCCACTTCGTCCCGTCGCTCGATTCGGCGTAATAATAGTAATAAGTATTAACGCTCTGGAGGTCGCTGCCGAAAACGGTCTTGATCTGGCCGGGCTCTAGTTTCCACCACCCCTTTTTCGTCCAGTCGCCGCCGTCGGAACAGCCAGGCGAATACCAAAGAAACGACACCCACACCGTGGCGCTGGTTTTATTGCGGAACTTGAACCAGGCCTGCGCGGCGTTCGGCGCACAGACGATGCTGAGCGTGGCCAATAAAATCAAAAATCTGCGCATGGTCCCCTCCCCTGCGAAGTGCGCGGGACGCGATCGAAAAGAATTAAGGCTTGGGCGTGGGCTGGGCCGCAGGGTCGCGGCGGATGGACCGCGCCTTGGTGGGAACTTGCGGCTCCTTGGAAACTTCGCCGACGCCCGGCCGGGCGTCTTCTTCGCCCGAGACGGGCTTCTTGCTCGGCGGCGCGGCTTCTTCCTTGGGAGGCGCCTTTTCACCGAAGTGCTCCGTTGGGCTCACACCGGCTTCGGGAGGGGTTCGGCGCTGGGCCTGCGCCGTCGCGCCGCCAAGAAAAATTGCGGCGCTAAGAGCGGCGATAAGCCAACAATGACGGCTAGCCAATGGGACCTCCTTAAATCTGCTCCGAATATGGACGCGCGACAAAAAAACGATTGATCAAGCGACGCTAGGCCTGGCGCTGGCCGCCGTCAACGTCCGTTTGGCTTACCCCAGGCGATGGGCGTCAGACCTGATCCACATGGCGCCGCGCCGCCAAATCCCTTACATTGACAAGGTTTCCGGCGGCTCTTATCTCTCGCGCGGAAACGCCGCGTCGGTCTCGGCGCCCCGCCGCCATTGGGTCGATGTCGCAGGCGTATGTTATTCATGCATTATGCGACGTTCCGCCGGCCGCCGTTCCCCGGCGCGCCGAGAAGGCGGCAGACGCTGCTCGGGAGAAAGGTTCGCAAGGATGATCGGCGCACTCGCCAAGAAGATTTTCGGCACGGCCAATGACCGCCGGCTCAAGACCTACGCGCCGAAGGTCAACGCGATCAACGCTCTGGAGGCGGACGTCGAAGCGCTGACCGACGACGAGCTGAAGGACCGAACCCGCCAGTTCCGCGACGAGCTCGCCGCCGGCAAGACGCTCGACGATCTGCTCGTTCCCGCATTCGCCACCGTGCGCGAGGCGGCCAAGCGCACCCTCGGGCAGCGCCATTTCGACGTCCAGCTCATCGGCGGCATGGTGCTGCATGAAGGCGCGATCGCCGAGATGCGCACCGGCGAAGGCAAGACTCTCGTCGCCACGCTCGCGGTTTATCTCAACGCGCTCGCCGGCAAAGGCGTCCATGTCGTCACGGTGAACGACTATCTCGCCAAGCGCGACTCCGAATGGATGGGGCAGATCTACAGATTTCTCGGCATGAGCGTCGGGGTCGTGGTGCATGACCTCATGGACGAGGATCGCGCCGCCGCCTACGCCTGCGACATCACCTACGGCACCAACAACGAATTCGGCTTCGACTATCTGCGCGATAATATGAAATATGAATTCTCGCAGATGGTTCAGCGAGGACATAATTACGCGATCGTCGACGAAGTGGATTCGATCCTGATCGACGAGGCGCGCACGCCGCTCATCATCTCGGGCGCCATCGACGACAAATCCGATCTCTACAATACGATCGACAAGCTGATCCCCAAGCTCAACGCCGACGACTTCGAACTCGACGAGAAGCAGCGCACGGTTCATCTGACCGACGCCGGCAATGAGCATATGGAACAGCTCCTGTCCGAGGCCGGCGCGCTGACCGAAGGCGCGCTTTACGAAGCGCACAATGTGACGCTCGTGCATCACGTCAATCAGGCGCTGCGCGCGCATAAGCTCTTCCAGAAGGACAAGGATTACATCGTCCGCAAGGGCGAGGTGGTCATCATCGACGAATTCACCGGCCGCATGATGCCGGGCCGCCGCTATTCGGAAGGCCTGCACCAGGCGCTCGAGGCGAAGGAGCATGTTCAGGTTCAGCCTGAAAACGTCACGCTCGCGTCGATCACCTTCCAAAATTACTTTCGTCTCTATGGCAAGCTCGCCGGCATGACCGGCACGGCGTCGACCGAGGCGAATGAATTCGCTGAAATTTACAAGCTGGACGTCGTTGAGATTCCGACGAACCGCCCGGTCTGCCGTCTCGATGAGGATGATGAGGTCTATCGCACGTCCAAGGAGAAGCTCGGCGCGATCGCCGCCGAAATCCAGGACGCCAACGGGCGGATGCAGCCGCTTCTCGTCGGAACGACGTCGATTGAGAAGTCGGAGCAGCTGGCGGAATTCCTGCTGACGCAGGGCTACAAGATGATCGACTTTGCCGATCCCAAGGGACTGACGGGACTCTACGCAGCGGCGCGTTCGAGCAAGCCGTCGAAGCTTTTCGCGGTGCTCAATGCGCGCTTCCACGAGCAGGAAGCCTATATCGTCGCGGAAGCCGGCGTGCCCGGCGCGATCACCATCGCCACCAATATGGCCGGTCGCGGCACCGACATTCAGCTAGGCGGCAACGTCGAGATGCGCGTGACGCAGGAATGCGCCGGCCTCGAAGGCGACGCGCGCGCCAAGAAGGAAGCGGAAATCCGCGAGGAGGTCGCGGACTTCAAGGAGAAGGCCATCGCCGCCGGAGGCCTCTACATCATCGGCACCGAGCGCCACGAGAGCCGGCGCATCGATAATCAGCTGCGCGGCCGCTCCGGACGCCAGGGCGACCCTGGCCGCTCAAAATTCTTCCTGTCGCTGCAGGACGACCTCATGCGCATCTTCGGCTCCGAGCGCATGGATTCGATGCTGGTGAAGCTCGGCCTGCAGGAGGGCGAAGCCATCGTCCATCCGTGGATCAACAAGGCGATCGAGAAGGCGCAGCATAAGGTCGAGGCGCGCAATTTCGACATCCGCAAGAACATCCTCAAGTTCGACAACGTCATGAACGACCAGCGCAAGGTGATCTTCGAGCGCCGGCTCGAAATCATGGATGAGGAGAGCGTCGAGGAGCAGATCGCCGACATGCGCGCCGACGTGGTCGACGCGATGGTGTCGCAGCACATCCCGCATGACGCCTACGCCGAGGCGTGGAACGTCGACGGGCTGGCGGAAGACGTCAAAACGAAGCTCAATCTGGATCTGCCGGTCGCCGACTGGGCGAAGGAAGAAGGCATCGCCGACGAGGAGCTCAAGGAGCGTCTGCTGGAGGCGGCCGACGCCGCTTACGCCGAACGCGTCGAAAAGAACACTGAGCCGCTGATGCGCATGATCGAGAAGCAGGTCGTCCTGCAGTCTCTCGATACGCTGTGGCGCGAACATCTCATCGCGCTCGACCACCTTCGGCAGGTGATCGGCTGGCGCGGCATGGCGCAGCGCGATCCGCTCAACGAGTACAAGTCCGAAGCGCTCGAACTCTTCAAGAGCCTAATGACGCGGTGGGACGAAACGGTGACCACGCAACTGATGCGCGTCGAAGTGTCCTTCGAGGCGCCGCCTTCCGCGCCGCCGGAGCTGCCGCCGATGGAAATGTCGCATCCAAATCCCGAGGCGCTGATCGGCGGCGGACAGCAGCTTGCGCTCGATGAGCTCAATACGCGTCTCGCGGGGGTCGATTTCTCGGCGCGCGGGCTCGCGGTCAGCGAGGCGCCCACTGAACGCGACCCTGGCAATCCGACCACTTGGGGCAAGGTGGGCCGCAATGAGCCCTGCCCTTGCGGCTCGGGTAAGAAATACAAGCATTGCCACGGCGCTCTTGTCTAAGCCGAGGATGCGGACAGCGATGTGGAAGATCAGCGTCTCGGCTCTCCTGTCGACGCTGGCGTCTTCCGCATCGGCCCGCGTCGAATGGGTCGAGGTCTCCAAGGACGATTTCTCGACCGTCTATCTGGACCCCGGCTCTCGCCGGATAACGTCCGACGGAATCGTCACGGTCGACGCGCTGACGGATTACAACGCCGCCTCGCCAAAAGCCGCCGCATTCGGTCTTGCCGAAAAAGGGCTGTCGGAAATCGAGAAAGTGTCGCTCGATTGCGCCAATCGTAGATACCGGTCCGAGGGTGGCGGCTGGCGGCAGGGCCAAATGGGGCAAGGAAAGATCACCAAGCCATATCCGCCGAAAAACGAATGGTCGCCGGCGCCGCCCTATTACGAAGGACTCTTCGCCAAGGTCTGCGCGAGCGCGTCCGCGGAATAGCGGTCGGATCGATTTGAACCGCCTGGCGCCTGAGAATATAAGCGCAGCGCGGTTGAAGCGCCGCCGTCCCGCGTTCGCGGGAAAGCTGCCGCCGCGGGTTTCCAGGAGCTTGTCGTGACCGCCATTGATTTTTCCAAAGTGCTCGTCGCTCAGGGCGGCGGCCCCACCGCCGTCATCAATCAGTCGCTCGTCGGCGCCGTGCTGGAGTCCCGCAAATTTCGCGAGGTCGAGCGGGTTTATGGCGCTTTCCATGGCGTTCGCGGCGTCGTGAATGAGGATTTCGTCGACCTCACGCAGGAGACGACCCATAATCTCGAACTCGTCGCCTGCACCCCGTCTTCGGCGCTCGGCTCGACGCGCGACAAGCCGGACCTCAAATATTGTCAGGAAATCTTCCGCGTCCTACGCGCGCATGGGATCGGCTGCTTTTTCTATATCGGCGGCAATGATTCGTCGGACACGGTGCGCATCGTCTCGCAGCAAGCCCAAAACGCCGGCTATCCGCTGCGGACGGTTCACATTCCAAAAACCATCGACAACGATCTGATGGTCAACGACCACACGCCGGGCTTCCCCTCGGCGGCGCGCTGGGTGGCGCAGGCGTTCGCGGGCGCCAATCTCGACAATTGGGCCCTCCCCGGGGTGTATATCGCGATCGTCATGGGCCGGCACGCGGGCTTTCTGACCGCCGCCTCGGCGCTCGGCAAGAAATTCCCCGACGACGGCCCGCATCTCATCTACATCCCCGAGCGCGCCTTCATCGTCGACAAGTTCCTCGCCGACGTTAAGGCGACGATGGCGAAATATGGCCGCTGCGTCGTCGCCGTGTCAGAAGGCGTCTGCGACGAAAACCATACGCCCATCGCCGAAAAGCTGGCCAAGGCGGTGGAGCGCGACGATCACGGCAATGTCCATCTGGGCGGCGGCGCGCTGGCCGACGAACTTACCCGCCTCGTGAAGGATCGGCTCGGATTCAAGCGGGTGCGGGCCGATACATTCGGCTATGTGCAAAGGAGCTTCGTCGGCTGCGTTTCCGACGTCGACCAGCGCGAGGCGCGCGAGGTCGGCGAAAAGGCCGTGCAATACGCCATATGGGGCGACCGCGACGGCTCGGTGACGATCCACCGGACCGGCTTTTATTCGGTCGACTATCAGCTGACGCCGCTTGAAGAGATCGCCGCGAAGACAAAAGTCATGTCGGACGAATACATTAGCCCCTGCGGCACAGACGTCACCGACGCCTTCCGGATGTATCTGCGCCCCTTGCTTGGAAGCGGCATGCCGGACGCCTATCGCTTGCGGCTCAATCGGGTTCCCAAGATCCTTACCGCCTGAGCCGTGGTCGAGGGCGCCTTTCTTGCTTCAACAGAGTTTCCGGCGAAGGTTGCAATTTGGCCGTCGTGTAAAATACACTAACCAGTCATGGTTCTCGGGCGCTCGTCGCTGACGACCGAAACTGGATGGGGAAACGGGCACGCCAGCCGCTTCCACTTTTTGTTAGTGTGGCGCCGGTAACACAGGTGTTCGGGCCGATTCGCCCGGCAGTCCGGCCCGATAGGAGAGCAATATGAGCAAGGTCGGCGGCGGCGATTCCAAGAACACGCTTTACTGTTCCTTTTGCGGCAAGAGCCAGCACGAGGTGCGTAAGCTCATCGCCGGACCGACGGTGTTCATCTGCGATGAATGCGTCGAATTGTGCATGGACATCATCCGCGAGGAGAACAAGTCCTCGCTGGTCAAGCAGCGCGACGGCATTCCGACCCCGCGAGAGATTTGTAAGGTTCTGGACGACTATGTCATCGGCCAGTCACAGGCCAAGCGCGTTCTCTCGGTAGCGGTCCACAACCATTACAAGCGCCTCAACCATGCCACCAAGCATGGCGACGTCGAGCTGGCGAAGTCCAACATTCTGCTGATCGGACCGACCGGCGTCGGCAAGACCATGCTGGCCCAGACTCTGGCGCGCATCCTGGATGTTCCGTTCACCATGGCGGACGCCACGACCCTGACCGAAGCCGGCTACGTCGGCGAGGACGTCGAAAATATCATCCTCAAGCTTCTGCAGGCGTCGGACTACAATGTCGAGCGCGCCCAGCGCGGCATCGTCTACGTGGACGAGATCGACAAGATTTCGCGCAAGTCCGACAATCCTTCAATCACCCGCGACGTTTCGGGCGAAGGCGTGCAGCAGGCGCTCTTGAAGATCATGGAGGGCACCGTCGCCTCCGTGCCGCCGCAAGGCGGCCGCAAGCATCCCCAGCAGGAGTTCCTGCAGGTCGACACGACGAATATCCTGTTCATCTGTGGCGGCGCTTTCGCGGGGCTCGAAAAGATCATCTCCGCCCGCGGGCGCAACACGTCGATCGGCTTCGCCGCCGCCGTGCAGTCGCCCGACGAACGGCGCACCGGCGACATTTTTAGGCAGGTGCAGCCGGAAGACCTGCTGAAATTTGGGCTCATCCCCGAATTCGTCGGCCGCCTCCCGGTCATTGCGACGCTCGAGGATCTTGACGAGGACGCCCTCAAGCGGATCCTGACCGAGCCCAAGAACGCGTTGGTCAAGCAGTATCAGCGGCTTTTCGAGATGGAAAACGTCGAACTCACCTTCCAGGACGACGCGCTGTCGTCCGTCGCGCGCAAGGCGATCGAACGGCACACCGGCGCTCGCGGCCTGCGCTCGATCATGGAAGGAATCTTGCTAGACACGATGTTCGATCTACCAGGTTTGGAGGGAGTCGAGCAGGTTGTGATCGGGCCGGAAGTCGTCGAGGGCAAAGCGCGGCCGCTCTATATTTACTCCGAGCGCAGCGAGAAAAGCGGCGCCAGCGCCTGACGCGCGGAGACCGATGCGGCGGCGACGCCCGCGGGTTTAAGCTTGGGCGCCGCAGCGTCTTGAATCGATTGTTCGCGTAACCATTTGCGTTAACGGGGCCGTCGGGCGCATCCGCCGGCGGTCTTTTATGGCGCGAAATCGGCGGGCGACCGTATCGCGGCCTAAAGCCAAAATCGCCCTGCGGACTCGCGCCGCCGCTTTAGCGGGACGCGTCAAGGACAGGACAAAAAGAATGTCGAACGAAAAGCGAGACGCCGTCATGCCCGGAACCATCGAAAGCTATCCGGTGCTGCCGCTGCGCGACATTGTCGTCTTCCCGCACATGATTGTTCCTCTGTTCGTCGCGCGCGAGAAATCCATCCGCGCGCTCGAAGAGGTGACGAAGTCCGACAGGCTCATTCTGCTGGCGACGCAGAAGAACGCGGGTGACGACGATCCCTCGGCCGACGCGATCTACCCGATTGGAACGCTCGCCTCGGTGTTGCAGCTTCTGAAGCTGCCCGACGGCACGGTGAAGGTGCTGGTCGAAGGCGTCGCGCGCGCCAGCGTTCGCACATACACGCGCGCAGACGATTATTACGAAGCGGACGCCGAAGTCGTCGCCGACGATCTCGCCACTCCGGTCGAGGTCGAAGCGCTTGGCCGGTCTGTGATCGCCGAATTCGAAAGCTATGTGAAACTCAACAAGCGGGTCTCTTCCGAGGTCGTCGGCGCGGTGACGCAGATCGACGACTATTCGAAGCTCGCCGACACGGTCGCGTCTCACCTGTCGGTGAAGATCGCCGAGAAGCAGGACGTGCTTGAGACGGTCAGCGTCGCGCGCCGCCTCGAGAAATGTCTGTCGCTGATGGAGAGCGAGATCTCGGTCCTGCAGGTCGAGAAGCGCATTCGCACGCGCGTCAAGCGCCAGATGGAGAAGACGCAGCGCGAATACTATCTCAATGAGCAGATGAAGGCGATCCAGAAGGAGTTGGGCGACGAGGACGGCAAGGACGATCTCGCCGAACTCGAGGAGCGCATCAAGAACACCAAGCTTTCCAAGGAAGCGCGCGACAAGGCCTTCGCCGAGTTCAAGAAGCTGCGGCAGATGTCGCCGATGTCGGCCGAAGCCACTGTCGTTCGCAACTACCTTGACTGGATCCTGTCGATCCCGTGGGGCAAGCGCTCCAAGGTGAAGCGGGATCTCGGACAGGCGGAGGAAGTGCTCGACGCCGAGCACTTCGGCCTCGAGAAGGTCAAGGAGCGCATCCTTGAATATCTCGCCGTGCAGAGCCGCGCCAACAAGCTGACGGGTCCGATCCTCTGCCTCGTCGGCCCGCCCGGCGTGGGCAAGACCTCGCTCGGCAAATCCATCGCCAAGGCCACGGGCCGCGACTTCGTGCGCATGTCGCTTGGCGGCGTGCGCGACGAAGCGGAAATCCGCGGCCATCGGCGCACTTACATCGGCTCGATGCCCGGCAAGATCATCCAGTCGATGCGCAAGGCGAAGACGTCCAATCCGCTCTTTCTCTTGGATGAGATCGACAAGATGGGCATGGACTTCCGCGGCGATCCGTCGTCGGCCTTGCTCGAAGTGCTGGACCCAGAGCAGAACGCGACCTTCAACGACCATTACCTCGAAGTCGACTACGACCTTTCGAATGTGATGTTCGTGACGACGGCGAATACGCTCAATATTCCGGCGCCGCTGATGGACCGCATGGAGATCATTCGCATCGCCGGCTACACGGAAGATGAGAAGCTCGAGATCGCGCGCAGGCACCTCATCCCCAGCGCCGTGCATAAGCACGGCCTTTCGCCCGACGAATGGATGATCGCCGACGACGGGCTGCTCACCCTCATTCGCCGCTATACGCGCGAAGCGGGCGTGCGCAATCTGGAGCGCGAACTCTCCAATCTCGCGCGCAAGGCGGTGAAGGAAATCCTTCTCAAGAAGAAGGAGAAGATCGTCATCACGAGCGAGAACATCGCCGAATATCTTGGCGTGCCCAAGTACCGCTATGGCGAGGCCGAACTCGAAGATCAGGTCGGCGTCGTGACCGGACTCGCCTGGACCGAGGTCGGCGGCGAATTGCTGACGATCGAAGGCGTCATGATGCCCGGCAAGGGCAAGATGACCGTGACAGGCAATCTGCGCGACGTCATGAAGGAGTCGATCTCCGCGGCGGCGTCCTACGTGCGCTCGCGCGCGGTCGACTTCGGCGTTGAACCGCCGGTCTTCGATCGACGCGATTTCCATGTGCACGTGCCGGAAGGCGCGACGCCCAAGGATGGACCGTCGGCTGGCGTGGCGATGGCGACCGCCATCGTCTCGATCATCACCGGCATTCCCGTCCGGCGCGACATCGCCATGACCGGCGAGATCACGCTGCGCGGCCGCGTCTTGCCGATCGGCGGCTTGAAGGAGAAGCTGCTGGCGGCGCTGCGTGGCGGCTTGAAGAAAGTGCTGATCCCGGAGGAGAACGCCAAGGATCTGGCGGAAATCCCGGATGCGGTGAAGAACCGCCTGGAAATCGTGCCCGTCGCGCGCATGGAAGAGGTGCTGCGGCACGCGCTGATCTCCCAGCCGACGCCGATCGAATGGCGGGAAGACGCCGCCGCGATCGCCAAGCATGCCGTCAGCGACGATGACGGCACCGGCGTCCGCGCGCACTGATCGTTAGAGC
>NZ_JAMRYX010000230.1 GCF_024448135.1 Methylocystis suflitae
TGCGGCGATAAAATTAGAAGGCAGGCACATCGCGCAACTCCAGGGCATGGATTTACCTAGGCGCTCTTGCTCGGTGGGTTGCGACGCGGACGCCCTCGCCGTCGCTGTACGCAAGCGGCCGGTTGGCGCGCGCGACTCGCGTCACCAAAATATCTCGCGAGAGCTATGGCTGCTTTCGCATCGCGAAGCTCTTTACGTTCTCTGCGAGAGCGCAGAACATTGGCGATGAACAGTGCAGCAGCGACCTAGACAAGCAGGCATTGCTTCGAGAAATAATCGCCGACCGCAGTCCATAGAAACTATGGTGTCATCCGTGTCCCAGGACCTCCTCATTGTCGCTTCAATTGCGTTCTCCGCCGCGATCGCCTCTCCCATCGGAAGCTTGATCGCGATTTGGAGCAGGCCAAGCACCTTGTTTATGTCGGCAGCTCTCGGTTTCGCTAGCGGGGTCCTGTTGGCGACTATCACTTTCGAGATGCTGCCGAATGCGCTGGAGCTCGCCTCGCTGACTCTCGTGGTCTCCGGGTTCGTCGTGGGCTTTGCCGCCATCTATGTGTTTGACCTCACTATCCACCGCGGAGTGCTCGTCGGCGAGAAGGCCGAGCAATACACGAAAGTAAGGCGCTTTCATTTAACGCATCGCCCTTTCGGAGACGAAGTCACCGTCCTCGCCGGCGGCACGGGCGCCGAGGAATTGATTGAAGGGTTGAGCATTGGAATAGGGTTGGCCATCAAACCTGATCTAGGACTTATGGTTGCGCTCGCGATCGTCATCGACAATGTTAGCGAGGCGCTCAGCATCGGAGAGATTATTCGCAACGAAATGGGTGGGCGCGGACGCTCGCAGGCGCGGAGGATCCTTGGTTGGACCGGTCTGATCGGCGCTTCGGTGCTCGTTTCTTCGTTCGCCGGTTGGTACTTGCTGCAAGACTTACCGCATCCGGTGCTGGGCTTCCTATTTGGCGCGGGCGCAGGAGGAATGTTCTATTTAACCGTGACCGATTTGGTGCCTGAGGCGGAGGAGCGGCAGTATCAGCAGATCCCCGCTATCACCATGGGGATCGGGTTCATGACTATTTTCGTCCTATCGAGTTTCTTGTGAGCAGCGGCGAGCGTTTCGAATGCGTAACCGCAAAAAGTTGATCGCAACGGGATCCGATCGCCGAATTCGCCGACATGCGGAGTCCGCCTCAGGAAATCCGCAAAAAACCTTATTGTGCTGGTGGCGCTGACAAAGGCCATAAACGACGGCGTCGCCGATCGAGCCAATGCCGATCTGAAGCGTTCCACCATCGGAGATCAACGCAGCGCAGCGAAGCCCGATAGCGTATTGCGCGTCCAACACGGGAAGGCGCGGGACGCCGAACAACGGAAAATCGTAACCGTCAGCTTCCAGAATGTGATCAAAAGCGGTTGCTGGAAGCGCTGCGTCCCCGCCCATATAAGGTAACTCGCTATTGACCTGTCCCACCAGAATAGCCGCCTCGCCGCGCTTGCGTTTTTGCGCAAGCAGTGGAAGCACGTCGAGAGTGATGTCCGGATTGCATGAAAGGCTTAGCAGCGTGTCGGAGCCTGGACGCTGTCTCGCAACAAGCTGGGCGATGACGTTCAGTCCACGATCCATCAAATATTTTGCGGCATCAGTGTAGTTGGCGGATACGTAATTTTGTTGCGCCAGCGGCGCATCGAGCCATTCTCCCGCGAATAGAAAAAACTCGTTCACTTCGATGTTCGACGGAAGCGCGTTGTTTCGCAGCGCCTCGACATAGCTCAATTTTGGATAGCCCGAGAATAGGCGCGCATTCAGCGGTTCGATGAAACGCCGCTCCAGGTCGCTTTTCCAGCGCAGCGGATCGAGCGTGAGAGCAGTAAAGATACGTAAGCGGATGCTGCGATCCGCGGCCGCCCGCGCGTAAAGTTCGTTGGCGACATGGTTCGCCTTGCCCAAACCAAGTGGCAGGCCAAGGACGATATCCCTTCCGACTTCCTCAAGGATACGATTGGCGAGCGAGCCGACGTTGTCGTGGAAGATGGTCAAATTGGCGCGTCCAGTTTCGACCAGCCTTCGTCGGGCGCAAAGCGCGGACCATGCTTCCTGGACAGTTCGCGCAGCGCCGAAACAACATTTTCGGCGCCGCGCGTCGTTGCATAGCGCAGCGGCCCGCCTCGGAATGGCGCAAAGCCGGCGCCGAAAATCATCGCCGCATCGATGGTCTCCTCATCCTCGGCAACGCCCTTACGTAAACATTCGACACAGGCATTAACAAGAGGAAGCAAAAGACGATCGGCGATGCCTTCAGCAGGTTCTGGTGCGCTGATCTTTTTCGGCTTACCGTCGGCGTAATTGTAAAAGCCCTTGCCAGACTTGCGACCGAGCTCGCCTCTTTCGACCTTCTCGCGCAGCAAGGACGGCGCCTTCGGAAGAGATTCGACCGACTCTCTCAGCCTGTCCGCCACATCCAGACAAATGTCGAGGCCGACATGATCGGCGACTTCGACCGGCCCCATCGGCATGCCAAAGCGCTCTGCGGCTTCGTCGATTGTTTCTGCATTAACGCCCTCGTCCAACATCACGAGGGCTTCGAGCAGGTAGGGCGTAAGCGCGCGATTGACGAGAAAACCAGGGGCGCTGGCAACCGGTGCGGGGAGACGGTCGATCCGGCCGCAGAATGCTCGCGCCCTTGCAAGCGCCTCATCGCTCACAAGATGATGGCGGACGACTTCGATCAGCTCGAGGCTGGCTACGGGGTTGAAAAAATGTAGGCCAACGAGCCGCTCGGGCCTGTGCAGCACGTCACGCAGTTGCTCCAGCGGAATGCTCGAGGTGTTCGTCGCCAGCACGGCGTCATCGCTCATGCGCGGCTCGATCGACTGAAAGATTTCACGCTTGAGGTCGATTCGTTCCGGCACCGCTTCAATCACTATGTCGGCGCGACCAACGCCGCAATCTTCGAAATCCGGGATCAGACGATCGAGCGCGTCGCGTCTCTGCGCGGCGGCGTCGAGTCGGTGTGCGAAAAGCTCTTGGGCGCGCTTCATCATTTTGCCGAGCGCAAGTCGATCCGCATCGATGATCGTGACCCGGAGCCCCTTGAGCGCGCACCAGGCGGCGATGTCGCCGCCCATGACGCCTGCGCCGACGACATGAACATGCTGGAGATCAGAGTTGGTTGGGTTGGAGGTCGCGATTTTCTTCAGCTTCTCGCGGAGAAAGAATGCGCGAATGAGATTCTGCGCAGTTTCGCCGAGGAGGAGATCGGCGAATGATTGGATCTCATTTTTCAGCATCGCTTCTCTTCGACCGCCTTCCTGCTCCCACAGCTCGATGAGCTGGTAGGGCGCCGGGTAGTGTTCCGGTCGCACCTTTTGTCGGGTCTTGGCGCGCATAGCGGAGGCCGCGAGCTTTCGCGCCGGCGCGAGTGAAAGCGCGGTCGCTCTCCATCCTCTCCAAGCGCGTTTTGGCTTTGCGGCAACTACCGCGTTGGCGGCCGCCCTGAGATGCCGCTCGTCGGTTACAATGTCTACGAGGCCAAGCGACTTCGCCTTCGAGGCGGAGAGCGTTTTGCCCGTCAACATCATTGTCATGGCTTCGATAGGATCGATCAGTCGCGTTATGCGCGCCGTTCCACCAAGACCCGGATGCAGGCCGAGTTTTATCTCCGGAAATCCGAAACTCGCCCCCCTCGTGGCGATGCGACAGTCGCAAGCTAGCGCGAGTTCGAGACCGCCGCCGAGACAGTAGCCATGTATGACTGCGAGTGTCGGGCAGCGGAGCGATTCCAGATTGCGCAATATAGCGTGCGCCCAATTGAGCCGCGCCTTCAACTCTGTAGCGTCGCGCAACTCACGAAAATCCCGAATATCGGCGCCGGCGATAAAACCGGACGGCTTGGCGGATCGTAAGATGAGACCCCTCGGCAGCCGAACCTTCAGTTCGCCAAGACATTCATCAAGTTCGGAAAGGACCGACTCCGAGAGTGTGTTGACGCTCTCGCTGTTTCGATCCAGCAGCAGCCAGGCGATATCTTCCGCGCCTCGCTTGAGGAGCCAATCCCGGCCGCGCCATGACGGCTCGACGATCGGCCCGAGCTCAAGGTCCCGGGGCTGTAGCATGGACCAGATCTTGCCGACCATGGTCGTTCTCCTTCAGGCGGCTTCGAACAAAATGGCCCCGCCCTGTCCGCCGCCGATGCACTCGGTAGCAACGCCGCGTTTGGCGCCAAGACGCTTCATCGCGTTGGCGAGATGCAATGTGATGCGATTGCCGCTCGCGCCAACCGGATGACCGAGCGCGACAGCGCCGCCATCAACATTGAGCCGATCATGCCCGATAAGCCCGAACGGCCCGTCGAGTCCCAGCCCCTCTTTGCAGTAGGCCTCGTCCTCCCACGCGGCGAGGCAGGCCAGGACTTGCGCCGCAAAAGCCTCGTTGATTTCCCAAAGCCCGACGTCATCACGCGCGAGCCCGTTGCGTTTCAGCATAGCGGTCGCGCAGAGAGTCGGAGCCAGCCCCATGATCGAAGGATCGAGCGCCGACCATTGCGAGTCGACGATGCGCGCGAACGGCGCGAGCCGATGTTTGTCGACCGCGGCTTCCGAGGCGAGGATCGTCCACGAGGCGCCATCGGTGATCTGAGAGCTGTTTCCCGGCGTGACCTGGCCGTATGGTTTCTCAAAAGCCGGCGAAAGCTCGGCCAGTTTTTCGACCGATGTATCTGGTCTAACGCCGTCGTCCTTCTCGTAAAGATTCCCTTCTCGGTCAACGATCGGGATCACCTCGCCCTTAAGGAAGCCAGCGTCCTGCGCTTGCGCGAGGCGCAGGTGACTTGTCACTGCATATTGATCGGATTGCTCGCGGGTAACGGAGAAAAGATGAGCAACGACCTCTGCGGTTTGTCCCATATTCAAATTGACGATCGGATCGGTGAGTCCGCGCTTCAGTCCGACAATGGGCTTGAAAAATCGAGGTCGCAATTCGGTCAACCGCTTTGCTTTATTCCGTACGCTCTTTTCGATCGAGAACCGTCCGAACCAGTCTGTCGCGTCGCGTCTTATGACCAGCGGCGCATGAGAGAGAGCCTCAGCGCCGCCGGCGAGGATGATATCGGCGGACCCATCCTGAATGTAGCGAAAGGCAGTTTCGATGGATTGCATGCCCGAGCCGCAATTAATTTGCACCGTAAATGCGACCATCTCTTCGCCGAGCCCGAGCCGCAAAGCGGCAACGCGCGCTGGATTGACTTCGTCGGCGATCACGTTGACGCAGCCCAGTATCGTTATGTCGATGGCTTCCGCCACGGACGGCTGGCGCAACAATAGCGGTCGGCCGCATTGGACGGCGAGATCGACGGGTGTAAACGGGCCCGGCCGGCCGCGCGACTTGAGGAATGGCGTTCGCGCGCCGTCCACGAGATAGACGCGCCGCTTCATTCCGCCGCGCGGTCGCGCCTCTGTTGTGCCCCCGGCCATTGCAAGCGATCCTCTTCTATGAGCGGCGACAGCTCTCGCGGTTCGAAGTCGTCCACGGCGATAACATCAAAGACGGCAGACTCCGCCGTCCGCAAGCGCTCAGCCTCGTTTTCCTCGATGACGCCTTGTTGCAGACCGTCTTCGATCGAGTCGAGCCTTGCTTCGCGTAGCCTTCGGCGCAGCCGCTCCGTTTCGATGGTCAGGTCGAACGCCCGCTCAAGTTGCGCAACGGCATCGCCGCTACATCCTCTGAAAACATCGGCGGTGAGCCGCTCGCGCGCCTCGCTCGGCCGCGTCAGGATGGAAGCGCAGCGTCGCGCCAGATCGTCCGATGGTCCAAGTCGCTTCGCGCCGAACGGCTGAATGATGAGTCTTGCCACCCGCGCGATAAATCGGTTGGGCAAATTGGCGAGCGTTTCGACGAGATGGTTTTCGATCCGGCAAATCCCCGCCGCGACGCAATAGTCAACGAGAGGCTCGTCGGATTGGCGCCGACCTTCGTCATGAAACCGTTTGAGCACAGCCGACAGGAAATAGAGCTCGGCCAGAACGTCGCCGAGTCTCGCCGAGATCATCTCCCTGCGTTTGAGCCGGCCGCCAAGCGTCAGCAAGCTAAAATCGGCCATCAGAGCGAACGACGCGGCATATCGGGATAGCTGCCTATAATGATGTGTCACGGCGCCCGCGTTCGGAGCGGGGCCGACAAGACCTCCGCTCCAGCTAAACAGCCATGCGCGGCCGAGATTGGAAAAGAAACGACCGACATGGCGCCAGAGCGCTCGGTCGAACCGTTCGAGCCCTTTGTCAGGATCAGCCAGCGCGAGCATCTCCTCGAGAAGATACGGGTGGCTGCGGATCGCCCCCTGTCCGAAAATAATGAGGCTGCGCGTCAACAGATTTGCGCCCTCGACGGTAATGGCGATCGGCATCATCCGGTGGAGATTGCCGAGATAATTTCTCGGCCCATCCATGATGGCCTTCCCGGCGTGAATATCCATCGCGACGGCCACCGCCTTGCGCATGCGCTCGGTGGCGTGAGCCTTCATGATCGCCGATATGACAGCGGGCTTGTAGCCCTGGACCAAGACGGCGCAGGTCAGCCGTCGCGCCGCGTCGATTTCATAGGCCGTGGCGGCAAGATAGCCGAGGCGATCTTGCACGGCTTCCAACTCGCCGATGGGGACCCCGAACTGTTCCCGAATTCGCGCATAGGCGCCGGTCGAACGGGCGGTGAAAGCCGCCGTGGCCGCCGCTAATGACGGCAAGGAGATTCCACGCCCGGCGGCCAGGGCGCTCATCAGCATCTTCCAGCCGTCGCCGATCCGATCCTTGCCGCCGATGATCCACTCGAGCGGCGCAAAAACGTCGCGCCCGCGATTGGGGCCGTTTTGAAAGGCCTGAAACGCCGGCATATGCCGTCTGCCGATCTCGACGCCCGGCGTATCGGTGGGCACAAGCGCTATGGTGATGCCGCGATCGTCGTCGCCGCCGAGCAAACGATCCGGATCATAGACCTTGAAAGCGAGACCAAGCACGGTCGCGACAGGACCAAGCGTGATATAACGTTTACCCCAGTTCAGCCTCAGACCGAGCACACGCTCCCCGTGTTGCTCGCCATAACAGACGATCCCTGTGTCCGTCATGGAGGCGGCGTCCGAGCCGGCCTGCGGACTGGTCAGGCAGAAACATGGAATCTCGCGCCCG
This sequence comes from Methylocystis suflitae, assembly GCF_024448135.1. Taxonomy (GTDB): domain Bacteria; phylum Pseudomonadota; class Alphaproteobacteria; order Rhizobiales; family Beijerinckiaceae; genus Methylocystis; species Methylocystis suflitae. The sequence goes on from NZ_JAMRYX010000230.1 coordinate 7,174, forward strand.
TCGGCCAGGCGCGGGAGCCAGCGCGTCTTCTGGTCCTCGGTTCCGAACTCGAGCAGCAGTTCGCCCGGTCCGAGCGAGTTCGGCACCATCACCGTGACAGCGGCTGTGGAACTGCGGCTGGCGATCTTGCGAACCACTTGCGAATGCGCATAGGCGGAAAAACCCAAGCCGCCATATCTTTGCGGAATAATCATTCCGAAGAATTTGTTCTGTTTCAGAAAGGTCCAAACCTCGCCTGGCAAGTCGCGCCGTTCCCACTGGATCCTCCATTCGTCCAGCATGCGGCACAGTGCCTCCACCGGGCCGTTCAGGAACGCCTGCTCCGACTCGCTCAAACTTGCCGGCGGCATAGCGAGAAGTTTGCTCCAGTCCGGCGCGCCGGTGAACAGTTCGGCGTCCCACCAGACATCCCCCGCTTCTATTGCGTCGCGTTCAGTGGCCGACATTTCCGGAAGAGAGCGGCGCGCCCAGCTGAAGATAGGCGCCGAGACCAGTTTGCTCCTGATAGATACCTGGCTCAATTTTCATGCCCACTATCGCCGCGCCAGCAGTCCGCCAGTTTCAAGACCGCTTTGTTGTGGATGCGGCAATTGATTTCGTAACGTGGCGATCCTTACATGGCGCACGCGCAAAGCCTGACCACCCCGCAGATCCGCCATCATAATCCCTCTAACCTTTATTGCCGCGCCACACGCACCGAGCATCTCTCGCGCCTCACGATGAGGCCCCCGATCAGATATGCGGCCACGCTCGGCCGATGCGAACCCAAGACGATCAGATCAGCGCCCACTCATCGCTCTCGTTCCGCGGCGCCGCCATAGACGCAAACTGTCTTGATATTGACAAATTCCTTGATGCCGTACGCTGAAAGCTCTCGACCGAAGCCGCTCTGCTTGACGCCGCCGAACGGCAGACGCGGGTTCGAGCGCACAGGCTCGTTGACGAATACGCAGCCGCTGTCGATCATCTCAGCCGCGATACGCTCACCTCGCGCAAGGTCGCGAGTGATGACGCAGCCGCCAAGCCCCAACTCCGAGTCGTTGGCGGCCAAGATTGCCTCCGCTTCGTTCTTTACTGGAATGATTGCGGCTACGGGACCAAAGGTCTCCTCGTCGAAGGCGGGCATCCCCTTGCGCACGTCGGTCAGGATGGTGGGCGGATAGTAAGCGCCGGGTCCGTCGGGGATTGAGCCACCCAGCAAGCGGCGCGCGCCCCTGGCGAGGCTAGTCTCGACTTGTCGGTGAAGGATGTCGCGCAAATCGTGGCGCGCCAGTGGTCCAAGTTCCGTATCTTCGCTGAGTGGATCGCCCATTTTCACCGCTTTCATGCGCTGCATGAAAAGACGCTCAAATTCATCGCGCACCTTGTCGGCTACGATGAAGCGCTTGGCGGCGACGCAGCTCTGGCCGGAATTCGTCAACCGGCCCCTGACGCTCACATCGACAGCGAGTTCGATGTCCGCATCTTCGAGCACGAGATAGGGGTCACTTCCCCCGAGTTCGAGGACAGATTTTTTCAGCATCGCGCCGGCCTTGCTCGCGACGGCTCGGCCCGCAGGGCCGCTGCCGGTAAGAGTCACTGCGCGAACCAACGGATTCTCGATGACGGCGTCGACCCGCACACTTCCGATCATGAGCGTGCGGAACAAGTGTTCCGGAAAGCCGGCGCGGCGAAACACATCCTCGATAGCCAGAGCGCAAGCCGGAACATTGGACGCATGTTTCAAAACGGTCGCGTTGCCGGCCATCAGGCAAGGCGCGGCGAAACGGAAGACCTGCCAGAAAGGAAAATTCCATGGCATGATTGCCAGCACAACGCCCAAAGGGTTGAAGGTGACGAAACTCTTGACGCCGTCCGTCACCATCTGCTCCTGCGCCAGGAAGTTTTCGGCGTTTTTCGCGTAAAAGTCGCAGTTGAGCGCGCATTTTTGGATTTCGGAGACCCCATCCTTTATGGGCTTGCCCATTTCCTTCGCCATCAATCGCGCATAGTCTCGCACGCCGACGCGAAGGACATCGGCGGCTCGGCGCATCAGAGTCGCTCGCTCGGGGAAAGGAATCCGACGCCAGTCGAGGAACGTTTCATGCGCTTTTGTGATAGCGTCTTCGACTGCCGCTGGCGTCATTTCCTCATAGGATTGCAATTCCTCGCCGGTAGCCGGATTGACGGATTGCATCGCCATTTGTTCGCCGTCCAGAGTGCTTTCACAGCGTCCGCACGATTTCCTTGAAGCGGTTCCATTCGGTCGCCGGCCAAACCTCGGTCTGGGCGTGGCCAAAGGTCCGGATCAACATCGAAACCTTGCTTGCCGTCTCGATGTCCTTCGCGCGGAAGACATCCACGTAATCATAAGGCCCAAGAATGGCGTAGTTGCCGACCCATTCGACATCGGGGCATTCTTTGCGCACCCGCTCCATCGCTTTACGCTCCAATTGCTCGAGGGCTTGAGGCGATCGCACCGCCTCGGGGCTAAGGCGCGTCAACATGATAAACGTCGACATAGGGATATTTCCTCTTGATTGGCGAATTCAGTATCATCGTGCTGGCTCTTCCTCGGCAATTCGGACGAGCACCACCATGTTGACGCCACTACAGGCGAGCGCCAGTCCGCCATCGGGCGTCGGGGTCATATTGCGGATGACGCCGCCGCCCGAAGGCACGGGCCAACGCTTGAATGTTTCGGTTTTCGGATCGAATCGCACCAGCATGTTCGGCGTAGCCGCCGACTCGGCGTACCAGATGATGTCGTCGACCGCCGTAATCGCGTAAGGTCCGGATTCTCCACCGCCAGGGGAGGGCCATTCGGCGACTTTGCCGGTCGCGGGGTCCAATCTGCCGATATAGCCCCTGGGGTAATCCGAATACCAAATGAGATCGTCGCTGGTTACGGCGATCCGCCGAGGCCTCGCCTGCGAATTTGGCAAGACGAATTCCGCGATCCGCATCGTCTCGGGATCGACACGTCCGATCTTGTTCGAGCCGAATTCGGCGAAGAACGGCGCGCCCTTGGAATTCACCGCCAAGCCATAGGGAAGCGAATCTGCGGTCGGTGACGATACAAGCTTGATCTCGCCCGTCGCCGGAGCGAGACGCCCGATCATATTTCCGCCGATGACGGTGAACCACAACGTTCCCTTCTGATCGAAGACCGGCGTATGCGGGTCGCGAGCCTTCGCATCGGGAAGCGGAAATTCTCGGATGTCGCCGGTTACGGGATCGAGCTTGCCGACGTAACCTTTGAAACTCGCCGTGAACCAGATATTGCCGCTGGAGTCGGAGACGAGCCCATGCGGACCCGAGTTGGTGGTTTTTAGACGGTATTCCCGAAACTGCCCGGTCTTAGGATCAACGCGGCCGAGCAGGTTGGCCAACTGTCCGGTGTACCAGATCGCTCCATCGCTCGTTGCGAGAGGATCGTGGGGGTGCGAACCGGGCGTCGGCACGCGCCATTCCTTGAAGGTTACATGAATATCTCGAACGACGACGCCTGCGATCGAAGCGTCGCTTTGGAAGCTATTTCCAATCGGCGAAACAACGCTCATTGCGACCGCGAGGGTCAGCAAAACTCGCTCTTTGCGGAACATCAGCGTCTTCTTCTTCTCGAGGCCTGTCGAGAATTAGAGCCGAATGTTCCCCTTTCAATCTTGCTGGACTACGACAGCGCCTATGCTGAATTCGCTTCGACTTGCGATTTCATCTTTCTTCGAGTCGGCTTTCCCGGCCACTTATTGGTGATGGTGATCTTGCTCATTCTCTGAGGATTTTCTGATCTCGCTCTCCATCGCCCGGAATTGCTCAGCGGACAGTCGAGGCAGGCGCCGAACGAAGGCCACAATATTCCATATTTGCTCATCCTGATGCGTGGGCCCGAATGCGGGCATTGCGGTCATTTTGACGCCATTCTTGATGATCCAAAACAGCTCCGCGCTGCTCCATCGCTCTGAAGTTTCGGCGAGGTTCGGAGGCTCCGGTCGCAGGCCTTTGCTGATGTAACTGCGCTCTTTCCCCGGCGCGCTGTGGCAAATGACGCACATTTCGTCATAATTCTTAAATCCCTTTCTCGCCTGATCCTCGCTCCATGTTTCCCGCAACTCGTTACCCGCATGGGCCCGCACCGAATTACGCATCGTCCAATTCAAAATGACGCGCACCAAAGCCGTATGAGGTGCGATTGCGGCGACGTTGTAAACGCCGCTGACGATGACGAGAAAAGCGCCGAGCGCGCTGACGATGAACGCTGTCACGAAACCCGCGAGAAACTTCATGCACGCCTCCCCGACAGTCACTTTTCAAGTGGCGTAGCGTACAAATCTAGCGGCTGACGCCGCAGAATCTACGAGGATGCCGTTGATGGGCGGCGCCCCGACTGCGCGAGCATCCTTCCGGTTGCTGCAGGAATGGCCGGTGCAGCAAGGGTTAAGGCGGCAGTCGCCGCGTTGCGCCCGGTTCGCTACTGTCGTCGGCCATTATCTCCACGAGAACCCCGGATTCTTCCATTACCCGTGCTGCCGCAGTTCGACGACACGTCAACGATCTGATCGAATATCTCCGCGCCAATCGCCCTGCACTTTCGAGCTATGGACGGAGACTCCATGATCGACAGTCGATTTCAGCCGCCTTCGTCGAAAGCGCGGTCAACGAGATCCTGTCAAAACGCATGATCAAGAAGCAACAAATGCGATGGAACCGATGGACCGTGCAGCCTCGTGCTGGAGCCATTGACGACCAGATCATGGCATATCTGCGCAAGGGCGACAGCCCGCGCCGCGACGTCGCGCATCCAAAGTTCGTGGTCGAGCAACGGATCCGGATCGCAAATGTCCCAGCTGGCGTTCACACTCGGCTGCCTGGCTACCTGCGGGGGCGAAGCGGTAAAGTGGCGCAGGTGCTCGAAGGCGACTACGCCTACTTCTGGCACACCGGCGACGGCATCGGCGATCCGATGCCCGTCTACATCGTCGAGTTCACGCCGGCGGAATTGTGGGTCCGCGCGCCAAACTCGGCGCGCGGATGCTTTACGCCGAACTGTTCGAGGCATACTTGGAGGAGCCATGAGCAGCCAGTTCGCGTATCCGCAGGACCGCGAGAAGTCCAGCGCGGCCAAAGTCGCTGCGCTGGAATCGCTTCTGATCGAAAAGGGCGTCATCACGCCAGAGACCGTCGACAAAGTGCTGGCCTACTCGAATCGGAGATGACGCCGCTCAACGGCTAGCAGATCGTCGTGCGGGCGTGGACCGACGCCGGCTTCCTGGCCCGGCTGCTGGCCGATCACGATTGCCGAACTCGACCTGCCCGAGGGAATGGCCGGCGCCGAGGGTGAGCACCTTCGGGCGGTCGCCAACACGCCCGGGTGCACAACTTGATTATCTGCTCGCTCTGCTCGTGCTTCCCGTGGCCGAAGGTGATCGACGAGCGCGGATTGCTGACGACGACGGCATCGGTCCCCAACCTCCCACAACGGCCAAGACGCTAAGAGCAAGAAGCGGGATGCGCCAAGCGTATCGGCGGCCTCGGTCAGCTCAGCCGCCCGCGGCGGTTCTCGGAAATACTCGTCGATATCTATATCGTCGCGGCCACAAGGGCGAGGAACGCCCCCAGCGTAGCCCACGCCGGTGGCGCGCGACGCTCTCCCTGCAACGCCTGCGCGATCCGCGGGAAATCCTCGTAAGAGAAGGCTGATGATGTCGTAAGAGTAAGAGAAAGCCTGTTGATGTCCCTCCCCTCCGTGACATCCGCTAGGCTTCTAACGCGAGGCTCGCGACGTGCGCGCTCGATGTGTGTGTTAGTGTCTGTGCGCCAGCCCATCATCAATTCCAAAGCGGAAGTCAACGATGCCTCCAATTCCGCGATATCGCGCTCAGGCAGGTCAAAACCCTCTCGCGATGTTTCTTTCTGCGGGTATCCGCCCTTTCTTCCTTTTTGCCGCACTCTGGGCCGCCGTCGGGCTGCCGCTCTCCATCGCCTATCTGGAGGCGGCGGCCGAACTGCCAACACGTTTCCCGCCTTCTATCTGGCACGCGCATGAAATGGCCTTCGGTTTTGGCGGCGCAGTCGTCGCGGGCTTTTTGCTGACCGCGATTCCAAACTGGACCGGTCGGATGCCCCTGCAAGGTGTCCCGCTCGCCGGCCTCGTCGCCCTCTGGATCCTCGGCCGCATCGCCGTCCTGGCTTCGAAAAGCGCGCCTGCGCTTGTCTCGGCGGCGCTCGACCTCGCGTTTCCGGCGGTCTTTATCTTCGTTGTTGCGCGCGAGATCGCCACGGGGCGGAACTGGCGCAACTTGCCCATGGTTGCGGCTCTCGCGCTTCTCTTCACCGGGAATTTGCTTACGCATCTCGAAGCGATGGACGTTGCCTCAACGGGCGCCATCGGGGCTCGCGTCGGCGTCGCCACCCTCGTCATGCTCATCGCCCTCATCGGCGGACGCATCACGCCGAGCTTCACCCGCAACTGGCTGGTCAAGAATTCGCCAGCTGGAGTCGAGCCAGCGTCCTTCGGCGGGCTCGATCGTTTCGCGCTGGCGGCGACGCTCGTCGCGCTAATCGCCTGGGTCGCGTTCCCCGAAGCCGGACTTACGGCGGTTCCGCTCATTGTCGCCGGCGCGGCGCTCTTTCTACGTCTTATCCGCTGGCGCGGCGTCAGCACGCGGGCGGAACCGATGCTTTTCGTGCTGCATCTGGGCTATGGCTGGGTCCCGTTGGGCTTCCTGCTCATGGGCGGCAACGAACTATTGGGGGTCACCGCTCCTGCAGCGCCTCTACATGCGCTCACCGTGGGCGCCATCGGAACAATGACGCTCGCGGTGATGACCCGCGCAACGCGCGGCCACACCGGGCGCCCGCTCGTCGCAGATCAGTGGACGGCCGCGATCTACGTCGCCATAACATTGGCGGCCATCCTGCGCATCGGCGCGCCTTTCACGGGCGAGCACTACGTCACAGCCCTCGCGGTCGCCGGCGGGATGTGGAGCCTGGCGTACAGCCTCTTCGTGGTGCTCTATTTCGGAATGTTGACGACGAAGCGCTTGCACCCAACGACGTGAAGGCGAGTTCGAGGCAAGGCCGACCAAGCTGGCGACGTTTCTCACCCAAGCGCAAACACGCCAAGCGGGAGGTGCGTGCGTGCGATGCTATAAATGAAAAGAAAAGCCGCGATCGCGCCAGCCATCGCCGCCAACCGCAACTTGAACGCCTTGGCGCGAAGCGCCCAGTAACCGAGAAAAATGTAGAGCGGCAGCATGACCGCCACCTTCATGGTCAGCCACGCGTCAACAAACGGGTATTGACGCGTGACGGCCGTCAGCATAAGGGCAGCCGTGAAGAGCACGGCGTCGATCGCGTAGGAGGCAAGCCGCGCGAGCAGCGACAGTGGCCATGACGCCGCGAGCAAGTTCAAAGCGAGCGCGCGCATAGGGTAGAAGCCGCCGCTCGCGAGCGCCGCCGCGATGTGGACAGCGCGGATCTCGAGGTAATAGGCTTCCATGCGAGTGGCGGATCACGCCACGCGCCTCACCGGCCCCGCCTCCAGTTCCCTGTCCTCCTTCTCCACTTCATGAGGCTGCCGGCGCGGCCGGAGCCACAGGCTGACGACGAACCAGGCGAAGGCCAATGCGCCTATTGAGAAGACGGTGTCGCCTGGCACGCGCATCCATACCAGAAGATCGACGATCGGCTGCTGCATGAACTGCTCAGAGCGGGCGTACCAATAGCCTTCATTGATCGCGGCAAGGAGTTGCAGCGTGCCTAGCGGCAGGAGCGTGAACAACGCCATCATCGCCAGCCCGACGTTGAAGCACCAGAAGCTGATGCTGAGGATCTTCTCGTTCCAGACGAGTTCGGGCATCATGCCGCGCAGGCAGAACAACACGAGGCCGATGCCGAGCATTCCATAGACGCCGAACAGCGCCGTGTGACCGTGCAGCGGGGTCAGGTTCAGCCCCTGCATATAATAGAGCGAGAGCGGCGGGTTGATCAGGAAACCGAACAGACCGGCTCCCACCAGATTCCAGAAGGAGACAGCCATGAAGAACAGCACGGGCCATTTATAGCGTTGCATCCAGGGCGTGGCGCCGCAGAACCGCCAATGCTCATAGGCCTCGAAGCCGATATAGGCGAGCGGCACAACCTCTAGCGCGGAGAAACTGGCGCCAAGCGCCAGCACCGACGTCGGAGTTCCGGCGAAATAGAGATGATGGAGCGTGCCGATCACGCCGCCGGCCATAAAGACGATCGTCGCGAACAGCACCGCCGAAGTTGCCGGCTGGACTGCGATCAGGCCAAGGCGGGTGAACAGGAAGGCGACGACGGCGGTGGCGAACACCTCGAAAAACCCTTCGACCCACAAGTGAACTAGCCACCACCGCCAATACTCGACCATCGACAGATGCGTATGCTCGTTCCACATCAGCCCCGCGCCGTAGAACAGGCCGATCGCAACGGTCGAGAGGAAGAAAAGAGCGACGATGGAGCGCGACTCATTTTTTACCAGCAGCGCCGGCCACAATGCGCGGCCGACGAGGATGAGCCACAGCACCAGGCCGATAAAGAGGAACCACTGCCAGAAGCGCCCGATATCGGCATACTCCCAGCCCTGATGCCCGAACCAGAAATTGCGCTCCAATCCCAGCCGTTGCATGACC
>NZ_JAMRYX010000231.1 GCF_024448135.1 Methylocystis suflitae
TGGCCGCGGCGCGGCGCGAGACAGTATCAAGGCTCGTCGCGCTGATCGCCGCCGGACGCGACGAGGCGTCGCCCTTTCCTTGGGCGGACGTGGCGATCGAAGGGGAGTTGGAGCGCCGGCTCGCCGAGGAGCCCGCGCTCGCGGTGGAGGAGTGGTACCGCGGCGAACTCGCCGCGTCCCGGCGCCGTGACGCCGCCGCTGGACGCACGTTAATCGGTCCGCAGGCGAGTGACCTCGCCGTGCGTCACGGTCCAAAGAACGAGGCGGCTCGGGCCTGTTCGACCGGCGAGCAGAAAGCCCTGTTGATGGGGCTGACCCTGGCGCATGCGAAGCTGGTCGGCGCTATGACCGGACAGGCGCCGCTGGTGCTGCTCGACGAAGTCGCCGCGCATTTCGACGTGAAGCGCCGCGAAGCCTTGTTTCAGGAGCTTGAAACGCTCGGCGGGCAGATATGGATGACGGGCGCGGACCCGCTGCTGTTTGCGTCATTGCAGGGACGCGCGCAGATCATGCAGGTGACGCCGGGGAAAGTGAAGCGGCTCCAGGCGACGGCCTAGCGACCGTACTGCGCGCTCATTCCGCCGACTCGCGTTCCGCAGCGCCACGCAGACGATAGCGCAGGACATACCCATCGCCGGCGCGCTCGAACGTCCTAATATTGACGAAGCGCCGCTGCAAATAGCGCAGCAAGGGCGCGAATGCGACGTCTCCCTTGAGTCTTTCATAAGGGACGAAGATCGAAATCTCTTCAGGCGCATCCAGATAGGCCCGCGCGTAAACCTCTTCATTGGCGATTGTCCAAGCGTAACTGAGAAAATTGTAGTAGTAATTCATGCGCGAGCCGTCGAAATCGTAGTCGCAACCATGCCGGATGCGATCCGGTTGTCCGGGTTCCGGTTCTTCCGCCACCGGGAGTTCGAATAGTTGCACGTTGGCATTCATTTTCCAGCTCCACTCGCCTTCGCCGCGTGGCGCGCGAACGCCTTTTCTAAACTATGCAATTGGAGTCGGCGGCAGCAGGGCTTGTCGTCGAAGTTAGCGATCGCGCGGAAATATCGCGGACACGATCTAAGGATGACCAACATTTGGTTAAAATCAATACTTTATAATGAAGCTTTATACGTGCATTAGCCCCTCGCATTAAGATAGAGATGCGCTTACGAATTAAGGCCGCTCAGCCCTCCCCAAAAACCGGAAAAGCATGAGCATTGGGGAAAACAACGTCTGGCCCGCGGCCACGAGGGCCTCTCCCATGCTATCCCGACGCCATGGCCATGCTTCCCCCGCAGGCGCGCGTCCTGCTCAAATCCGTTTTCGGCTATGACGACTTCCGCCCCGGTCAGGCCGAGATCATCGCCGCCGTGCTCCATGGCGGGCCGGTGCTCGCGGTCATGCCGACCGGCAGCGGCAAATCGATGTGCTATCAGCTCCCCGCGATCATGGAAGGCGCGCTCACGGTGGTCGTCTCGCCGCTCATCGCGCTGATGCGCGATCAGGTACGGCAGATGCGGGCGCTCGGCATTGCGGCGGCGACGCTCAACTCCATGAACGGCGCGGAAGAGAATGATGAAGCCCGCCGCGCGATGCGAGACGGCGCGTTGCGGCTGCTCTATGTCTCGCCCGAGCGCCTGATGATGGACGGACTCATCGCCGATGTGCGCCGCGCCGGGGCGCGACGCCTCGCCATCGACGAAGCCCACTGCGTTTCGGAATGGGGACATGATTTCCGTCCCGAATATCGCGAGATCGGTCGCGCCGCCGAAGCGCTCGGGGGCATCCAGGCGATCGGCCTCACTGCCACGGCCGACGCCGCGACGCGCGAGGACATCGCCAGGAGACTTTTTTCCTCGCCGCCACAGCTCTTCCTGCACAGTTTCGATCGGCCCAACATCGCGCTTAATTTCGCTCTGAAGGACCAGCCCAAACGCCAGCTCTCGCATTTTCTCGAAAAACACAAAAGCGAAAGCGGCATCGTCTATTGCTCGTCGCGCAAGCGCACCGAAGACCTTGCATATTACTTTCAGGAGCAAGGTTACGACGCGCTCGCCTATCATGCGGGGATGGATCAGGCCGCGCGCAATCGCAATGGCGACCGTTTCCTGCGTGAAGACGCCGTCATCGCCGTCGCGACCATCGCCTTCGGGATGGGCGTCAACAAACCGGATGTCCGCTTTGTCGCGCATGCCGACATGCCGTCGTCGGTTGAGAGCTATTATCAGGAGATCGGGCGCGCGGGCCGCGACGGGCTGCCGGCCGATACGCTGACGCTCTATTCGCTCGACGACATGGCCTTCCTCCGCCGGCGTATCGACGAAAAGGACGTGAGCGAGGAGCGCCGCCGCATCGAGCACGATCGCTTCTCCGCGCTGGCCATGCTGTGCGAGACGCCGCGCTGCCGGCGCCAGACGCTGCTCGCCTATTTCGCGGAAGAAGCTGCGCCTTGCGGATGCTGCGACGTGTGCCAGGGCAAGGTCGCGGTTTTCGACGGCGTCATCCCGACGCAAAAGGCGCTCTCCGCCATCTATCGCACCGGCCAGCGCTTCGGCGCCGGACATATCGCAGACGTGTTGAGAGGCGAAGCGACCGACGCCGTGCGCCGGCATGGGCATGACGCGATCAAGACTTTCGGCGTCGGAAAGGAATTTTCCAAATCGCAGTGGTCGTCGATCATGCGTCAGCTCTTCGCCGCCGGCGCGCTGCGAACTGCAAGCGCGGAACATAGCCCGTCGAGAGACGGGCGTCCTTACGGACGCCCTATGGGCGGTTTCGCGCTGACGGAGAAAGGCGAGAAGATTCTCTTCGGCCGCGAGACGATCATGCTGCGCGGCGATCCGCTGACGCGCAGCGACCGCCGCAAAAAAGCCGCCGCCGGCCTCGACGAGACGACGGATGGCATTCTCGCGGCCCTCAAGCGAAAGCGGCGCGAACTTGCGCAGGAGGAAGGCGTGCCGGCCTATGTCATCTTCGCCGATCGCACGCTGATCGACATGGCGGAAAAGCGGCCGGCGACGCTCGACGAGATGCTCGCGGTGCACGGCGTCGGCGAGAGGAAAGTCGCGCGTTACGGCGACGCATTTCTCGAAGCCTTGGCGGAGGCCCTGCGTTAGCTTTCTTCCCGGCGCTGAGGCATAAACTTGGCCGGGAAGCCGGCGCTGGCCCGCCGCCCGGCGGAAAGGCGGTGAAACCGCCGGAAAGCGCAGTTATTTCCGTGCATTTTGCAACCATTCCGGGGTAAAATCGGCCTTCTCGAATCGAGGGTCGTTCGACCCCCCGACGAATAGGTCAAATGAGCGAAGAAACCGAACGGAACGACCCGGCGGAATATGGCGCAGGGTCCATCAGGGTGCTGCGTGGCCTCGACGCCGTGCGCAAGCGTCCCGGCATGTATATCGGCGACACGGACGATGGCACCGGCCTCCACCATATGGTCTACGAGGTCGTCGACAACGCTATCGACGAGGCGCTCGCCGGCCACGCCACCCATGTCGACGTGACGCTCAATGCAGACGGCTCCTGTACGGTCTGCGATAATGGCCGCGGCATTCCGACCGACATCCATCACGAGGAAGGCGTCTCGGCGGCCGAAGTGATCATGACGCAGCTGCACGCCGGCGGAAAGTTCGACCAGAATTCCTACAAGGTTTCTGGCGGCCTGCACGGCGTCGGCGTCTCCGTGGTCAACGCCCTCTCCGTGTGGTTGAAGCTGCGCGTCTGGCGCGACGGCAAGGAACACGCGATCGAGTTCGCCAATGGCGACGCGGTCGCGCCGCTCGTCGTCGTGGGCGACGCGCCGGTCGTCGACGGCGCGCCAAAGCGCGGCACCGAGGTGACCTTCCTGCCCTCCCCCGCGACCTTCACGATGACCGAGTTCGACTATGCGACGATCGAGCATCGGCTTCGCGAACTCGCCTTTCTGAATTCCGGCGTGCGCATCGTTTTGACCGACGCGCGACACGCGGAAGTCAAGCGGGAAGAGCTTTACTACGAGGGCGGACTCGAGGCTTTCGTGCGCTATCTCGACCGCGCGAAGACGCCGCTTGTCTCGGCGCCGATCCTCATTCACGGCCAGCGCGATCAAATCAACGTCGAAGTCGCGCTCTGGTGGAACGACAGCTACCACGAAAATGTGCTGGCCTTCACCAACAACATTCCGCAGCGCGACGGCGGCGCGCATCTTGCCGGATTTCGCGGCGGACTGACGCGCCAGATCACCGGCTACGCCGAATCCTCCGGCATCGCCAAGCGCGAGAAAGTCGATCTCACCGGCGATGACTGCCGTGAAGGATTGACCTGCGTTCTGTCGGTGAAAGTGCCGGACCCGAAATTCTCCTCGCAGACGAAGGACAAGCTCGTCTCGTCGGAAGTGCGTCCGGCCGTCGAAAACATCGTCAACGAATTGCTCGGCCAGTGGCTGGAGGAACATCCGGCCGAAGCCAAGACCGTCGTTTCCAAAGTATGCGAAGCGGCGGCGGCGCGCGAAGCGGCGCGTAAGGCGCGCGAGCTGACGCGCCGCAAGGGCGCGCTCGACGTCGCCAATCTTCCGGGCAAGCTTGCCGATTGCCAGGAGCGCGATCCGGCCAAGGCCGAACTGTTCATCGTCGAGGGCGACTCCGCCGGCGGCACGGCCAAGCAGGGCCGTAATCGCGAATTCCAGGCGGTGCTGCCCCTGCGCGGCAAGATCCTCAATGTCGAGCGCGCGCGTTTCGACAAGATGCTGTCGTCCGAACAGATCGGCACGCTGATCACCGCGCTCGGCACGGGCATCGGCCGCGACGAGTTCAACGTCGACAAGCTGCGCTATCACAAGGTCATCATCATGACGGACGCCGACGTCGACGGCGCCCATATCCGCACATTGATCCTGACCTTCTTCTATCGGCAGATGCCGGAGCTGATCGAACGCGGACATATCTTCATCGCCCAGGCGCCGCTCTACAAGGTGATGCGCGGCAAGTCGACGCAATATCTGAAAGATGAGCGCGCGCTTGAAGATTATCTGATTGAAAGTCTGCTCGACGGCGCCGTGCTGCGCACCGCCTCAGAAGATCGCGCCGGCGCCGACCTGCATAAAACGCTCGAAGATACGCGCGCGTTCCGCAATGTGATGCTCAGCCTGCATTCGCGCTATGACCGCGCTGTCGTCGAACAGGCGGCGATGGCCGGCGATCTGACGCCGCTGACCGACGAAGCGGCGGCGAAGCGCTACGCCGACGAAATCGCGCGGCGCCTCGACGCGATTTCGGAGGAGACCGAACGCGGCTGGTCGGGCGAGGTGCGCGACGGCGGCCAAAGTCTCGAATATGTCTTCAAGCGCACGCTGCGCGGCGTGACGCATGCGGTGACGCTCGACGCGTCGCTCTTGAATTCCAGCGAGGCGCGCAAGCTGCATGAGCGCGCCGAATGCTTGCGCGACGTTTTTGCCGGGCCGGCGACTCTGATCCGGCGCGGCGACGAAGCGCCGCTCTCCGGGCCGCTCGCGCTTTACGACGCGATGAACTCGATCGGCCGCAAGGGCCTGATGATTCAGCGCTACAAAGGCCTTGGCGAGATGAACGCCGAACAGCTCTGGGAGACGACTCTCGACCGCGACGCGCGTTCGCTCCTACAGGTGAGGGTGAAGGAAGCCGTGGAGGCGGACGACATTTTCGTCAAGCTGATGGGCGATGTCGTGGAGCCGCGACGCGAATTCATTCAGGAGAATGCGCTGAGCGTGGCGAATTTGGATGTGTGAATGCGCGCATCGGAGTTTATGTCAATGATCCGAAGTGCGGATCAACTATATTCCTGACACGAATTGCATGTTTCGTGGAGCACTTCCATTACGAAAATCATAGGCGGAATTTGTATCTCGTTCGCCTCCTGATTTTCATGAACATAGCGCCACTCGACAAATGCGTTGCGCATTTGTTCGATCGCCTTTCGATAATTTTCTAATGTCGAGATCTCCGAGGGCCAGCGAGCTTTAGAAAAATGTTGTTGGAGCGCTGAGTGAGCCTCTTCCGGCAGTGCATCGAAGAGTTCGAGAAGATCATGTCCATGCAACGGGGTATTGAAGATTTTTCCGAGTGTCTTGATGTACAGCTCGATAGCGAAAGCACTGTTCACAACGAATGGGGCTACGCTTAGACCATTCCGCGGAACCTTAACCAGGTCACGATGATAAAGATAAGATGACGTCGTCGCAAAGGAGATGGCCTGCCGATATATCGCTTGAATCGCGGTCGTCTCTCTATAGAGGCCTTTATCCTTGAGCAGTTGGACAACACGTTCTTGGTCCAGCTTGTCATGACCAGACATCGGCACTGCTCCGATTAGCTTGCCATTGAGATAAACTTCCCTGGTGCTGTTCATCCCATATTTCCTGTTGTTGGCCATCCTTTCTTGATTGGGGTGGCGAATGACAAGTCGTAATTTTCGTAATGACCGGAGTCTGGCCTCACCTTGAATCGATGTCGACAATGATTCAACAGAGAGTGCCTCTCCTCCGATTCCGAACTGGCTTCGGTGACGAGCTGCGGCGCAGGCAATACCGCATCAAACTCATCACGTCCGAAAATATCATCTCGCGCCGACCGCTGAATGAACGCCTTCATGCTTTCTTCTTTTGGCCCGCGCGCACCTTGGCCGAAGCGACGGCGTCGTTCCGCAATCGCGCCCAGAACTCCTTCGACAAGGGGACGCCCTCGCCGCTCGCCAATCCTTCAAGCAACAGCGTCTCAAGCCGCGCGTCGCGTTCCTTTGCTTGCGCCTCGCGCAGCAGGCTGCGAAAATATTCGCTCACGTTTCCATAGCCCTTGTCGGCCAGTTGATCGTCGACGAATTTCTTGAGCGACTCTGGAAGCGAAATCGTCACCGTCGCCATCGCATCCTCCGATCTTTCGGAAAAACTCTTATCTATTAATAATAGATCATAACTAGGCGCGCCGCCAGCGCCGGGGGCGCCCGCCTCCATTGAGCCGACGCTGCGAGCGTCAGATCGGCCGGAACGTCGCACCTCACGTCGCGGTTTTCGCGTCGTTTGACCGAGGAGCCACGGCTTTGCAAGGCGCGGCGCGCCAATTATGATTGCGCAAAGCTCCTGGAGCGCATCGCCATGGCCGCAAATCTTTCGCTCGGCAACCTCGAAGCAGTCATCGAGCGGCTCGTCGCTTCCGGCCGATACGGCTCGAAAATCGAAGTTCTCCGCGAAGGCGTTCGCCTCGTCGAGGAGCGCGAGCGCAAGCTCGCCGCGCTTGACGCCGCCATCGAGCGCGGGATCGCCGGCGTCGAGGCGGGACGCGTGACGCCGGCCGATGTCGTGTTCGACCGCCTCACCGCAAAATACCAGCATATGAAAAAATCAAAGACACGATGATTGTCGTCTTCGCGGCGGACGCCGAAGCCGACCTCGAACGCATCGGCGATTACATCGCCAAGGATAGTCCAGTTACGGCCGTCAATTTCATGATCAGCCTGCGCCGTCATTGCGAAGCGCTCGCCGAATTCCCGAAACGCTTCCCGCTCGCGCCTCGTTATGAGCATATTGGCGTTCGTCGGATGACGCATGGCGATTATCTCATATTCTACCGCGTCGGCGCGGAAGAGGTCGAAATTGCATATTTTGCATGGCGCCCAGGACTATGAGTCCATATTGTTCCCGCGAGATTGATGACGACAGCCCATCGCGCCCACCATTTGAATCTTGGCCTCTCCGCCGATCCAGAGCTCGCCTCGGCCATCGCCGGCGAGTTGCGGCGGCAGCAGGACTGCATCGAACTGATCGCCTCCGAAAATATCGTCTCGCGGCTCGTCCTAGAGGCACAGGGCTCGATCCTCACCAACAAGACCGTCGAGGGCCTGCCCTTTGCGCGCTATTATGGCGGCGCCCAATTCGCCGACGCCATCGAGGCGCTCGCCGTCGAGCGGGCGACAAAGCTCTTCAACTGCCGCTTCGCCAATGTGCAGCCGCATTCGGGCTCCAACGCCAACGCCGGCGTCTTTCTTGGCCTTCTGAAACTGGGCGATACGATCCTCTCGATGAATGTCGCCGCCGGTGGCCACATCAGCCACGGCCATAAGGCGACTCTGACCGGGCGCGACTATAAAATCATCTCCTATGGCGTCAGCCGCGAGACGGAGCGCATCGATCTTGACGAGGTGCACGATCTCGCGCGGCGCGAAAGGCCGCGCATGATCATCGCCGGCGGCTCCGCCTATGCGCGGGCCATCGATTTTGCTTCGATGCGCGCGATCGCCGATGAGGTCGGCGCCTATCTCCTCGTCGACATGGCGCATTTCGCCGGCCTTGTCGCGACCGGCCTCTATCCCGATCCCCTCCCCCATGCGCATGTCGTGACGACGACGACATACAAATCGCTGCGCGGCGCGCGCGGCGGCATGGTTCTGTGGAACGACGAGGGCCTGAGCGGCCGGATCAACGCCGGCATATTCCCGGGCGTGCAAGGCTCGGTGCTGCTGCATGGCGTCGCCGGCAAGGCGGCATGCCTTTGCGAAGCCTTGCGGCCGGAATTTACGGCCTACAACCGCGCGGTGATCGACAATGCACGGGCGCTTGCGCGCGTTCTTGCAGACGCCGGCCTGCGCATCGTCACCGGCGGCACGGATATGGGACTGATGCTCGTCGATCTTGCCGCGCGCGGTTTGACTGGCGATGTCGCCGCCAAGGCGCTGGAGCACGCCGGCCTCGCCGTCAACAAGAATATGATCCCCTTCGATCCGCGTCCGCCGGAGGCGCCGTCGGGTCTACGCCTTTCGAGCAATGCCGGAACCACGCGCGGGTTCGGCGTCGCCGAATTCGAAGCGATTGCGCGATGGATCGATCGCGTGCTGAAAAATCCGAAGGATGACGCGTTGATCGACGCTGTCCGCAATGACGTCGCGGCGCTCTGCGCGCAACACCCAATCTATTGAGCGCCGCCGTGAACGCCGTCTCCGTTCGTCTTCTCGTCTGCGTCGGCCCGCGCTGCGACGCCGAAGGGAAAGGCCGCACGCTGCTCGCGTCGGTCGAGACGTCTTTTGCGCAGGACTTTTCTCTGGAGCTGGCTTCCGGCCGTCTCGCCATTGCGACGCGCGACTGTCTGCGGCTCTGCACGCGCGATCCTGTCGTGCGTTTCGAACCGTCAGGCGACGCCCTGTCCAATCCCTCACTCGACGAACTTTTGCGTCTCGCCCGCGCCGCTCTCGCCGAGCAAGTCCGCGCGCCGCCGCGAAGTCATGATTAACCAAAAGAAGCTTAGTTCAGCGCCCTTTGCTTTTCGAAAGGAACGGTTCTACGCTAAATTCTGCGCATTACTGGGACGCATAGGTGTGAAAGGAACGACATGCGTAAACTCATTCCGTTTTTGCTTCTCCTGGCGTTCGCCGCGACCCCCGCTTCGGCTCAGGGCACGTCGCAGGAACGCTCCGACTGCATGGGCGACGCGTTGAGATTCTGCAGCTCCGACATTCCTTTCGTCGAAGAGATCGAATCCTGCCTGAGCGAGAATGTGGCGCGACTGAGCCCCGCCTGCCGCCGTGAATTCGGCCCGACGCAGAGCACGAAGCTGCGCGAAGACCACTTCCAGTAAGTCTGCGTTCAGGCGCGTCCGTTCGTCCCCGCGCCTGATTATTGAAGCCTGCGCCGAAGGTCGTCGAGCCATGTCTTGGCTCGGCCCAAATCAATCTTTTTTGCTTCGTGCAAGCCGATCTCTTGCGCGAAACTTCCGTCCGGCCTTGCAGCCACGGGCGTGGACTCGCGGGCGCTCCCCGATTGGAAATACCGCGCGAAAATCCGCACGACCACGTAAAAGGTCGGCGTGAACGCGAGGCCGAACAGCGTCACGCCGAGCATGCCGAAAAACACCGCCGTGCCGATCGACTGACGCATTTCGGCGCCTGCGCCCTGCGCGACGGCGAGCGGCAGCACGCCGAGAATGAACGCCAGCGACGTCATCAGAATGGGCCTAAGACGCGTGCGGGCGGCGGTGACGGCGGCGTCGAATTTGGATTGGCCGGCGTCTTCCGCCTGCTTGGCGAATTCGACGATGAGGATGGCGTTCTTCGCCGCGAGGCCGATCAGCACAACCAGACCAATCTCGACCAATATGTTGCGATCGAGCCCTCTTGAGACGACCCCGAGCATCGCCGCGAGAATGCACATCGGCACGATGAGGATCACCGAAACCGGCAGGAGCAGGCTCTCATAGAGCGCAGCGAGCAGCAGAAAGACGAAAACCACCGCAAGGCCAAACGCGATGACGGCGGTGTGTCCGGCAAGCTTCTCCTGCAGCGCGATTTCGGTCCATTCGAATCCGAACCCTTGCGGCAGCCTCTCCGCCGCGAGCTTCTCGACCGCCGCGATGCCCTGGCCGGAGGAGACGCCCCGCGCCAGATTGAGCTGCATCTCGGCGGCCGGATAGAGATTGTAGCGCGGCACGCGGAACGCGCCCGTCGTGTCGCGGAAGGTGGCCACCGCGCCGATCGGCGCCATCGCGCCCGAGGCGCTGCGGGTCTTCAGATTGGCGATGTCGCGCAGCGTCAGGCGAAAGGGATCATCCGCCTGCGCCATGACGCGGTAGGTGCGTCCAAGGACATTGAAGTCGTTGACGAAGGTCGAGCCAAGATAGACCGAGAGCGTCTCGAAAACGCGCGAGATCGGCACGCCGATGAGTTCGGCCTTGGTGCGATCGACGTCGGCGAAGATTTGCGGCGTGCGCGTGTTGAACAGCGTGAACGCCTGCGTGAATTCTCCCGACTGTCCAGCCGCGCCGGCGAGCGTCCACGTCGCATTTTCGAGCGCGGGAAGTCCGCGCCCGGCGCGATCCTGCACATAGCCCTTAAGGCCGCCGCCGGTGCCGATTCCGGGAACCGAAGCCGGCGCCAGCACGAAGACGAAGGCGTCGTTCAGCTTGGACAATTGGCCGTAAAGGTCGGCTTGAATCTGCGCGGACGACAGCCCCTTCTTTGCACGTTCGTCGAAGGCTTCCAGCGTGACGAAGATCACGCCGGTGTTCGGCGCATTGGTGAATGTCGCGCCATCGAAGCCGGTGAAAACGACATCGTCCTTGACGCCCGCACGTTTCAAAATGATGTCGGTCGCCGCGCGCATGACCTTATCCGTGCGATCGAGCGTCGCCCCGGGCGGCAATTGGAAAGCGGCGATCACATAGCCGCGATCGAGTTGCGGAATGAGGCCGGTCGGCGTTCGACGCAGCAGATCGAAGGCGAAAAAGATGAGGATCGCATAGACGGCGAGCATGACGACGCCAAGCCGCACGAGACGGCCTGTCGCCGCGCCATATGCCGTCGACACTCTGTCGAACGCGGCGTTGAAGGCGTCGAAGAAGCGACGCAGCGGCGCATGCGCCCAGCTCAGCCGATGAGTCTTCTCCTCCTCCTCGACGTCATGCGGCTTCAACAACACGGCCGCCAGCGCCGGCGACAGCGTCAGCGAAACAAAGGCTGAGATCAGCGTGGCGCTCGCGATGGTGATGGCGAATTGCTTATAGAAGGCGCCCTGCAAGCCGCTGATGAAGGCGGTGGGGATGAACACGCCGCAGAGCACGAGCGCAATCGCGATCAGCGCCCCGCCGACTTCATCCATCGTCTTGTGCGCGGCTTCCTTGGGCGAAAGCCCTTGCGCGAGATAGCGCTCGACATTCTCCACGACGACAATCGCGTCGTCGACGACGATGCCGATGGCGAGCACCAGGCCGAAGAGCGAGAGCGTGTTGAAGCTGAGGCCGGCGGCCTTCATCACGGCGAAGCTGCCGATCAGCGACACCGGGATCGCCGCCACGGGAATGATCGCCGCGCGCCACGTCTGCAGGAACAGGATGACGACAAGAACAACGAGGACGATCGCCTCGAGCAGTGTATGGACGACCTCATCCACCGACTGTTGGATGAATTCAGTGGGATTATAGACGACCGCGTAATCGACGCCGGCAGGGAAATTCTTCTTGAGCCGCTCCATCTCCTGCTTGACGGCTTCGGCCGTCTGCAAGGCGTTCGAGCCGGGGCGCTGAAAGATGCCGAGCGCGGTCGCAACGTCGTGATTGAGATAGGCGTTGAGCGTATAGTCCTGCGCGCCGAATTCGATGCGCGCGATGTCGCGCAGATAAATTTGCCCGTCGGCGTCGGCGCGGATGACGATGTCGCCGAATTGCTCCGGCGTGCTAAGCCGTCCCAGAGTCTGCACCGAAAGCTGGAAGGCGCCCGCCGAGGCCGCTGGCGGCTGATTGACCGCGCCCGCAGCGACTTGCAGATTGGCGCCGCGCAGCGCGGCGATGACGTCGCCCGCCGTCAGATCGCGCGCCTCGACTTTCGCCGGATCGAGCCAGACGCGCATCGAATAGTCTCTCGCGCCAAACAGGCGCGCGTCGCCCACCCCCTCGATTCGGGCGATGGCGTCCTTCACGTAAAGCGTCGCGTAATTTGAAATATATTGCTGGTCGCGCGAGCCGTCGGGCGACAGCAGATGGACGACCATCATCAGATCCGGCGAGGCCTTTTTCACCACGACGCCGAAGCGCGTCACCTCCTCCGGCAACCGCGGATTGGCGATGGCGACGCGGTTCTGAACGAGCACCTGCGCGAGATCGATGTTGACGCCCGGCTTGAACACGACGTCGATCGACACGCGTCCGTCGCCTGTCGATTGCGACGTGATGTAGAGCATGTCGTCGACGCCGTTGACTTCCTGCTCGATGGGCGAGGCCACGGTCTCGGCGATCACGTCCGCCGACGCGCCGGGATAGGTTGCGCTGATATTCACTGTCGGCGGCGCGATTTCCGGATATTCGGAGACGGGAAGCGCGCCTTGCGCGATTGCTCCCGCAAGCGTCAGAAGCACGGAAAGCACCGCCGCAAAGATCGGCCGCTCGATGAAGAAGTGCGAAATGCGCATAGCGTTCCTGATTTCGACGTCTAGCGATCGCTGACCGCGACAGGCGCTTCCTTGATCTCGCCTTCCTTGGGTTGAACGGTCGCGCCGGATCGAACCATCGGATTTGCGAGCCCGCCGATCACGATCCGATCCTTCGCGTCGAGGCCGGATTGGATCACGCGCAGACCATTGTGGATGGGGCCAAGACTCACAGATTTGGCGATGACCTTGTTGTCGTCCGACACGACAAGCACGGTCTTGCTCGTCTGATCGGAAACAACGGCCGCGTCGGGAATGAGCAGCGCCGAGACGTCGCCGCCAAACAGGCGCAGGCGACCGAATGTGCCGGGCGTTAGAAAATAGTCCTTATTGTCGAAGACCGCCCGGCCACGGATCGTGCCGGAGCGGCGATTGAGCTGATTGTCCATGAAGTCCATGACGCCGCTGCGGGTCCACTCCGTTTCGTCAGCAAGCCGCACGGAAACGCGATTTTTGAACTCGCGCGAGGTTTCTTTCTGGCGCTCCGCTGAGCGCGCATAGCGAATGTAGTCGGCCTCGGAGGCGTCGAAGATGAAGTGAATGGGATCGAGCGTCACGATCGTCGTGAGCAAAGTCGCATCCGCCTGTCCGCCTTGAACGAGATTGCCAGTATCGACGCGACGGTCCGACACGCGCCCGGCGATCGGCGCGCGGACCTGCGTCCACTCCAGATTGAGCTCCGCGTTGCGAAGCGCGGCTTCGGCGCTCAAGACCTGCGCCTTGGCGATATCATTGCTCGCTTTGCGCTGATCGACGTCGCGCGCCGTGATGGTGCGGCCCTGCGTCATCTCCTGGGCGCGGGCATAATCGCGGGTTGACGCCACGGCTTGCGCCTGCGCCCGGGTGAGTTCCGCGCGCGCGCTGTCGACCGCGATCTGATACGGCCGCTGATCGATGACGAAGAGGACGTCGCCGACTTTGACGAACTGCCCATCGGTGAAATTGATTTTCTCCAGAGCGCCGGAGACGCGGGCGCGCACCTCGACCTGCTTTATGGCCTCGAAACGACCCGTGTATTCGTCCCAGCGCGGAATGGTCTTGGCGAGCGGGCGGGAGACCACCACTTCGGGGGCCGGACCCTCTGCGCGCGCCACCGCTGATGGGGCGAGAAACACCAACGCCGCGAGCGTTTTAAACAATGCGCCTGCGACTCTCCCGTGACCATCGCCGCCGCGCGCCGCCACAAAAGTCAACAGCATCTCACCTCCGGTTTTGACGGTCGTATTGAACCGGCCATTCTTGACCGACGCATAACGCTGGCACGACGTAAGGGCAGCGCTAAGAGAAGGCAAACCGCACTGTGCCGCGCCTCGCCCGCTCAGCATTGCGAAGCTTTGCCGAAACGCGCAAACTGCCGCCTCCGGACAGAGGAGCTAACAACATGCCCTTGTTCCTGGCGCAGTTTGCCTATTCTCCTGCCGCTTGGGCCACCTTCATTAAGGCGCCCCAGGATCGCGCCGCGGCTTCAGATGCGCTTCTCAGGCACTTCGGCGGCCGCCTCATCGGATTATATTACACGCCTGGCGCAGAATATGACGGATTTGCGCTCTTCGAAGCGCCCGATGAAACGACCGCCGCGGCTATTGAGATCGCGGACGTCGCCGCAGGACATCTGAGCCGCAATCGCCTCACCAGAGTGTTCTCGGCTGACGAGACGAGCGCGATGCTCCTGCAGGCGGCCACGGCCCCAAGCATGACGCCTAAAAGTGCGGCGTAGGATTCCGGATTCATGCGCTTTCCGCGAATCAATAGGCGCTGAGCAGGTCGACTTGTTCGCAAGCACCAGACGCCTCGCGGTGGCGCGTCGCTCCGCGACCGCAAAAGGAGCAGTCAGGAACGACTCCCGTCCCTCGGGGAGATACGGCTGTAACCTTATTCGTAGCCGCGACGAATAGCGTCGTCAGGTTCCCCACGAACCTGGAACGCTCGTGCTGCGAGCAAATTTTCAAGGAGAAGGGAAATGAACGTCAAAATCGTTTCGGGCGCCTCAATGGCCGCCGCGGCGATGGCTCTGGTTCTTAGCGGCGCGGCGCCGGCGCCGGCGCTCGCCAAAAAAATGAGCAAGTCTGTCCATTGCGCCGGAATCAATTCATGCAAGGGCACGAGCGCCTGCAAGACCGCGAACAACTCCTGCAAGGGCATGAACTCATGCAAGGGTCAGGGGTGGCTGCCCGAAAAATCAGCAGCGGCTTGCGAGGCGAAGGGCGGCAAGGTCGCAGAGATGTAAGCCAGACGCGGCGCGGAGGGATGCGCTTTCTTCATCCGTTCCGCGCCGCTTTCCAAATTCCTGGAGCGTAAGATTAGCGGCGATGCGCTTGAAAAGAGGCGATCAACGCGTCGCGCCTCGTCCAGTGCAAGAGCGCCCGGCCGAACAGCGAGGCGATTCCCGTCAGCAGGACGACGGAACCGAACTGCCAGATGCAGACCGACACGGCGGGATCCTGTCTGAAGGACAGCCGTAAGGCCGCCTCCGCCAAGGCCGTCGAGGCGAGCGCGGCAAGCCCAATCGTCACGAATGGCGCTATGGGCGCGCCGCGCTTGACCATCGAAAGGATCAATGCCGCCGCCGGAATGCTGATGGCGAGAATGGTGGGCAGGCAATAAATGTCTGAATGCGAGAGGAGACCTGACACGCCATAGGCGTCGACGTCCCTCCAGCATCCAACGGCGAAGGCGCCCATCCAGATCAATAAGAAAAATCCGGCGGCGAACCGCTCCCAGGCTGGGCGCGCCGGACAGCCTGCGCTGAAAGCGCCCGCTGCGGCGACGACGCTCGTCAGGAACGCCGCGGCCAATTCCGTCGCAAACTGCGGGTCGGAGATCTTGGCGACAAAATCGGGCCTCACCCCCATCGCCGCCACCACGATCGCGACATAACAAAGCGACACCGCGAACCAAACCAGCGCGCGCCACGCAGGATGCGGGAGCGGGCGTATCGGCGCGCAATTATCGGTCAGGGCTTCGATCAGGTCTTGGTTCAACATTCGCCTAGCCATTCCGCTCCAGGGCCTGCCGCATCGCTTTGATGGCTCTATGAATTCCGACTTTCAGCGAACCGATGCTCTTCCCCGTGACCTGAGACGCTTCGTCCAGCGAAAGACCTTGAATCTTGATCAGTTCAATCGCTTGGCGCTGGCCAGCCGGCAGGATCGCCATGGCCCTACGAAGGGCCTCGCGATCGTCCCTCGTCTCTTGTTCGGATTTCGCGCCGTCGCCGTCAAAGGTTTCAGGCAAAATATCGACCGTCGTTTCGTTGGCGCCCCGTGCGTAACGACTTCGCGCGGCGTCGGCGACGCGCCGCGCCGCGATGGTCATCAGCCAGGGCGTAAACGGACGTCGGCGATCATAGGTCTGGCGCACCGTATGAATGGACACCAGGATTTCCTGAACCACATCCTCCGTGTCATGCGCGTTCGGCCATTTTCGCAGGACGAACCGGCGCAAAACGGGAAAGAGATCGGACAAGAGCTCGCGATACGCGGCATGATCGCCGTCCTGCGCCGACGCCATCAGCGCGCGCCAGCGGCTTTCCCGGTCGTTCGACGTATCGCTCAATTCGCTCATGTCCACTGCGAATCTGAGTTGCCGCTCCGCCGCTTCCAAAGGCCGATATCGACTCTGCGCTGGAGCGGGGAGTGATAGTCTTAATCGATTGAGCGCCGGCGCGCCATCTCACCGAACTTGCTTGTGCAGAGGAACGCAGACTGTAACCTTTGACGCCGTCGCGACGAAATTGACCCTTGAGACGGCGAACGGTCGTCTCGATTAACGCACCGAATAGCTCGGATTCCAACCGATTGCCGTTTTTGAATGAACCGGACGCAAGCAGAGGGAGATCAGAATGTCAGACAAGAAAATTTGCGCCGCCTTTGCGATCGCGGGCGCCTTCGCGACGGCCGTCGCTCTGGCGGAAACGGCGAAGGCCGCGGCCGACCAGGAAAAGTGCTTTGGCGTTTCGTTGAAGGGCAAGAATGATTGCGCCGCGGGACCGGGAACCAGCTGCGCGGGAACGTCAAAGACCAATTATCAAGGCGACGCATGGAAATATGTTCCCAAGGGCACGTGCACGTCGATCGTGACGCCCAAGGGCAAGGGCAGCCTCGAGCCGATTTCGCACTGAGGCCCAGCATGGGCGCGCGATCCGCCTCCGAACATAGCCGCGAGCGCGCGGCATCCTCACTGCCCGCTCGCGCTGGCGTCGGTTTCAAGAGCGTGCATCTCGCTGACATCGAGGCCTCGGCCCGCGATGTCGGATTTTTCGAAATCCACGCCGAGAATTACATGGGCGCCGGCGGGACTCCGCATGCGCAGCTTATGCGTTTGCGCCGAGACTCGCCTCTCTCAATCCATGGCGTCGGCCTGTCGATCGGCGGCGCTGAGCCTCTCGACCGCGAGCATCTTGGCCGCCTAAGGACGCTTGTCGAACGCTATGACCCGGCCGCGTGCTCCGAACATCTCGCCTGGTCGACGCAGGGCGCGCGATTTCTCAACGACTTGCTGCCCCTGCCCTATAATGCGGCGACGTTGGCGTATGTCATCGCTCATGTGGATGAAATCCAGGAGGCGCTCGGCAGGCCGATCCTCCTCGAAAACCCAGCAGCCTATCTGCGGTTCCGATCCTCGGAATATTCGGAGGTCGACTTCCTGCGCGAAGTCGTGCGCCGCACGGATTGCCGGCTGCTGCTCGACGTGACCAACGTCTATGTCAGCGCAACGAACCTGGCATTTTCGGCGGAGGACTATATCGACGCCTTCCCAATGTCCTATGTCGAAGAGATTCATCTCGCCGGATATGCCGAGGATGTCGACGAAATTGGCGACCCTCTGCTGATCGACGCGCATTGCGCGCCCGTCCCCGACGCGGTTTGGCGCCTCTATGATCACGCGCTGTCGCGACGCGGACCGGTCGCGACGCTGATCGAATGGGACAACGACGTTCCCTCCTGGCCAACGCTTTTGGCGCAAGCCACGCGAGCGCAAACGTTCCTTGAAAGGAGTCGGCGTGCTGTCGAAGACAGCTTGAGATCGGAGGCGCTTCATGACGACCTCGGCTGACTTCGATCAAGGCGCATTTGTCCGCGCGCTGCTCGACCCAGAGCTGCCGCCGCCCAACGAACTCGAAACCCCCGGCGGCTTTCCGCCAGAGCGACGGTTCGCCGTCTATCGCAACAATGTGTGCGTCGGACTGGTCGACGCGCTGGCGGAGCGCTTTCCAATTTGCGTGCAGTTGGTCGGCGATGAGTTTTTTCGCGCCATGGCGCAATGCTATGTGCGCGCTTTCCAACCCCGCAGCCCGATGCTTTTCGAATATGGGGAGGAATTTGCGACGTTCGTTTCGGAATTTGAGCCGGCGCGCGAACTTCCTTATCTTCCTGACGTCGCGCGGCTGGAATATGCTGTCGGCCAGGCCTATCACGCCGCTGACGCCGCGCCGCTGCCGTTGGATTTGATCCGCGCCCTGCCGCTCGATCGAATGGAGAGCGCAACGGCTGCTCTACATCCCTCGACGCATGTGATCGCATCAAAACATCCGATCGTTTCGATCTGGCGACGGCACATGTCGGACGAAAAGATGGGGCCGCTGGAATTGGACCGCGGCGAAGAGGCGCTTGTCGTTCGTCCCCAGCTGGCAATCATGGTAGCGGCTCTTCCCGCCGGTGGATCGGCCTTCGTCGATGCGCTCAGGCGCGGAAGAACATTCGGCGAAGCCGTGAATGCGGCGAGCGGCGTCGCCGCGGATTTCAACCTGACCGACTGCTTGCGCGAGCTTCTCGTGACTGGAGCCTTCGTAGCCGTCAGCGTCGCGCACTGAACTTAAGAAACGCGTTATGGCGTGACCGCAGCGATCATTGATGGAGCTTGAACGCAATGAATTTCATAAGAAAGATCGCACGCTGGTTGGATGCGATCCCCTATTCGCTGATCGCGCTTTTTCTGCGGATCGTCGCCGCGCATCCGTTCTTCGTCTCGGGCCAGACAAAGATCGAGGGACCGACCCTCGGCCGCGAAATTTTCGGCCTTGATCTGTCGTTCCAAATCCCGACAGCGGTGCGCAGCGCGACCTTCGCGCTATTCGCCGACGAATATAAACTGCCGCTCATTTCGCCGACCGCCGCCGCCTATGTGGCAAGCGGCCTCGAATTCGTCCTGCCGCTGCTGCTTGTCCTTGGGCTTTTGACGCGATTGTCGGCGTTCATTCTTCTGGCGATGACAATCGTCATCCAGATCTTCGTCTATCCCGATGCATGGTGGACGGTCCACGCCTATTGGACGGCGATCCTCACCGTGTTGATCGCCCGTGGGCCCGGCGCGATCTCCCTCGACCATCTGCTGTTTCGAGCGTGGTCGCCGAGGCGCGCTTAAGGCGCCTCGACATAGACAACAGATCCTGTCTGCTGAGGCGCTGTATGGGCATGAGCCAAACCGGCGCCGACTCCGAAGAAGATGACCGACCCGATGATGGCTCCGACAATCGCGCTGGTAAATTTCGACATGACGTCCTCCTGTTGTTTTGCTGAGGAGAACGCTACCCGTTACAGAACCGTGCGAATGTGCGCCTTCGCACGCGGCCCTCACCGGAACCGATCGTCGCCTGGCTTCTCAGCGCCTTCAGCAGGAATTGCGTCAGCGGCGATTTGCCCACACGCCGAGGATCGCTCCGCCGATCGCGCCGGCGATGGCGCATACGAATGCAACGGAAAGTCCTGCCGCGGCAACGCCCAAACCTGCAGCCAGTGCGGAGCCGATTCCGGCAAAGGCGAGCGGAGCCGTCGCGCCGCTGATGTCGTCAGAGGTCTTTGCGTCTGACTTGGCGTATGTCTTGGCGTATGTCTTGGCCATCTTCTGTGTCTTGGCCATTGTTCTGATCCTCGCTTGCGCTCAGGCCTTCCGCCTGATCGCGCTCGCAAGGACAGATAGGGCGCCACGCTTCGAAGGAACGAGGCGTGCGAATGCTGAAACAGCTTAAGGAGGCAACCCCGCGCGTGGCGCGACGCCGCGCTCTAGCAAGATTTTCAATCCGACTTCAGGCGCGGCCGACTCAGGCGAGTTAATCGCGGCTCCACATCACCGGCGGCGTAACGGATAATCTTCGCTGTCGTAAAGCGGCCGTATCTCGCGGCCGAAAAAGTGCTGTTCATCCACTTCCAGAGAACAGCCGGCGAGCGCTTTTGGCGTAAGCTCCTCTACGGCGAAGCGAATAGCCTCTGAAGCGTGCTCGAAGCGCCGAAAATTGAGGGACTTCGAATGCGAATTGGCCGCCTTTGAAAAATAGAGGGCGGCTTCAGTTGTATATTGCTTCGCGTCCATCGACCCCTCCAGAAACTATTGCATGAACTCTTCCCGCGCGACGAGTTCGAGCGCGGATTCTACGGCGACCCTTTCCTGCCCATCGCGTTCCCTCTTCATCCGATACTGCAGGCCGGCGCCGGCGTCGGGCAGATGGCGCGTGACGCTGAACGAATCCGTCCCCGTCGCGGCCCCGAATTTTTGGATCACGCGAACCCCGATCGCGAATTTATGCGACGGAGAGGCGGTAAGCCTTTGCGCCGGACGCCGAAAGCTTCGGATCGTGTCGTTGTCATTGGTCATGTGGAGGCGCTCCTCGAGTAATCGTCATGAGCGCATTCAGGCGATGGGCCCGCTATGCGCTCGACTTACCGCCGTCGCTTCGCTTCGGCTTCGCGCGCCTGGAGCTTTTCAACGGTCAGCCAGGACGAATCCTTGACGACAACCGCCGCTCCCCCGTCGCGGGTTTTATCTTTCTTGGGCTTTTTCGCTTCGCGATTACTGCGCCGTTGGCCTTTAGCCATGTCCGCCCCTCCGTATGAATGGGCCTCGCGCTCAACGTCCCCTGCTGCGCTATCTTGCGCGGACGTTAAAAAGAGTCTCGTTCCTCCTGAAAGGAACTCGCCGGCCCCTGGCGATCAGCCGCATTGCGGCCGGACCATCAGGGGCCGGGACGATCGTTAGGCTGCGACTTGCAGCTGATCGGCCGAAGATTTTCCGCTACGACGGTCGATGGCGATTTCGTAGCTGAGCTTCTGGCCTTCCGCGAGGCCCATAAGTCCCGCGCGCTCAACCGCGCTGATGTGAACGAATACGTCCGGGCCGCCGGACTCCGGCTGGATGAAGCCGAAGCCTTTTTGGGCGTTGAACCATTTTACGATACCGGTCTGCATGACATGTCCTTTCGAGAACAGCTGTCTGCGCCATGCAAGATTGCGTGGCGCTTGGGGATCGAAGTTCTGGAGAGGAAGTCAGAAGCCGACGCGCCAAGGGAGCGGAAGCAAGATCATTCGGCCGAAAACTCGATAATCAATAATTAGCGCATATCGGCGAAAATACAAGCTGAAACGCGGGAAGAATTGAGCGAATATGACGCATCGGTCGGCCGTCGAGGGCCAAACATTTGGACACGTTTCCAGAGCCAAGACTACGTTCGGCTTCAACTTTGAGACAAATTAAGTCCAAAAAGAATTTGCTTTCGTCGATAGAACGCCCATTTCGTGGACATCCCCGGCTTCGCTGCATTGAGCACAAAGCGAAGGAGCAAGGGCGATGACCGAAAAAGAAACTCTCCGATTTGCATCATCCGCGTGGTGGGCTGAACATCCCCGGACCAGCCTCGTGATCGTGCACGCAATTCTTTCGCTCTCCTGTGATGACCGAACCGCAGAAGAGATATGGCTCTCGCCGACCACCGACGAGTGGCGAAAAGTTGCTGAACTCGCCGCGGACTGCTGCGATGAGGGCGATTTGGCGTTGACCGGTGACAGGATGGCTTGGCGGATCCTGTCGAGAACCTTTCGCGGAGACGCGCCGCCTTTTGCGATCTAAAGGCGTCGGGCGCCAGTAGCGGACGCCGATCCGATTTTCTGCTTCGCCTCGCCTAAATAGACGTCGGACGCGCCAGAGCTGCATAAGCTCATCCCGCGCGTCATCCGCAACGCTCGCGGGCAGCAAAATTTAAATTCGCATTCGATCGCGGAAACTCAAGCTTGAACGTCGCGCCGCCGCCAAGCGTGTCCTCGACCCAGATATGGCCGCCGTGTGCATCCACGATTTCCTTGGCGACGGCGAGGCCAAGGCCCGTGCCGGGAGTGGCTTCATTCTTTCGCCAGAAAGCCTCGAAGACCATTTCTCGGTCCGCTTCTTCGACGCCGCAGCCGTGATCGATCACTTCGAGCGTTGCATTTTCGGCGACACGAACATGCACCGCGCCGCCTTCCGGCTCGGCGCGAAGAGCATTATCGATGACATTCGCGATGACCGACTCGAGCGCCGGCCGATTCCCCGTGACGAACACCGGCGCGCTCGGCGACTCCAGAACGATCCGGCGTCGCGCCTTCAACGCGAGAAGCGCCGCGTCTGCGATCATCGTTCGCGCCAACTCGACGAGATTGATCGTTTCATCGAGCTTTGTCGTTTGTTCTCCGAGCCGGGCCGAAGCGAGCAGCTGCTCAACAATGTTGCGTATCCGCCGATGGTCCCGCTTCAGATCGTTCTTGAAGGTCGGTTCCTCGGGCGCGTCGAGCCGCACGCCAAGAACGGTGACGGGGGTGCGAAGTTCATGGGCCGCATTTGCCGCAAAGCGCTTCTGTCGGGCGACGCCAGCGTCGAGCCGCGCCAGGGCGTCGTTTACCGCGTCAACAAGCGGTCCGATTTCGCTCGATACGTCATTTGCGTCGAGGCGTTGGTGCAGGGAGTTCATGTCGATGCCGGAGGCTTGTTCCGCCGCGCGTCTGAGCGGTTCCAGCCCCCATCGCACCGCGAACCAGGCCGCGCCTGCCGACATGACTGTCGCCATGACGAAATACCAGATCAACCAGCGCATATCCTCGACGGCGACGTAGAAAATGTCGCTCCAGCGGAATTTCTGTCCGTAGACGGCGATGTGGAGCCTGCCAAAGGGAGTCCACAGCGGCTCCATTAGGCCTGCACGGATGGCGCTTGGGTCGCCCGGCAGAACAAAATGCACATGGGTCGGGCTGATCTCGATGAGCGGCCTCAGCATCGCGATAAGCTCGGGCGATGAGCCTGCAACGGGATCGCGGCTCAGACCTTTGAACGCAGCGAACTTCATGCCGGGGGCGCGCGCGAGGTCTTCGAGCAAGTCGGGCGTCGGCCTGAACTCCAGCATCTTTGCGTCATTCATTGCTAATGAGGCGACGACCTGCTTTTTTGCGCGAATCGCCGACAACTCGTCGAGCGAAGTGGCGAAAATGTCGACGCCCGCGAGGCCAAGGCCGATCGTAAAGAGCCACGCGATCGTAAAGGCGATGATCTGAGCAAAGAATAGGCAGCCGACAATACGCAATACGAGAGAATGTCGTCTCAATTGAACGGCTCCGTCGCCATATAACCAACGCCGCGAACAGTGTGGATGACGACTCCGGCATCCCATGCGATGAGGCGTCGCCGCAAGCGGGAGACGGCCGTGTCGAGCGTGTTGTCCTGAACGTCGTCGTGTGGAGAGAAGACCTCGTCGAGAAGAGTCTCGCGCGAAACCACACGATTGACCCGCCGCAGAAGAGAATCGAGCAGCACCAATTCCCGCCGGTGCAGCGTGACGATTTTGTTCGAGATACGGACGTCACGCGTCGTCAGGTCAAAAGATAGCGCGCCCACGACGATCGGCTTTGGCGCGCCGCTTCCCGGACGCCGAACGCAGGCGCGTATTCTCGCGATCAGCTCCTCTCCTTGAAACGGCTTCGTCACATAGTCGTCCGCGCCGAGATCGAAACTCGACACCTTGTCCGCCACGTCGTCCATAGCCGTCAGCATCATGATGCGAATGCCCGGCCGCAGTCGCCGCGCTAGCGGCATGAGCGACAGCCCATCGCCATCAGGCAGACGACGATCGAGCAGGAGGAGGTCGTAATTCGAGACTTCTACAGCTTCTCGCGCAGCGCTCAGACAGCGGGCTTGATCAACGTCGAAACCGGCCTGGCCGACTAACGACGCCGTCAAACGCGCCGCATCCAGCTCGTCTTCAACCAACAATATTCGCATATGGGCGCCGCTCCCCTTCGCGCCGTCGATTATCGAATTTGGTGGCCGAAATCGCAAGACAAGACACCCCGCGCGAAGGGCCGGCTGTTGCCAGAAAGACACAGCGTCCCGGATTCGCGCTAAAATTTCTCACGTCAGACTCATGTCAGGCGCATCAGCCCCGCTTTGGCTATTTATTCTCCACCAGGCGAAGACGGCGATGAAGCAGCAGATCCCACGCCATACGACAAAGACGAGCGAGAGCGCTCCGCTGCGCCTCGGACGCGTCCGCGCGATCCTGTTCAGCTTTATCGCATTTGTCATGGCGGTTCAGGGAGTTGTTCTCGCCTCGCCCTGGGCGCGAAGCGCTTCTCATGAAGAGATTGCCGCGGTCTCGATCGCGGCCGTTGCGGATTGTGCGCAAGATGACACGCGCGCGCCAGCGAACGACGGTCACGCGCATAATTGCTCTTTGGCTGGCCTCTGTTGCTCGGCAAGTTACGAGGCGCCGACGTTTAGTCTTCCGGGAGCGGCATTTAGCCTAGCGCCCTGGCGCCCATCGGCGGCCGACGCTGTTAAGCCACGCGCTCCCGCGCGGAGCCGGCTCGCGCTTGCCGGTTGGGCGAGCGCCTGGTCCTCGCGCGCCCCGCCGCGGCGGGCCTGATTCGCGACTCGCGCCCTAAGCTCAACCTGCTTCTTCTTTTCGTCTGCTCGAGCGCCGTGAATGGCGCTCTGGAGTTTCTCAATGAACTCGTCCGTTCTACTGCGCGGCGTTTCCGCCGGCGCGCTAACCTTGCTCGTCTCTTATGACGCCCTCGCCCAACAGGCGCTGCCGACGATCGACGTGGGTGGGGCGCGTCACGCGCCGGCCGCACGCGGCGCGGGAGAGCCTGACTCGACGCCGGGCGAGGCAGCCGCCGGCCAAGCGGCCGCTTCTGACCCGGGAGTCGCATCGAGATTCCCGAGCGAGCCGAAGACGCCCGAAGAAGGCTATGTCGTGCGAAACGCCTCGACAGGCACAAAGGCGGATATTCCGATACGAGAGACGCCCGTCTCAATTAACGTCGTTCCCAAGCAAGTCATGATTGACCAGAACGACACCAATATCCAAGAGGCTCTCGAAAATGTGCCCAGCGTTCATTCCAACAACAACGAGCTGGAAGGCTATAATTTCACCATTCGCGGATTTAGAAGCCTCTACATCTATCGCAATAATCTCGCGATACCGGCTGGCGAGGGCAATCCGGGCGGGTTCGACACAGCCAATCTGGAGCGCATCGAGGTATTGAAAGGTCCCGCCTCCGTTCTATACGGGCGCGCAGAACCCGGCGGTCTTATAAATCTCATCACCAAAGAACCTCTGGCCCACCCGCTGTATCGTGTCGAGCAGCAGATCGGCTCCTTCGACTACTATCGCACGCAATGGGATTTTTCGCAGCCAGTCGCGCAAGTGCCGGGTCTCGCTTACCGCGTTTCCGGCGCTTACCAGAATAACAGATCGTTCCGGACCTTTCAGGGCGGCGAGCGCGTGCTCATCGCGCCGGTCGTCAGCTACCGTCCAAGCGACTGGACGGAGTTTACCGTCGACACGCAATTTCTCGGTCAACATGCGCAAAGCGATACAGGCGTCCCGATTTTCGGCGCCCGTCCCGCGCCGATACCGTTGAGCCGATCCTTTCAGGAACCGAACGATCCGCGCGATCGCATCGACAGCTTCAACATTGGCTACAAATTCAGACAAAACCTCAATGAGGATTGGAAGGTCACCAACCGTTTCAATTACGCTGCGACGCCGTATCTCTCTAAGCCTAATATTGCAGGCTTCTGTGTCGACATAACCTATTGCGTTGATGCCGACGGGCGGACGCTGCAACGCTATACGCAATATCAATTCATGAACGGCAATGCATTTTCAACGAATATTGATCTCGAAGGCAAATTCAATGCGCTCGGCGCGAAGCATATTTTCCTGGTGGGGCTCGATTATCTCAATGGCTATTATGACTACAATTTCAGTAGTGGAGCCGGAACCTATCCCATCGATATGTTCTCTCCGGTTTATGGAACCGCG
Source organism: Methylocystis suflitae (assembly GCF_024448135.1). Taxonomy (GTDB): domain Bacteria; phylum Pseudomonadota; class Alphaproteobacteria; order Rhizobiales; family Beijerinckiaceae; genus Methylocystis; species Methylocystis suflitae. Next base: position 25,968 of record NZ_JAMRYX010000231.1, read on the forward strand.
CCGCCTTTGGCCTATTGGGATGCGCAGATCGGCACTGGCTTCAAGAGCCATTCGTCCGTCCTCACGCGGCAAAAGGGCTTCTATGTTCAGGACCATGTGACTTGGTTCGATACGCTGCATGTGTTGCTCGGCGCCCGTTATGATGTTGGCGACGTGACGGTCGGAAGCGTGAATGGCGGCTTCGACGAAATCACGGGCGCGCCTCTCTATAATTCGAGCAAACAGCTGGCGATCGCTGATCGTCTCGCTTCGCCAACGCTAGTCGATACAGGTTGGAGCCCGAGCGCCGGCGTCGTCTATGACGTTTTGCCTCAGCTCAGCGTCTATGGGAGCTATTCGCAGTCATTTGGCCTGAACAATGGCATCTCCGCCGATGGGCAGCCGTTTGCGGCGCAGCGCGGCAAGCAATGGGAAGTCGGCCTTAAGTCGGAGCCTCTTCCGGGCCTATCGGCGACGCTCGCCTTTTATCAAATCACCAAGTCTGGCGTTCTGACCCGCGATTTTTCCTCGCCTAATCCAGCCGCCGTTACGGCGGGAGGTTTGCAACGTAGCCGCGGAATCGAGCTCGACGTAATCGGGCGGGTTTACGATCGCGTCGCGATCATCGCCAATTATGCGTATATGGACGCGAAGGTGATTTCAGATTCCGTTAAGGATCCCCTGGATCCTTACGGCAGCGGCTTCCTGTATAATCACCTCGTCAACGCGCCGCGCCACGCGGGAAAAATATTCGCCACTTACGATTTCGGCGAAAATGGCCTTGGTTTACGCGTAGGCGTCGGCGTAACCGCCTCGACGCATGTGTGGGGCGATCTGCAAAATACTTTTCTGCTGCCCGGATGGGCGCGGCTCGACGGATTCGCCAGCTACGCGACGCTTGTCGAAGGCCATAAGGTCACCGCTCAGCTCAATCTCAAGAACATCAACAATGCGCAGTATTTTACCGGCGTCGACAATTTCTTTAACGCATCGGCGCGTTTTAACGCGCTGCCCGCCGCGCCGTTCACGGCGGTTGGGCAGATCAGAGTGGAGTTCTAGCGATGCCGCGCGCGCTGTTCGTATGGCTGCATCGCTGGACGGGACTGGCGATGGCAGGCTTTTTGATCGTGGTCGGGCTGACGGGATGCCTGCTCGCCTTCTGGCTTGAGATCAATCAATGGCTCACGCCCGAACTCTATCCCGGCTCCCGCGCCGGGATAGAGCTTGACGCAGCGACGCTTGTGCGGCGGGCTGAAACCTTGGTTCCGGGCGCGCAAGCGCGCACCGTGTATCTCGGCTACCCTGGTTCCGCTCAGATCGGCATGGAGGCGCGCGACGGCGCGCCGCCGCTCGACTTCGAATACATCCATCTCGATCCGATCGACGGCCATGAACTCGGGCGAGTCACATGGCATGGGCTGCCGAGACGCAAGAACGACATCATGCCCTTCGTCTACGGCCTTCACATGTATCTCGCGATGAGCGGCATCGGCGAGTGGATTCTCGGCGCCGTGGCGCTTGTCTGGACGCTCGATTGTTTCGTCGGTTTTTATCTGACGCTGCCGGCGGGCAGCGAGCGCTCGCGCAAAGGATTCTTTGCGCGCTGGAAGCCGTCGTGGCTCGTGAAGCTCAAGAGCTCCTTCTATCGCGTCAATTTCGATCTGCATCGCGCGAGCGGCCTGTGGCTCTGGGCCATGCTTCTCGTCTACGCCTGGTCGAGCGTCTTCTTCACACTGCCGAATTTCTACACGCGCGCGACGCAACTCGTTTTGGATTACGAGGCGCCCGTCTGGGCGCAGGAGGGAACGATACAAAGCGATGCGCGCGCGCCGATGGAATGGGAGGCAGCGCAAGCGACCGGCGAGCGGCTGATGGCCGAAGAGGCGCGCAGACACAATTTTGCAATCGAACGGCCTCTGGCGCTTTATCACCTGCGCGACAAGGGCCTTTACGAATATCGCGTGCGCTCGTCGCGCGACATCGGCGACAAGGCCGGCTCGACCTCGATCCTGTTTGACTCGCGCTCGGGCGAACTGAAAACCCTTAGCCTGCCGACGGGGCATCGCAGCGGAACGACGCTGACCACCTGGCTCGTCGAGCTGCACACGGCCAATCTCTTCGGCCTTCCCTACCGCATCTTCATCTGCGCCCTGGGGTTGGTCATCGCCATGCTCTCCGTCACCGGCGTTTACATCTGGTGGAAGAAGCGTTCGGCGCGGCTGGCGCATGTGCGGCGGACGGCGCCGCGGCCTGCGCCGGCTGAGTGAAAGCTCGCGCGATTTCAACGAGCATCGATTTACTTATTGATGGAGTGACAAATGGATTTCGATCACGCAAAAAATGGAAGTCTCGTCCAAAATCTGCGCCGGGCGCTGCCGCTTTCGGCCCACGCCAGGCCGGCGCTCATCGCTTTTCTGCGCGAGCGTGGCGTCATCGCGCGCGGCGCGCCGCGACTCGTCATTCTCGATATTTTCGACGCCGGCGACGCGGGCGGCGTCCTGTGCCGCTTCGCCATCGCCGAGGATAGCGGGGCCTCGAGCTTCATCGCGCCGCTGGCGCAAGTCGCGCTCGATCGCAGACATCCCGCCCG
>NZ_JAMRYX010000232.1 GCF_024448135.1 Methylocystis suflitae
TGGCCTCTACGGTAGCTGTATTCACATACATATCAGCAAAAAAAGGGCTGCTGAACACGGTCAACACAGAGTACCACAAGAAGGTCATTGAGAAACTCTATGCGCTTAGTGAGGAGTTAGGCGCTGAATGCGATCCTTTCCACGAAGGGCCTCTCTCGAATAGCGGGTCGATGGACGAGTTCTTAACGCGTCTCGCGGAGCAGGCTCGCGCGTCGAAGCACGAAATTTTGACAAGCAGGCCTGGAGAGCGCCAATTCGGCACGCCCGCAACGGCGTTAATGGCGCACCTACTTGCGCAAGCTAAGAAATTTGCCTCCGATCCGTTCGTGCCTGAGACCATTAGGACAACAGTAGTTTCTTACTTGGAGGGAAGACTGAGTGCGTTGACAGCTGCTCATGAAGAGATAGCAGAATTTTTCTTCAATCGTCTTGCTGACAGCCACGATTGGCCCGATCTCAAAAAGAGTGCGGATGGATTGCACAATATGTTGAACACCAAGCTCTACGAACTCGGCTTCGGTCAATCTCAAGTAGATGACAGTGCGAACGAAATCAGGCTTCAAATCCAGCAATATTTTTCCGAGTTCAATCCTCGATCTACGCGAAAAAATGGAGCCCAGTCCCTACGGCGGATCGAGCGAAGTGAACGGGGAGACGGAAAGTTCAAGCCAGGCGATAAAGTGCGCGTCGAGCGCTGAATTTGAGCTCGTCACTGGCACCTCCATAAAGGAGAGCGCTTCTCCAGAAACGCCGCCACGCCTTCCTTGGCGTCTTCCGCCAGCATGTTCTCGACCATCACGGCGCTCGCCAGCTCATAGGCGTCCGAAAGCGGTTTCTCGCTTTGCGCGTAGAAGGTCCTCTTGCCGAAGCGGATCGCCTGCGGGGATTTTTCGGCGATGAGTCGCGCCAGCGCCAGCGCGCCGGTCCTTGCGCCATCTGCTGACATGCGGTTGACGAGGCCGATGCGCAGCGCCTCCTCGGCGCCGATGGGAACACCCGTCAGCAGCATCTCCATCGCCTGCTTTGGCGCCACATTGCGCGAGAGCGCCACGGCTGGCGTCGAGCAGAAAAGACCGATGTTGACGCCCGGCGTGCAAAAGCGCGCGCGCGGACCCGCAACGGCGAGATCGCAACTCGCGACGAGCTGGCAGCCGGCGGCCGTAGCCATCTCATCGACAGCCGCGACGACCGGCTGGGGCAGGCTGACGATTTGCTGCATCAGCGCCGAGCAGGCGCGCATCGTCTTATCGAAGAAGGCGCGGCCTCGGTCGGGATCGTTGCGATGCGCCGTCAGCTCCTTGAGGTCATGCCCGGCGCAGAAGGCGGGACCTTCCGCCTGCAGCAGGACGACGCGAACGTCGTCGTGGCTCGCGAGCGCGTCGAGACGGCCCGACAGGGCGTCGATCATCGCGAGAGATAGAGCATTGCGCGAGGCGGGGCTGTTCAGCGTAAGGATCGCGACGCCAGCTGCGGTCTCCAGCGTCACGCGCGCGGATGTTTCGGCGTCCAGGGTCATCGCTTCGAGCATATAGTCCGGCGGCGGGAAACCAAAGGTCTCAAACCAAAGGTCTCAAACCAAAGTCCCTGCCGCCGTGCGCGATCTAGTAGAGGCCGCCGGTGCCGCTGCCGACCTGCTGATCTACGTCATGCGGCGTATCGAGCTGACGCGGGCCACCGCCGCCGGAATAGGAGTCGGGCGGCGCCGTCCCCGGCTTGAACGCTTCGAGGATCGTGCCTGCTCCCGACGAACGCAGCCCGGAATGCGCGTCGACGGAAATGAGCTTGATCCCCGGCGGCACGCGGAATGGCGTATCGGGCTTGTCCTTCAGAGCCACCGTCATGAAGTCGCGGAAGATCGGCGCGGCGAACTGCGCCGCCTGAGCGTGGCTGCCGAGCGAGCGCGGCCGATCGTAGCCAATGAAGACGCCGACCGCGAGGTCAGGAGAGAAGCCGACGAACCAGAGATCTTTGGCGTCGTTCGTCGTGCCGGTCTTGCCCGCAAGGTGCTTGCCAACCGATCTGATCGAGACGCCGGTGCCGCGTTGGATCACGCCTTCCATGATCGAGGTGATCTGATAGGCGGTCAACGGATCGAGCACCTGCTCGCGCTTGTCGATGAGCTTCGGTTCGAGCTGATTCTCCCATTTGGCGGAGTCGCAGCCGATGCATTGACGCTCGTCATGTCGGTAGACCGTCTTGCCCCAGCGATCCTGAATGCGGTCGATCAGCGTGGGCTTAATGCGCTTGCCGCCATTCGCCAGCATCGAATAGCCGGTGACCATGCGGAGCAGCGTCGTTTCGCCGGCGCCGAGCGCCATGGAGAGATAGGGCGTCATCTCGTCGTAGACGCCAAAGCGCTTGGCGTATTCGGCGATAAGCGGCATGCCGACGTCTTTCGCCAGACGCACCGTCATCATGTTCTTCGAATGCTCGATGCCATAGCGCAGCGGATGCGCGCCGGTGCCGTGGCCGCCTTCGAAATTCTCCGGCGTCCAATAGGTGCCGTCCGCCTGCTGGATGGAAATCGGCTCGTCGAGGATGGATGACGACGGCGTATAGCCATTGTCGAGCGCTGTCGCATAGACGAAGGGCTTGAACGAGGAGCCGGGCTGGCGCAACGCCTGAGTCGCGCGATTGAATGACGATTGGTCGAAGGAAAAGCCGCCGACCATGGAGAAGACGCGGCCCGTATGCGGGTCCATGGCGATCATCGCGCCGGAGATATCGGGGATTTGGCGCAGACGATATTGGCCGGCGCGTCCCGCGAGCGGCTCGACGTAGATCACGTCGCCCGTCGTCAAAGCGGTTCGCGGCGTGCGGCCGGTCCAGCGCATGCCTTCGGCCGTTAGAAGGCCAGTCTCGCGTTCGCGCGCCACTTCGCCGGATTTCTCGCGTCCCGGCTGAAGGCCGATGCGCGCGGCGTCGCCGGTCACATCGAGCACGACGGCGAGGCGCCACGGCTTGACGTCGCCAAGCGCGGGAATGGCTGCGAGCGTCACGCCCCAGTCGGAGGAGATGTCGATGTGGTTCATCGCGCCGCGAAAGCCATGCGCCTCGTCGAAGCGAACGAGGCCGTCGGCCAGCGCCTTTCGCGTCCAGGCCTGCATCTTCGGGTCGAGCGTCGTGCGAACCGAAAGGCCGCCCTCGTAGAGTTTCTTCTCGCTCTGTTGCTCGAGCAGCTGACGCCGCACTTCCTCGGCGAAATAGCCGGCGACATAGGTGTTGGGCGAGAGAACGCGCGGATTGACGCCGAGCGGCTCCGCCTTCGCCTTCGCGCCTTCTTCGGCCGTGACATAGTCGTCGGCGATCAATCGATCGATGACGTAGTTGCGGCGTTCGAGGGCGCGCTCGCGGTTTTGAAACGGATTGTAATTGCTCGGCGCCTTTGGAAGCGCCGCCAGATAGGCCGCCTCGGCGAGCGTGAGCTCATTGACCGATTTGTTGAAATAATTGAGCGCGGCGGCGGCGACGCCGTAGTTTCCAAGGCCGAGATAGATCTCGTTGAGATAAAGCTCGAGAATCTTGTCCTTGGGATAGGCGGCTTCGATACGGAAGGCGACGAGCGCTTCGCGAATCTTGCGTTCGATGGAGCGCTCGTTGCCGACGAGGAAGTTTTTGGCGACCTGCTGCGTGATGGTCGAGGCGCCTTGCACATGGCGGCCGCCCTGGGCGAGCACCGTGACGGCGCGCATCACGCCTTCCGGATCGACGCCGATGTGGTTGTAGAAGTTCTTGTCCTCGGCGGAGATGAACGCCTGCTTCACCAGCTGCGGAATGGCGGAACTCGGCAGGAACAGGCGGCGTTCATGCGAATATTCGGCGAGGATCGAGCCGTCGCTGGCGTGCAATCGCGTCGTCACTGGCGGCTCGTAGTCGCGCAGCTGGGCCGTGTCGGGCAGATCCTTGGAAAAATAATAGATCAGTCCGGACCCGGCGATCGCCCCGATAAGGAAGACGATCGTCGCGGTCGCGAAGACGAAGCCCAAAAACCTTGCGAGCATTCGCATGAAATCTCACCCTTAGAGCGGCCGGCGGCTGGCGTCGGCTATTGTTTCTAATGCCAAAGTCCGTTGCGCGACGGCGGGCGCCTGAGCCTGGCCGGCGCGCGAGAGCGACTCGTTCAGCTCAGATATAGTGAGCGATCGCATTTTTTGGGGTCATTTTCTCAACAACGCCCGTTTGGATCATTCCACCGTTCGGCGAATTCCCGGCGCCGGTTCCCGGCGCGTTTGACGGCGAACGCCGCTGGTCACGAAATTGCCGCGACGCGAGAAGCGTTTATCCGCGAGTATGTGACGCCGCGTCCGTGTTTCTCGTTCTTCGGCGGCTGCGACGCGCGGGCGATCGTGCGTCGCGACTGTCTCCATGTGCCGTGATTTTGTGTTTTATTGTGGGCGCGCCGCGCTCGAGGGCGCTTCGCCGGGGGCCCGCGCTTCACGGCTACGCGCGCTGATAAAGGCGTCAACAGCTTCGGCCGTTTTCTGCGCGGCGCGCTCGCGCCAGTCCTGGGACGTCAGCCGGGACAGATCCTTCTCGCTCGAGAGATACCCGAGTTCGAGCAGCACGGAAGGAACGTCAAAGGCTTTGAGCACAACGAAACCGGCCGAGCGGCTCGGATTTTTGTTGAGCGCCCCGACTTCCCTCCAAAATGAGATCAGCGAATGGGAAAATTGGCGACTGTAGGCGCGGGTCTCGCGCCGCGTGAGTTCGAACAATATGTCTCCAACCTCTTCGGCGTCCGCCTTGCTCTCAAGTCCGGCGGCCTGATCCGCGAGATTCTCTTTCTCCGCCATCTGCGCCGCTTCGGCGTCGGAGGCGCGCTCAGAGACGGTATATACGGTCGCGCCCTCGACGCGGGACGCGGCGAGCGTGTCGGCATGAACTGAGACAAACAGCGACGCGTTGTTTTCGCGGGCGATTCTCACCCGCTCGGCAAGCGGGAGAAACATGTCGTGGTCGCGGGTCAAAAGCACGCGGGCGCGGCCGGTTTCCTGGATTTTGTCCCGCAGCGCGCGGGCGAACTCGAGCACGACGTCCTTTTCCATTTCGCCGTGCTTGGCGGTCGCGCCCATGTCGACCCCGCCATGGCCGGGATCGATAACCACCATCGGCTTGTCCGTCGGCGCTTTGGCGGCCGTCGCCGTCTGTTTCGGCGGGTCAGCGGGCTGCAGGCGCGCCTGTTCGGCGACGGTTGCGGCGAAATGCCCGGCGCTGGTCGGGGCGAGCTCGATGATGAGCCGCGGTCCGCCGACGGCGACCTCGCTGTCCGCCTTGAGAATTTTGGCGGGCGTCGCGAGATCAATCACGACGCGCGAGCGCCCCGGCGCGAAGATGCCATAACGATATGATTTTATGAGCTTGTCGCCTGGCGACAGGCCCGCGTTCGGCTCCATCCGGAAGAGCACTTCGGGCAAATCGACGATGATGCGCGGCGGGTTCGCCACAGGATGCGCGGTCACTGGCGGCAGGCCGGTGAGATCGAAGAGGAGGCGGGAACGATCGGGGAGCGCCTCAATGCGGGCGGTCAGCGCAGAGATTTCCTTCAGCTGCTCCTCGGCCGCGGCGGGCCGTGCGAGCGCGCCCAGGGCCGTGAGGAGCGCAGCCGCCATGGCGATGAAGGGTGGCGGCGTCCCTGCGCGCAAAGCTGTCCTCCTCATGTTCCTCCCTAGATGCACGCGCCGTTTCGATCCGGCAATTGTCGATTTTGGAGGAGCGCCGTTAACGCATCGTTAGCTTATCTGAAAGCCGTCAGCTGCGGGACCTTTCTCCACGAATTTTTCGGTGAATAGCCGAGCCGGCGCTTGCGCCGGCCTACGTCGACCGATATGTAAGGAGGTAGCTGCGAATTCTGCGGCGCGATATTCTCCGCGAAATGCGGCCGTCAAGTCGAGCCAACAGAATTTCGGACAGTTGCTTTCCGTTACGCCGCCCCCGTGCAGGTCGTGACGTTTGGTCGCCGCCACCTGGCGGCGCGAAAGGTTTTTTGACGATCTCATGGCCAGGACCGTGATAGGCGCGAGAGCAGGCGATTCCTCCGTGTGGCGTGTCCGCGCGGCAGGGCGCAGCTTCGCTAAAAGCATAGGCTCCTGGCTTGTTCGTCATCTCACGGGGACGAGGCGCGATGCGCTTTGTCCCGCCAGCTCGCAAGCCGGCAAGCGTATCGCAGGCCTCAGGCCTGTCTCCCTTATCCTCACAAGAAGCGTTCGCGCCGTCAGGATGCGCCAAAGAGCGGTCGCCGAGTCCTCTCCGGGACTCAGGCTTGCCCCGTCGGCGTTATTGCGCGCCACGCCGCAGAAGAGTCCCCCATGGCTAACAAGATGCTCATCGACGCCTCCCACCCGGAGGAGACCCGCGTAGTCGTTCTACGTGGAAACCGCGTTCAGGAATTCGATTTCGAGGCTGCCGACAAAAAACCGCTACGCGGCAATATTTATCTTGCGAAGGTCACGCGGGTTGAGCCGTCCCTTCAGGCCGCCTTCGTCGACTATGGCGGAAACCGTCACGGGTTTCTGGCCTTCGCCGAAATCCACCCTGACTACTATCAAATCCCCGTCGCCGATCGACAGGCGCTGCTCGACGAAGAGAGCCGCGCCCATCAGCAGGCCGACGAGGAAGAGCGCGTTCCGCACGGTCGCGGGCGCCGTTCGCGCCGCCGCCAACACGAGAGCGCCGAAAAGCGTGTGAGCGCCGACGAGGCTGTGACGAGCGAGCCCCTCGAGGATTCGGGCGCTTCGCCGGTCGTCATTGAGGATCAGGCCGAAACCGCCTTCGCCGAATCGGCTGAGGAACGGTCTGAAGCCGCGCCGGAGTTCGCGTTCCAGGCTGGGGCGCAAGAACGTCTTGAAGCTCTGCCAGAAGCCGTCGAAACCCAAGCGCGTGGTCAAGACGTCGGGGCGCAGGAGCCTGACACAGGGAAGCCTGAATCCGCCGAGGGTCGGTCGGAGAGCACGGACATCGAGGCCGAGGCGGGCGACCAAGCGTTCGCTACGGCGCAGCATGAGCAGATTTCCATCGATCCCGCTGGCTTCGGTTCGGTCGAAACCGGCGAGGCCGAGGAGTTTGCCCTCCAGGCTGCAGAGCCTGACCACGAACTGAAGGCGCGCCGACAGGACGAGCGTGACGAGGCGCGTGAACGCGCCCACGAAGATTCGGAAGACGAAACGGCTGAGGTCAAGGCCCGCGTCGCCGCCCCGGTTGAGGAGCACGACGAGGAAGAGCATGACGACGAGGACGATCACGTCGAGCACATCGGCGGGGACGCGATGGACGAAGCGCCCTATCGCGCGCCGCGCGCCCGTCGCCAGTACAAGATTCAAGAGGTCATCAAGCGGCGCCAGGTGCTGCTCGTTCAGGTCGTCAAGGAAGAGCGCGGCAACAAGGGCGCCGCGCTCACGACTTATCTTTCGCTTGCGGGCCGTTATTCCGTGCTCATGCCCAATACCGCGCGGGGCGGGGGCATTTCGCGCAAGATCACTGACGGCGCGGACCGAAAGCGATTGAAGGAGATCGTGCATGATCTCGAGGTGCCGGAGGGGATGGGCGTCATCCTGCGAACGGCCGGCGCGACGCGGACCAAGCAGGAGGTCAAGCGCGATTTCGAATATCTGCTGCGGCTGTGGGAGAGCGTGCGCGAATTGACGCTGCGCTCTGCGGCGCCGACCCTCGTCTATGAGGAAGGCTCACTCATCAAGCGCGCCATTCGCGACCTTTATGGGCGTGACGTCGAGGAAGTCGTCGTTTCGGGCGAAGACGCCTATCGCGAGGCCAAAGACTTCATGCGCATGCTGATGCCGAGCCACGCGAAAAACGTGCGCCTGCATCGCGAGGCGTTTCCGATCTTCGCCGAGAGCGGCGTCGAGGCCCAGCTCGATGCGATGTTCTCCAACCACGTCACGCTGAAATCAGGCGGCTATCTGGTCATCAACCAGACCGAGGCGCTGGTCGCGATCGACGTGAACTCGGGACGTTCGACGCGCGAGCACAATATCGAGGACACGGCGCTTCGCACCAATCTCGAAGCCGCGGATGAAGTCGCACGGCAGTTGCGACTGCGCGATCTCGCTGGGCTGATCGTCGTCGACTTCATCGACATGGAGGAGAGCCGCAACAATCGCGCTGTTGAGCGACGCCTCAAGGACGCGCTCAAAAACGACCGCGCCCGCATTCAGGTTGGCCGCATCTCGCATTTCGGCCTGCTCGAAATGTCGCGTCAGCGCATCCGCGCCGGCGTCGTCGAGGGCTCGACGGTGCCCTGTCCGCACTGCGCCGGCGCCGGCCATGTGCGCTCCACAGCCTCCGTTGCGCTGCATGTGCTGCGCGTGCTGGAGGAGGCGCTGGTCAAGAGCGCCGCGCATGACGTGACTCTGCGCACCCGCGCGGTGGTGGCGCTCTACATTCTCAATCAGAAGCGCGCCCATCTGCAGGAGCTCGAACGCCGCTTCGGCGTCCATATCACGGTCGCCGCCGATGACACGCTCACCGGCGCGACATATCACGCGCTCGAGCGCGGAGAACTCGCGACCGGGCCGCGCGTTTCGCAGCGCGACGCGCCTTTGCGCGTCGATTCGGTGCTCGCCGAACCTCTTGAGGAAGAGGCGCCGGAAGCCTTGATCGCTGGCGAAATCGTCGAGGCGGATGAGGAAGCCGTCGAGTCGAACGGCGATCAGCGTGACGAGAACGGCGAACGATCGCGCTTGGGCGCGGATGAAGACGCGTCACGCGGCCGTCGTCGTCGTCGTCGCCGAGGCCGTGGCGGCGGCGCACAGGGCGGCGAACTCTTGGCGCCTGGCGCCGAGCAGCCGTCCGATGAAGGCCTTGCGCTCATGGCGGCGATTGAGGGCGCGCCGGCGCCCACTGAGGAACGGTCTGACCGCCGCGGCGGCCGACGCGGCGGCAACCGCAGTCCAGATCGCGGTCCTGGCCGTTGGCGGCGATCCGCCCCGTTGCCAGAGGAATTCAAAGACCCTTCCGCGGTCTTCGCGCTCGACGAGGGTGGTGAGGACGCTCAGGGGCTGATCTCTCCGCGTGGGGCGCAGACGCCGGAGTATCTGGAGAATTTGCCGGCGCCGCCGCCGGCCAACGGCGCCGAGATAGCGCCGCCCTCGCAAGAGCGCGCAAGCGAGCCGGTCGCCCCAATCGCTCCGCCTCAGGCGGCGCCGGCGCCCGAGCCCGCTCCCCGGCCGGCCGCCCCGCGCGAGCCCACGGAAGTGGTCATCACGCAAGCGGATCCCGACCGCCCCAAGAAGGGCGGCTGGTGGCAGCGCGTGCGCACGCCTTTCGGCAGTTAGGGTCGCAGCCAGCCTTCCAGGCGGGCGACGCCCTCGCGCACGTCCGCCTCCGGCCCGGCGTAAGAGAGCCGCAGCGTTTTTGCGCCCCGGCGCGGATCAAAATCGAGGCCGGGCGTCGTCGCGACGCCGGCTTCGTGCAACATCCGCCGACAGAACCCGATCGAATCGTCGGTGAAACGCGAGATGTCGGCGTAGATGTAAAAAGCGCCGTCGGGCGGCGCGAAATTGTCCAACCCCAATTTGGGAAGCCGGTCCAACAGAAGCGCCCGGTTTCGCGCATAGGCGGCGCGGTTCGCCTCCAATTCGTCGGCCGCGTCGAAAGCGGCGAGGGCCGCTCGCTGCGACAAGGTCGGGGCGCAGATCGCGAGCGACTGCTGCAAGCGCTCGAGCGGACGCATCAATTCGGCCGGAGCGACGAGCCAGCCGAGCCGCCAACCGGTCATCGCATAATATTTCGAGAAGGAATTGATGACGAGGGCGCGTTGCGAGAAGCGCAGCGCGGTCTCCGCGCGCATCTCATATTCGAGTCCGTGATAGATCTCGTCGGAGACGAGAACGATTTCGGCTTCGTCGCAGAAGGCGCATATTCGCGCCAATTCATCGCGCGCAATCATCGCGCCGGTCGGATTGGCGGGGCTCATGAAGAGCGCGCCGTGGAGCTTGCCGCTTCGATGCGCCGCTTCGAGCATCGCCGCAGTGGGCGCAAAGCGCGTCTCTTCGCCGATTTCGAGCAGGACTGGCTCCAAGCCGAGCGCGGAAAGGATGTTCGCATAGGCCGGATAGCCGGGCGCAGTAACCGCGATTCTCGCTCCCGGGTCGAACGCCGCGAGGAAGGCGAGCAGAAAGCCGCCGGATGAGCCTGTCGTGGCGATGACGCGGTCGGGCGTGATGTCGACGCCGTAGCGCTCGCCATAGTGACGCGCGATGCGGGCGCGCAGCGGCGCGTCGCCGAGCGCCTCTCCATAGCCGATCGAGCCGTGGCGCAACGACTCCGTGGCGGCCTCGCGCACGCGGCGCGGCGCGGCGACGCCGGGTTCGCCAAGCTCCAAATGAATGATGCTGCGGCCGGCGCGCTCCAAGGCTTTCGCGTCACGCAGCACGTCCATCGCCATGAAGGGCGCGATTTGGGAGCGACGGGATGGGGGTAGGGGTGCGTTCATACGAGCCTTCTATTGCCAATCTCCGTTAGGCGCACGCTCTCGCCGCGGCGCGCCATATTATCTTGAACGGCGCGCATCGCGCCGAGCCTTTCATGGAGCAGACATGGCCAGCAGCCAAGATTTCCGGCGCATCGCAATGTCTTTCAAGGGAACGCGCGAAGCGCCGCATTTCGACAGATCGGCATTTAAAGCCGCACGCATCTACGCCACTCTGGCGGCCGACGGACGAACGGCGAACGTGAAATTCGCGCCCGAAGAGCAGGCGTTCAAATCCATGATGGCGCCGCAGGCGTTTGCGCCTGTCCCCAACGCCTGGGGGCGGCAGGGATGGACGACGATTGTGCTCGAGGCGATCGACGTCTCCGAGCTGCGCGACGCGCTGGAAACGGCTTGGCGTCACGCCACAACGAAAAAGACGGCAAAGAAGCAGACAAAGAAGCAGAAATGTACGAATTAGGCGCCGCCGAGCTGATTCAGAGACTGTCGATTGCGCTGGCGATCGGGCTGCTCATTGGCTTGGAACGAGGCTGGACGTCACGCGACGAGTCGGAAGGCGAGCGCGCCGCCGGCCTGCGCACGCATGGGCTTGCCGGACTGCTCGGCGGCGTGTGGGGCGCAATCGTTCAGCCTTATGGCGCTTCCGGCGTGGTCGCTTTGGCGATCGCCTTCGCCTTCGTCGGCGCTTTGGTTGGGGTCTATCGCTACCGCGAAAACGTCCATGACGAGACTTTTGGCGCGACGACCGTCGTCGCGTCGTCGCTTGCCTTTTCGCTCGGCGCCTTCGCAGTGATCGGCGACATACAAGCGGCGGCCGCGGCGGCGGTGGCGACGACCGCAATCCTGGCGCTCAAGGCGTTTCTCCATGGCCTCGTCAAGCGCATCACCTGGGACGAGCTGCGCTCCGGGCTGGCGCTGCTCGCGATGAGCTTCATCTTGCTGCCGGTTCTGCCCAATCGCGCCATCGACCCGTGGCAAGCGGTGAACCCTTTCGAATTGTGGCTGATGACCGTTCTGATCGGCGTGATTTCCTTTGCGGGCTACATCGCCGTAAAGGTTATCGGCTACCGGCGCGGCGTCGCCATCGCCGGCATGGCGGGAGGGCTGGCGTCATCGACGGCCGCGACGGCGGCGATGTCGCGGCTGGCGTGGGAATATCCCTCGCAGATTGGCGCTTCGGCGGCGGGCGCCATCTTCGCCAATGCGGTGATGGCGCCGCGAATCATCGCAATCATCGCAGTTATCAATCCGACGCTCGCATGGCGCTTGGCGCCGCCGGTCGTTGCGGCCGGCGTGCTCTTCGCTCTCGCCGGAGTCTTTCTCCTGCGAAGAAGCGAGCGGCCAACGGAATCGCGCGGCTTTTCTGTCGGCAATCCGCTGGATTTGATGGCGGTGCTCAAATTCGGCGCGCTCCTCGCAAGCGTGATGATCCTCTCGCGACTCGCGACCCATTTCGCCGGAAACGCCGGCGCTTATGCGCTCGCCGCCATCTCCGGCGCCGTCGACGTTGACGCGATCGGATTGACCATGGCGCGGCTCGGCGCAACCGAGATCGGCATAAAGGCCGCGGCGGGAGCGGTGCTGCTGGCGCTGCTGTCGAATACGGCGTCGAAAGTCGTGATGGGCTGGGTTATCGGCGGCGCCGCAATGGGCTACAGACTCGCCGCGGCTTCCACTCTCGCCGTCGCAGGGGCGCTCGCGGCGTTGTGGCTGGCGGAATTCGCTCGCCTATAAACCGCGCTCATCGAGAGCGACCGATTTGACCAGGGCGAATACGTCCGCGCCGACGGTCAGCCGCAACTCGTCGAGCGCGAGGCGCGTGATCGCCGAGACAAGACGGTCGCCGCCAACGAGCGTCAGCGTGACGAAGGCGAGGGCGCTGTCGGTCGCATCGATCTTCTCGATGCGGCCCCGCAAAATCGTGCGCACGCTGGTGTCGCGGGGCTCGGACATCGCAAGCGCAACATCTGTCGCGCGCATGACGACGCGCGCTTCGCGCTGCGTCAGACGCGCAGCGATCAATATCTCGCCCGCCGGATGAGCAAGCCGCGTGACGCCGTAAGCGTCATCGACCGCGAGTACGCGCGCTTTGAGCGCGTTGACCACGCCGAATCGGCCGCCTTCGATAAGACGGCTCGCGCTCGGCAAGACGTCGAGCGGCGCGCCGCGCGCGACGACGCGACCGCGATCGAGCACGACGGCCTCGTCTGCGATGCGCGTGACTTCTTCCGGCGCATGGCTGACGTAGATGATCGGGATGTCGAGTTCGTCGCGCAGCCGTTCGAGATAGGGCAACACGTCCAGACGGCGCGCCACATCGAGCGACGCCAGCGGCTCATCCATGAGCAGCAGTTGTGGACGCGTCAGCAGGGCGCGGGCGATCGCCACTCTCTGCCGCTCGCCGCCGGAAAGCGTATCCGGCCAGCGCTCCGCGAGAGCGGCGATGTCGAGCATTTCGCAGAGCGCCTCGCGGCCCGCCTCGGCCGCCGTGACGCGCGCGCGCGTCATTCCATAGTCGAGATTGCCCTTGACGGTGAGATGGGAAAACAGGCTCGCGTCCTGAAACACCATGCCGAGCGCGCGGCGATGCGTCGGCACGAAGACGCCACGCGCCTCGTCTTGCCAGACGTCGCCGCCGATCTTGAGAAGCCCGTCGGGCGCGCGCGCCAGCCCCGCGATGCAGCGCAGGGCGGTGGTCTTGCCCGAGCCGGAAGGGCCAAAAAGCGCCGTCACGCCGCGTCCCGGCAACTCCAGGTCAATGTCGAGCGCGAAGCCGGGATAGGCGAGGCGGAAACGCGCGGCGATGGCGCCGTTAGCCATAGCGGCCGTTCCGTCGGCGCCCATAGAGCGCGAGGAGAACGCAGAAACTGAACAGCAGCATGCCCCCGGCGAGCCAATGTGCGCGCTCGTAGTTCATCGATTCGACCTGGTCATAGATCAGGACCGACACCACGCGCGTCTTGTCCGGAATGGCGCCGCCGATCATCAGAACGACGCCGAATTCACCGACCGTATGCGCAAAGCCAAGAATGGCCGCCGTGACGAGACCGGGTCTGGCGAGCGGCAGCGCCACCGTGAAGAAGGCGTCCAGCGGGCTGGCCCGCAATGTGGCGGCGGCCTCCAGCGGACGATCGCCCATCGCCTCGAAGGCGTTCTGAATCGGCTGCACGACGAAGGGCAGCGAGTAGAAGAGCGACGCGACGACAAGGCCGGCGAAGGTGAATGGCAAAGGCGCGACGCCGATAAACGCCGTGAGCCTGCCCAATGGCCCCTGCGGGCCCATTGCGAGCAGCAGATAGAAGCCCAGCACCGTCGGCGGCAGAACCAGGGGCAGCGCCACGACCGCCCCTAATGGCGCCTTGAGCCACGACTGCGTTCGCGCCAGCCACCACGCCAATGGCGCGCCGATCAGGAGCAGCAGAAAGGTGACGATCACCGCGAGCTTGAGCGTCAGCCAGATCGCGGCGAAATCTTCGGATGTCGGCATGCGAGACCTGCCGCCGAGCGGCGGCGGTAAGGTTAAGACAGGCGGAGGACTGTCAGCGTCCGCCTGTTCCATTTAGCGGATGGGCGGGCGAAACGGGCCTACCGCGCGGCCTGGCCGGGGGGCGCGAAGCCAAACTTTATCATGATCGCCTGCGACTGTCCGGTTTTGAGATAGTCGAGAAAGGCCTTCGCCAAAGGTTTGTCGGCGCCTTGGCGGGTCACGACATAGGCTTGTTCGAGTCGTGAATGCAGCGTCTCGGGGATCAGAGAATAGCCGCCTCTGTCCGCGACCTGCTTGCTCAAAGCGATCGAAAGGGCGGTCAGCGCGACGTCGGCGGCGCCGGTCTCGGCGTATTGCGTCGCCTGAGAGATGTTCTCGCCGAACACGAGCTTGTCCTTCACCTTGTCCCACAGGCCGGCGGCGCGCAGCACTTGTTCCGCGCATCTGCCGTAAGGCGCGTGCGCCGGATTTGCGATCGCGATCTTGCCGATCTTGGGATCCGCAAGATCCTCCAGGCGCATTTTTGTCGCGTCCCGCGTCGCGCTCCACAAAACGATCCTGCCAACCGCGTAGGGCGTGGGCTCGGTCGCCGCGAAGCCGTCCTTGCGCAGCGCGTGCGCATAGGCGATGTCGGCCGAAAAGAAAATGTCGAACGGCGCGCCCTCGCGGATCTGCGTCTGCAGCTTGCCGGAGGAGCCGTAAATCACATCGACCTTGTCGCCCTTATGGGCGGCTTGAAAGTTGGCGACGATTTCCTGCAACGCGAATTTGAGATCGGACGCCGCCGCGAGGGTGATTTCGCTGGCTACCGCCGCGCGGAGCGGCGCGAGCGTTAAAACGATCAGGCAGCAGAAAGCGAGAAATTCACGCAGTCGGCGCATCTACGCAGCTCCCGAGGTTTGATGGCTCGAGAGCACGCCTGTTGCGATGCGCCGGCCGCTGGGCCCAATTGCAAGAATCGTTCACACGGCCGCAGCGATCCACCGCGACAATTCGCCCTTGGGCGCGGCGCCGACCTTTTGCGCGGCGGCCTTGCCGTCCTTGAACAAAATCAGCGTCGGAATCGATCGGATTCCGAGCTTGCTCGCCACGGCGGGGTTTTCGTCGATGTTGAGCTTGACGACCTTGATCTTGCCCTTCATCTCCGCGGCGATCTCCTCGAGCGCCGGCGCGATCATGCGGCAGGGACCGCACCATTCCGCCCAAAAATCGACGACAACCGGCTCGGCGGATTTGAGCACCTCCTGTTCGAAAGTGGCGTCAGTGATTTTCTGCGTGGACATGGCCGGCCTTTCATTGGCTTTCGCTAGACGTGCGCGGAACGTAAGAAGCGCGTCATCGACCGTCAAGGCGATGTCCCAGGCAGCGCCAGTTCAGACCGATCGGAATTATTCTTCGACGCTTAGCGATTCATTAAGCGCATTGGTCGCGCGTCGACAAAAACACAAAGAGCGGGAATGGCGTCCCGCCGCTCCCCGCTCTTTGGCACCCCGTCCTTAACCGAACTGAAACGCCAAGCTCCGAAGTCTTAAGTCGCTCCGATAGCCTTTCGCGCCGGCTCATCTTGCGAGCCTCGGCGAACTGCGTTCTGTTCGGCGTCCTCCCCGACTTGGACCGTAGCTGGGCTTAATTCCTGCGACGCATTCGACGCTTAGGCTTTTACCCCAACCAACCTGGCGAGCGAACACTAGGACAAAACGGACGGACTGTCACTTCAAAAATGTGCAGTCTGACGAATTTTGTGATCGGGCGCCGCTGAATTAGGCTGATCGCGCGGACCCCGACGCAAATGGCGCAACGCCATCACGCCGGCGCCGGGACGCTGGCGCTGTTGCGCCCGCGTCACAGGGGAATGTTGTCGTGCTTCTTCCAGGGATTTTCCAATTCCTTGTGGCGAAGCAGCGCAAGCGCGCGAGCGATTCGCTTGCGGGTCGAACGCGGCGTAATCACTTCGTCGATATAACCACGCTCTGCGGCGACGAATGGCGACAAAAAGCGATCTTCATACTCCTTGGTGCGCTGAGCGATCTTCTCCGGATCGCCGAGATCGGCGCGGAAGATGATTTCGACCGCGCCCTTTGCGCCCATGACGGCGATCTGCGCCGACGGCCAGGCGTAGTTGACGTCGCCGCGAAGGTGTTTTGACGCCATAACGTCATAGGCGCCGCCGAACGCCTTTCGCGTGATGATGGTCACCTTCGGCACCGTCGCTTCGGCGTATGCGAACAGCAGCTTCGCGCCATGCTTGATCAGGCCGCCGTATTCTTGCGCCGTCCCAGGCAGGAAACCCGGCACGTCGACAAAGGTGACGATCGGAATGTTGAAGCAGTCGCAAAAACGCACGAAACGCGCGGCCTTCTTGGAGGCGTCGATATCGAGCACGCCGGCGAGCACGAGAGGCTGATTGGCGACGAAACCGACCGTGCGCCCTTCGATGCGGCCAAAGCCGATCACGATATTGCGAGCGTGCGCATCTTGTATCTCGAAGAAGTCGGCCTCGTCGACGATCTTATGGATGAGTTCCTTGATGTCGTAAGGCTTGTTCGGATTATCCGGAACAATCGTGTCGAGCGATTCGTCGATCCGGTCCACCTCGTCGAAAGCAGGCCATTCCGGCGGCTCTTCCTGGTTGGAGGAGGGCAGGAAATCAATCAGCCTGCGCATCTGCAGGAGCGCTTCGACGTCGTTGTCGTATGCGCGATCGGCGATCGAGCTTTTGGTCGTATGCACCGAAGCGCCGCCGAGCTCTTCCGCCGTGACCGTCTCATTTGTCACCGTCTTCACGACATCGGGCCCGGTCACGAACATATAGCTCGTATCGCGCACCATGAAGATGAAGTCCGTCATCGCCGGCGAGTAGACGTCGCCGCCGGCGCAGGGGCCCATGATCACCGAGATTTGCGGAATGACGCCAGAGGCCATGACATTGCGCTGGAAGACTTCGCCATAGCCGCCGAGCGCCGCGACGCCTTCCTGAATGCGCGCGCCGCCGGCGTCGAACAGGCCGATGATGGGGGCGCGATTTTTCAGCGCCATGTCCTGCAGCTTGGTGATCTTTTGCGCGTGAGTCTCGGAAAGCGAGCCGCCGAAGACGGTGAAGTCCTTGGCGAAGACGAAGACGGCGCGGCCGTTGACCGTCCCCCAACCGGTGACGACGCCGTCGCCCGAGATTTTCTCGCCCTGATCCATGCCGAAATCGGTGCAGCGGTGGGCGACGAACATGTCGAATTCTTCGAACGAGCCGTGATCGAGCAGTAGTTCGATTCGTTCGCGCGCCGTGAGCTTGCCGCGGGCGTGCTGCGCTTCGATCCGCTTTTGGCCGCCGCCAAGTCGGGCGGACGCGCGCCGCCGTTCAAGCCCGTCGAGAATATGTTTCATGTGCTGCCCTGGTTGCTGATATGCGTAATCCGACGCGTCTAGAGCTTGCGCGACCCAAGCCGCCAACGGGCAATGTCGGCGCCGGTCAGCATGTAAAGCTTATCGGGCGACGTCTGCTCGGCAAGCTTCACGAGTTCGGTGCTCACGCCCATCATCGCCGCGTAGCGGGAAAGCGTTTGGAGCATGCCGCCATCGTCATAATTGCGCTCGCGCACGAGTCCGCCCTCAGTGATGTCGAAACTCGTCGAATAATTGAACATGCGGTGGATGCCGACGCTACTTTGCGGCGGGATTACGCGCTTCCTGCCGCCCATCAACGCGTAGACACACGCCGAATAGCAGCGGCCCGATACGAGCGCCATTGTACGAGATTGATCCGCCGCGGGGCGGGCGACGATCACCGCCATCCCGAGCTTGCGGAAGGCCTGGCCGAGCTCCATCGACCCGACGACCTTCCCGCCAGGCGAGTCGAGCAGCACAATTCCATGCAGTTTGCCGCCGCGAGCATTTTCGCGCACGAACGCGATGAAGGCTTCGGGCGTCTCTAAGGAGATTTCGCCCTGCGCCGCGATCACTTGTGGGCAATTTGCGCCGCAGCCGTCGGAATTCACGCTGACGACGCGAAAGCTCATGTCTTCGGCTTGCGCGCAAATGGGGGCGAATGCGGCGACGCAGAGCGCAAAGAGGACGGTCTTGATCAATCTCATCCGGGCGGCCTTCCTAATCCCAACAAGCTAAAGCGAATTCCTGGGCTTTGGAACACCAATTCCCGCAGCGAGCCCGCGCCGCCTCGAGGGCGCCAATGGTGGGCGGTGACGGTCTCGAACCGCCGACCCTCTCGGTGTAAACGAGATGCTCTACCAACTGAGCTAACCGCCCCGACACGATGCGCGCCCGCCGGGTTTTAAGGGCGGGTGCGGCGCGAGGCAAGCCGGCTCAAAACTACGGCCGCCGGGGCTCCGACGGCCGTCGTGCGTAGTATCGAAAAACGCCTGCGACGCCAGCGCCTCGCCGCGCCCAGCTACTTGGCTTTGTTGAGCGCGGTCTTCAGCGTCGCGCCGGGCTTGAAGCGGGCGCTCTTGGAGGCGGCGATCTTGATTTCTTCGCCCGTCGCCGGGTTGCGTCCTTTGCCGGCGGCGCGCTTCTTGACCGAAAAGGTGCCGAAGCCGACGAGGCGAACTTCGTCGCCCTTCTTGAGGGCCTTCGTGATGCCGTCGATGACGGCGTCGATGGCGGCGGCCGCCGCCGCTTTCGAGCTGTCCGTCTCGCTCGCGACGTGCTCGACGAGTTCCAGTTTGTTCATGGCTTTTTCCTTCTCCTTCACTGCGAGCCGCCCGGCGTAAGAATGCGCGACCTCGAATCGGCGTTGCGCAGCGATGGCGAGTGTTGGTCGCGAATCGCAGGAAAAGCAAGGGTTAGCGGCCGCCAAAGGCGCAGAACCGCTGGTTTTCCGGGGGAAATGGCGGCTCGACCGCGAAATGTTCATGCAATCTGGGGGCTGCAGGCGCATCCCAGC
>NZ_JAMRYX010000233.1 GCF_024448135.1 Methylocystis suflitae
TGGGTCTGGAAAGCCTGGTTCGGCCGATTCTCGGTTCGAGTTCCTCGATTGGTCGGAAGAGACTGAAGTCGAATTGATCCAAGGAATGGATATCGGCATCATGCCACTTCCGGATGAGCCGTGGGCGCGAGGAAAATGCGGCTACAAGCTCATTCAATACATGGCCTGCGGCATCCCGGTTATCGCGTCACCAGTCGGTGTAAATTCGGACATCGTGGATGAAGGATTAAATGGTTATCTTGCCCGCGACGAGCTTGAGTGGGAGGCCGCCATTCGCCATCTCAGTGCAGATTCTGAGCTGCGGAGAGTCATGGGTAGATATGGTAGAGAAAAAATAGTTAGTGAATATTCGCTCCACGTCCACGGCCCTCGACTAGCCACCATGCTGCGCACAATTGTCGATCTCTCGTCAGCCTGAAATGTCTTGGATTCGCGTTCAGGTGGCATACGCAACCGCTCGCTTCTATTCGTCACGAGGAATAGGTTAATTGCATGTGCGGCATAGCGGGACTGTGGTTTCTTCGAGGGCAGACCGACCTCGACGCCCGCTGTGTTGCCAGAGGCATGGCCAACGCGATTTATCATCGTGGGCCGGATGCAGCGGGCGAATGGGCTGATCCCGAAAGCGGAATTGCGCTCGCACACCGCCGACTCTCAATACTCGATCTGTCGCCAGCCGGTGCTCAGCCCATGGAAGACAGTTCCGGACAGCTCGTCATCGCTTTCAATGGAGAGATTTATAATCACCTCGACCTGAGACGGAGTCTCGAAGAAGAAAGTGCTGCTCCCGCATGGCACGGCCATTCTGACACCGAGACTTTGCTCGCGGCAATAGCATCGTGGGGCGTGCAACGCACCCTAGATCGGGTTTGCGGGATGTTCGCATTCGCGCTGTGGGACCGATCATCGCGCAGCTTGACTTTGGCCCGCGACCGCCTCGGCGAAAAGCCCCTTTATTATGGTTGGTCGCGTGGAACGTTGCTCTTCGGCTCGGAGCTCGAGGCGCTCTCGGCCTATCCTCTATTCGACAATGCAATTAACCGTGAAGCCATTGCCGCCTTTTTACGTTTTTCTTACGTTCCAGACCCGGCAACGATTTTTCAAGGCATTCACAAACTTCGGCCTGGCCATTTTGTGCGCTTTGATTCCGCGTCCGACGTACCGAAGCCCCAAGCCTACTGGTCGCTTGAAGGAGCGGCTATCGAAGGAACACGGCTGAGGCTCAAATACGACTATCCGGAGCTCTGCGAACGGGTTGAAGCATGTCTGAAGGAAGTCATCGCATCTCAAATGCTCAGTGATGTGCCGCTCGGCTGCTTTCTGTCCGGCGGGATTGATTCTTCGCTTATCGCAGCCATCATGCAGGGTAGCTCTCAACAAAGAATACGCACATTTTCGATCGGTTTCGAAGATGAGCACTTCAACGAGGCAGGACATGCGCGCCGAGTGGCGAAGCATCTAGGTACTGACCATATGGAATTCACCGTTACCGAGGCTGACGCTCTATCGGTGGTGC